>DATAKR010000098.1:0-18841 GCA_036261495.1 Acidimicrobiales bacterium | reverse complement strand
GGGGCTCTTCGTCGTCGGGTCCCGCGCCGGCGACCGCCGCAACGCCATGACCGCCAACTGGGTCATCCAGATCGGCTCGGCCCCGAAGCTGGTCGGTGTTTCCGTCGAGAAGGAAGCCGTCACCCACGACCTGATCGCCGGGTCGCGCGCGTTCGTCGTGAACCTCCTCGACCGCGACGACCGCGCGATCGTCCGGAAGTTCACGAAGCCGGTCGAGGTCGAGGGCGCCACGCTCAACGGGTTCGCCTTCCACGACGGCCGCACCGGTGCACCCGTGCTCGACCAGGCGGTCGCGTACATCGAGTGCGAGGTGCGCGACGAGCTCGACTGCGGCGAGCACACGCTCTTCGTCGGCGAGGTGGTCGACGCCGCGTTCCAGGGGGACGAGTCGACCGACGTGCTCCGCATGGAGGACACGCGCATGAACTACGGCGGCTAGCCAGGGCGACGCGCCGCTCGCGTCAGTCCGCCGGGGCGATGCCGATCTTGTGGCGTTGCGCGAGGTCGCGGTAGGCGGATGGGTTCATGCGAACCCACATCTCCGCGCCGGTGCCGGCCAGCGCCCGCTTCACCTGCGCGGGGGAGCCGGCGGCAAGTACGCCGTCGGGGATCACGGCGTTGGCGGCGACGAGAGAGTGCGCCGCGATCATCGAGCGGGCGCCGATGCGCGCCCCGTCGAGCACGGTGCACCCATTGGCGACCAGGCACTCCTCGCCGAGGATGGCGCCGTGCACGACGACGAGGTGGGCGACGGTCGCGCCTGGGCCCACCTCGGTCGGCGTGTTGGGCGGGCCGTGCAGGACGGCGCCATCCTGCACGTTGGCGCCTTCCCGGATGACGACCGGCGAGTAGTCGGCGCGGATCACGGCGCCGTACCACACGGAGGCGCCGGCCTCGACGGTGACGTCACCGACGAGCGTGGCGGTCGGCGCCACGAAGGCATCCGGGTGCACCGTGGGCGATCGGCCCTCGAAGGAGAACAGCGGCATGGCGGGGAACCTATCGGTATGAGCCGAGCGCCTGCAGGACGGACCCGCCGCGGCCGGCTCGCGACCGGCGCCGCCCTGGCACTGGCGGTCACGGCGATGCTCCCCGGGTGCGGGCGGCGCGACGCGCCGCAGGCCGGCGCCGTCGCCTACGGCGCGCCGACCACGACGGTCGCCGGCGACGGGACCGATTCGGCGCCGCCGACCACCGGGCGCCCGTCGGGGGCCTCCCGCGCGCCGCGGTCAGGGAACGGATCAGGGGCGACGGCCGGAGCTCCAGGTGCTCCGACCGGGCGGCCGGCGGCCCCTCCCGACACGGCGCCGTCCACCTCTGCGCCCGCCCCGGCGGCGACCGCCACGTTGGGCTCGGGCCCCGTGGGCGCCTACGCCCCGCGGCTTCTGCGCCCCGCTCCGGCGACGTCGCTGGTGCTCGACGTGCTCTCCCAGGCCGGCGCCGCACCGCACTCGTCATCCATCGACCACGCGACCAAGGTCCTCGCCGACGTGTCGCAGAAGCCGGTCAGCGCGACGGGCGTCGGCTCGCTGCCGGGCGGAGCGCGGAGCTGGAGCGTCGACGACATCGACGCGCTCGCCGACCGCTACGCGCAGGCGGCCCCGCGTGACGATCGCGCTGCGGTTCACCTCCTCTTCCTCCGCGGGTCCTACGAGGGCGACAGCTCGGTGCTCGGCGTGGCCGTCCGCGGCGACGTGGCCGCGGTGTTCTCCGACCAGGTCGCGTCCGCCGACACGCCGGTGATCAGCGAGGGTGCGATCGAGGACGCCGTCACCATCCACGAGCTCGGTCACCTCCTCGGCCTCGTCGACCTGGTGCTGTCGACCGGCCGGGGCGATCCCGACCATCCCGGCCACTCGCGCAACCGCGGGTCGGTCATGTACTGGGCCGTGGAATCGGACCTCGTGACCCAGGTGCTCGGGGGCGGCCCGCCGCGCGACTTCGACTCGCAGGATCGCGCCGACCTGGCCGCCATCCGATCGGGGCAAGGCGGCCCCGGGTAGGGTTCGAGCCGATGGGAACCTGCCTGGCGGCGACGAGGTGAGGCGCGCACGCCCCAAGGCCATGGGTTGACCGCCGACGCCGTGACCCGCTGGGTCGCCGATCCCGACTCGCTGCGCACGCTGGTCGCCGAGCTGTGCGAGCAGCCCGTCTACGGCATCGACACCGAGTTCCATCGCGAGCGCACCTACTACCCGCACCTCGCCCTGGTGCAGATCGCGTGGCCGGGCCACGTCGCCCTCGTCGACCCGCTGGCCGTCGACGTCGCCCCGCTCGGCGAGGTGTTCGCGGGGCCGCGGCTCGCCGTGGCCCACGCCGCCGACCAGGACCTCGAGGTCCTCGACCGCGCCTGCGGCACGGTGCCCACCCGCCTGTTCGACACCCAGGTCGCGGCCGGGTTCCTCGGGTACTCCTCGCCGTCGCTCGCGACACTCGTCGAGCGCAGCCTCGGCACGCACCTCACCAAGGGCGACCGTCTCACCGACTGGACGCGCCGGCCCCTCTCCGACGCGCAGAAGCGCTACGCGGCCGCCGACGTCGACCACCTGCTCGCGCTGCACGCCCGCATCTCGTCGCGCCTCGAGGAGTTCGGGCGGCTGGCCTGGGCCGAGGAGGAGTGCGAGCTGCTCCGCGAGCGGTCGCACCAGCCGCAGGACCCGGAGACCGCGTGGTGGAGGATCAAGGAGACCCGATCGCTGCGGGGTGCGGCCCGCGGCGTCGCGCAGGAGGTGGCGGCGTGGCGGGAGCGGCGGGCCGCGGAGGTCGACCGGCCGCCGCGCACGATCCTCCCTGACCTGGCCATCCTCGGCATCGCCCACCGCCAGCCCACGGGCGCCGGGGAGCTCCGCGAGATGCGTGGCCTCGACGCCCGCCATCTCCGCGGCGGGGCCGCCGACGAGGTCCTCGCCGCCGTCGCCGCGGGCTTGCGGCTGCCGCGCGAAGCCCTCCGCCTGCCCGTCGTCGACGACCTCGACCGTGTCCTGCGGCCTGCGGTCACCCTGGTCTCGGCGTGGGTCGCGCAGCTGGCCCACGACCTCAAGATCGAGGCCGCGCTGCTCGCGACGCGGGCCGATCTGGTCGCGTTCCTCCGGGGCGACCCGACCGCGAGGCTCGCGAACGGATGGCGCTCCGAGCTGCTCGGGCGCCGCGTTCGCCAGCTGGTCGACGGCGAGGCCGCGCTCGCGTTCCGTCCCGGGCGCGGCGACCTGGTGCTCGAGGTGCGCTCGAAGGAGGAGCTGCCGGTCGAGATCCCGGTGCCCGACGACGAGGATCCGCCTCCGGCCCACTGACGCTCGGCCGGCCGCCTCAACGCAGGACGAGCGCCTGGTCCGGCAACAGCCGGCCGGCGTAGCGGTCGCCCTCGCCGATGCCGTCGCTCGCGACCTCGATCACCCGGTCGGCTGCGGCGGCGAGGTCGACGACCTGGGCCGAGAAGTTCACGAGCACCAGCCGTTCGTCGCCGTCGATCGAGCGCCGGTAGGCGAGCACGTTCTGGTCGACGTCGCCGTAGGAGAGGAGCTCGACGTCGCCGACGCTCAGCGCGGGGGACGCGTGCCGCGCCTCGAGGAGCCGGCGGTAGAGGTGGAGCATCGACGACGCATCGGCTCGCTCGGCCTCGGCGTTGCGTGCCTCGGCGGCGGGGGGCCACGGCAGCCACGGATCGTCGACGCCCCATCCGTGATCCGCGCCACCCGTCCATGGGATCGGGGCGCGGCAGCCGTCGCGGCCGCCCGGGTCGAGGACCCGCTCCGGCGGGACGACGGCGTCCTCGAGACCGAGCTCCTCGCCGGCGTAGACGAACGGGGTGCCGCGCAGGGTGAGCAGCAGAACCGCCGCGGCCCGCGCCCGCGCGTCGCTCCCGTAGCGGGTGCGGTGACGCGGGTTGTCGTGGTTCGACAGCACCCACGTGGGCCAGCCGCCCTTGGAGTGGATCTCGTCGATCACCCGGCCGATGCGAGCCCGCCACCTGGGTGCCTCCCAGGGCGCGTAGAGCGGTGGGAAGTTGAACGCCATGTGGAGGGCGTCGTCGTCGCCGTAGAACCGCGCGACCTCCCTGGTCGACAGGATGTAGACCTCGCCGACCATGGCGCGATCACCGGGGTACCCCTCGAGCACCTTCCGGAACCCGCGGACCAGGTCGATCGTCCCCTCGATGTCGTAGCGGGTGCCGCGGAGGTAGGGATCGAGCGGGTCGGTGACGTCGGGGAACCCGGGGGTCTTGAGAAGACCGTGGACCACGTCGATGCGGAACCCGTCGACGCCGCGGTCGAGCCAGAACCGCAGGGTGCCGTGCATGGCCTCGACGACCGCAGGGTTCCGCCAGTTGAGGTCGGGCTGCTCCGGTAGGAACAGGTGCAGGTACCACTGCTGGCGCGCCTCCACCCACTCCCACGCGGGCCCGTCGGTGAACGCGCACCGCCAGTTGTTGGGCGGCTCGTCGGGGGTGCCGTCGACCCACACGTACCAGTCGGCCCTGGGGTTGTCGCGGGAGGCTCGCGACTCGACGAACCACGGGTGCTGGTCGCTCGTGTGGTTCGGCACCCAGTCGATCATCACCTTGATGCCGGCGGCGTGGGCGTCGGCGAGGAGGCGATCGAAGTCGTCGAGCGTGCCGAACAGCGGGTCGACGTCGCAGTAGTCGGCGACGTCGTAGCCGTAGTCCTTCATGGGCGAGCGGAAGAACGGCGAGATCCAGATGGCGTCGATGCCGAGCCAGGACAGGTGGTCGAGATGGCGCCGGATCCCCTCGAGGTCGCCCACGCCGTCACCGCCCGAGTCGGCGAAGCTGCGCGGGTAGATCTGGTAGACGACGCCCGACCGCCACCACGGGACGTCGGCCACGCGCGACTACTCGCTCTTCGGGCGCAGGTCGACACGGAGAGTGAGCACTCCGTCGTCGATCGAGCCCTCGGCGTCACCGAGCATGGCGAAGTCCATGTAGTCGAGCTGCATCTGCTGGATGAACTGGCGGCGCTCGGGTCCTTCGACCGGGGGGAGGCCCCGGTTGCGGACGGCGCGCGCCCGCTCGCGGAACCGCTCGATCATGGCGGCCGCATCGAAGGTGCCGTCGCCGTTGCTCGCGTCGGGATCTGCCACGGCGCCGACCCTAGCGCCGCGGCCCGACGGCGTCGGGCGAGCCCGGTTCCCGCTGTAGACGGTCGGCGCGGGTACACTCACAGGCCGTTCCAGCACATCTCGATTCGGGGAGCAACGCCCGTGAAGAAGGGACGCCATCGGCGCTTCGAAGAGGCGCGAGCGCTCAAGCGGTCCATCGAAACGGTCGTCGAGCCCTGCCCCGAGTGTGGTGCGGAACCCGGGAAGGACCACGCGTCGTGGTGCCTCGCCGGGGAGGACGAGGAGAGCGACGAGCTCGAAGGTGAGCACGACACGCCCTGACGCGTGAGGGCTGCCGGCCTCGCCGGCGGTCCTGCGTCAGCGGTGGCGGCGACCGTCGGACGATTCCCGCGGGCGGTCTCGTACCATTGGTCCGATGCACCCCTGCCGGCGGCTCCTTCCGGCGCGTGGTTCCCGCGCGTGGCTCGTCGCGCTGCTGGCCGTCGTCGGCCTGGCGGCGGCGTGCGCGCGCCCGTCGTCGCCCCGCCCGATCGCGGTCGAGAAGCCGACCACGACGACGGCGCCGCCCACCACCGAACCGCCTTCCACCGCCCCGCCGACCACGAAAGCCACGACCACGACCACGGCCCCGCCGGCCACGACCGAGCCTCCCAGCACCGCCCCGCCCGCGACGCCGCCGCCCACGCTCTCGGCCGTCTCCACCCACGACGCCCTCGGCGGTGTGGCGCCGTACGTCGGCCTCGGCGCATGGGTCGACGTCTACGACTGGAGTCACTACCGCGACAGCACGGCATCGTTCGGGCCGGCCGACGTCGACCGCATGGCGGCCGAGGGCGTCCAGACGCTCTTCATCCAGACCACCAAGCAGGACGCGCCCGGCCCGATCCTCGAGCCCGACCTCCTGCTGCCGATCCTCGATCGCGCCCACGAGCGGGGGCTCCGGGTCGTCGGCTGGTACCTGCCCACCCTCGAGGACCCCCAGAACGACCTCGACCGGCTGCTCGCCACCGCCAAGCTCAACGTCGACGGCATCGCGGTCGACATCGAAGCCCGCAACGTCGGCGACGTGGGCGAGCGCAACGCCCGCCTGGTGCAGCTCTCGTCCGACCTCCGCGCCGCCCTGCCGGGTCGGACGATCGGTGGGATCGTGCTGCCACCCGTCGTCACCGAGGTCGTGAACCCGAACTACTGGCCCGACTTCCCGTGGCGCGACATCGCGCCGTACTACGACGTGTGGCAGATCATGGACTACTGGTCGAACCGAACGCAGGCGTCGGGCTACAAGGACGCGTTCCGCTACACCGATGAGAACATCCGCCGGCTGCGCAACGACCTCGGCATCCCCAAGGCGGCGGTGCACCCCGTCGGCGGCCTCGCGGAGGCGACGAGCGCCGACGACCTCGACGGGTTCCTGCGGGCGGCCGTCAAGAACGGCTGCATCGGGGGAAGCATCTACGACTACCGCACGACGGCCGACGAGCTCTGGGAGCCGTTGCGGAAGTTCCGCGGCTGACGCCCCCCGAGGCTGCGCTTCCGGCTCAGCCGCCCGGCCGCGCCGGCTTCTTGCCGACCGTGACCCGCACCGCGGGATGGGGGGTGAACGAACGCCGCGACGCGAGGTACCCGGCCACCATGTCGTAGACGGTGCGCCCCACGATCTCGACCAGCTCGTCTTCGAGCCCGACGTACACCGGGACGTCGCCGACGAAGGCGTCGGGAGCCTCGGTGCACCACCAGTGGAACTCCTCGCCTCCTTCACCCCAATGGCGGCGGTCCCACTGGCGCACCGTGGAGGTGACGTGACCGCCGCCGTCCTCGCGGTCCTCGCGCCGGATCGGCAGCTGCCAGCACACGGTCGGCTTGAGATCGAGCGGTCTCGCTCCCTTCTCGAGGGCCGCGAGGTGCAGTGCGCAGCCCGGGCCCTTGGCGAACTCCGGCCGGTTGAGGAAGATGCACGCGTCGTCGGCCTGCCGGGTCAGCAGGTCGCCGTCGTCGTTGCGCTTGGCGACGCGCAGCTTGCCGCTCTTGGTGTGCCCCTTGTCGTGGAACTGCCACTGCTCCGGGGTGAGCGTCGCGGCGGCGGCCTCGACCCGGGCCAGGTCGGCGTCGTCGACGAAGTGCGCGCCGTAGGAACAGCAGCCCTGCACCAGCTCCGGCGCCGGACCGGTCAGGACCCCCTGGCAGCCGGCGCCGAAGATGCAGGTCCAGCGGCTCGTGAGGAAGGTGACGTCGAAGACCCACGTCCGCTGCTCGTCGGGATCCTCGAACGAGACCCATTCGTGCGCGTCGTCGGGGACCGGCGGCTTGGTGTTCGGCACGGCCACGAGGATACGGGCGCGCGACCCGCGTGCCGGACACCGCGCCGGCACGGTCGGTGCTCGTCGCCGCCGGCCGCGACCTACGCCGTGGTGCGGAGCGCGGCGACGATGTCGACGGGCTCGGGAGCCACCACCGACCGGCCGTCCGCGGCGAGGAACAGGTGGTGGACCGCGAGCGCGGCGAGCGCCTGGGTGCTCGTCGTTCCCGTCGCGGTCGGTACGCCCTCGAGGCACTCCGGGTGGGCCCGCAAGAACTCGGTCGCGGCGCGGAGCGCGGTCAGCCGCACCCGGTCGCCCTCGGCCGGCGTGCCGAACCGCCACCGAGCAGCTTGCGCGGCGATGTCGGCCTTGCCGTCATCGGCGGGGTCGATGCCCGTCGCGGCGAACACCCGGCAGTCGTAGCGGCGGCACGCGCGCGGGCGGTGCTCGTAGATCGAGCAACGGTCGTCGACGAGCATCGGGCAGCGGCCCTGGTCGTCGTACCCCAGCACCATGGTTCCGCGGGGCGCGCCGGGCGCCGGGAAGAGGAGCGCCTTCGGGATCCGCCGCAGGGTGTCGGTCTCGTCGGGTGCGACGTGGATGAAGTACGACGAGCGGCAGCAGGCGGTGCACGAGCCACACGGCACGTCGACGCCCTCGCTGCCGCGCTGTCCCGCGATGAACGCGGTCACCCACTCGCCGACCGGCCCCGCGTCGATCGGGGTCGCGCTCACATCGCCGCCGCCAGCTCGTGCCACAGCTCGCCGGCGGCGAGCAGCCCCTTCCAGAACTGGCTCATCACGATCCGCTCGTTCGGGGCGTGATAGCGGTCGTCGGGGAGCGCTACGCCGAGGTACAGCACCGGGGCGCCCAGGATCCGGCCGAGCGCCTCCTCCGGGCCGCTGCCGCCTTCGCGCGTGAGGAGCGGCGCTCGACCCCACACCCGCTCGATCGAGCGGCGCAGCGCGCCGAGGCCCGGGTGGTCGGCCGGCGTGAGCGCCGGGGCGACGGCGCCGACGCGCTCGACGGTGAGCTCGACGCCGGCCGGGACCCGCTCTCGAACCCACCCCTCGAAGGCGCGTGCGATGCGCGTCGGATCCTGGTCGGCGACGAGCCGGAACGTCACCTTGGCGTTGCCCGTCGCCGGGACGATGGTCTTCATCCCCGCGCCCCCGTAGCCGACGGTGATGCCGGTGACGTCGCACGTCGGCCGCGACCACGTGCGTTCGAGGGTCGACCGGCCGGTCTCGCCCTCGAGGACGTAGGCGCCGGCGACGCGCTGCCAGGCAACCTCGTCGAACGGGAGCGCCGCGAAGGACGCGGCCTCGTCTGCCGTGAGCGGGCGCACGTCGTCGTAGAACCCGGGAACCGTCACGCGCCCGTCGTCGTCGTGGAGGTCGGCGACGAGGCGGGCCAGGAGGTGGGCCGGGTTGAGGACCGCACCGCCGAACGTTCCGGAGTGCAGGTCGGTGTCCGCGGTCCGGATGCTGACGTCGAAGCCGACGAGGCCGCGCATGGCCGTGCACGTCGACGGCACGTCGAGCGACCACATGCCCGTGTCGGACACGACCACGACGTCGCAGGCGAGCCGCGTCCGCTCGGCGGAGAGCACCGCCTCGAAGTTCGGGCTGCCGATCTCCTCCTCACCCTCGATCAGGAACTTGAGGTTGACCGGGAGGCGCCCTTCGCGCTGGAGCAGGCCGCGCGCCGCCTCGATCTCGTAGAGGACCTGCCCCTTGTCGTCGACGGCTCCCCGAGCCCGGCACTCACCGTCGACGAAGAGAGGCTCGAACGGCGGCGACACCCACTGCTCGAGGGGATCGACCGGCTGGACGTCGTGGTGGCCGTACACGAGCGCGGTGGGTGCGCCGTCACCGGCATGGAGCCAGTCGGCGTACACCGCCGGCGCGCCGCGCGTGTCGACCACGTCGACGTGTTCGAGCCCGGCCTCCGCGAGCAGCTGCGCCGTGTAGGCCGCCGACCGGCGCACCGCCGCGGCGTGGTCGGGCGACGCGGAGATCGACGGGATGCGGAGCCACGCCGCCAGCGCCGCCTCGATGCGGTCGCGTTCGTCGTCGACGTAGCCGGCCAGGTGCAGCTCCTCCATGCATCCGACGGTACCGCCACCGCGAAAGCCGGCCAGCGCACCGGCGCGCCGCCGTACCATCGCCGTCCATGGACGCCGCGATCCGCGCTCCCGAGACCGACGACGAGTGGCGCGAGGTCCATGATCTCTGGAGCCGCGCCTTCTCGACGCGGATCGACCACGCCAAGCGCGAAGAGTGGCTCACGAAGGTCGACCGGTCCCGAGGCCTCGCCGCCTACGTCGGGAGCGACCTCGCCGCGGCCGCCTTCGTGCGGCCGTTCGGCCAGTACTTCGGAGGCCGCGCCGTGCCGATGGGCGGCTTCTCGCCGGTGGCCGTCGCCCCGGAGCACCGCGGCCGGGGGCTCGGCTCGCGGATCACCGCGGCGCACTACCCCTCCATGCGCGAGCGCGGCGAGGCGATCGCCACGCTGTATCCGGCGTCCACCCAGCTCTACCGCGGGGTGGGCTTCGGCCTCGGCGGCGAGTACGCGCACCAGCGCATCGCCAGCCGTGACCTGCAGCGGCTCCGACGCCCCACCGGCCTCGCCGTGCGTCGCCTCGGGGAGGCGGATCTCGGCTCGGTCAAGCGCTGCTACGCGGCCAACGCGGCGGCGCGTGACGGCTGGGTCGACCGCCCGGAGGTGTGGTGGGACCGTGTCTTCGAATCGATCGCCGAGCAGCACCTCTACGGCATCGAGGCCGAGGATGGTCAGGCGCTCTCGGGGTACGTCCGCTACGTCCACCGACCCACGAAGCCGCCGTTCAACTACACCATCGAGGTGCAGGAGCTGTGCGCGCTCGACACCGACGTGCTCGTCACGCTGTGGCACCTCGTCGCGTCGTCGTCCACACAGGCGCCCTCGGTCACCTGGATCGCCCCGCACGACAACGAGCTCCTGCACCTCCTGCCGGATCAGGACTTCGAGCCGACCGGTGAGATCCGGTGGATGGTCCGCCTCGTCGATGCCCACGCGGCGATGGCGGCCCGCGGGTTCCCCGAGGCGGTCGCCGCGTCGGTCGACCTCGACCTCCCCGACAAGTACTGCGAGTGGAACGCCGGTCGCTGGCGCCTCACGATCGAAGGCGGCCGCGGCGTGCTGCAGCGCGGGGGAGAGGGCACCGTGTCGGTCGGGCCTCCGGCGCTGGCATCGCTGTTCACCGGCTACGCGGGTGCCGAGGTCCTGCGGCGGGCCGGGCTCCTCGCATCGTCGGATGACCGGGCCGTCGCGGCACTGTCGGCCGCATTCGCGGGCCCGACCCCGTGGTGCGCCGACTTCTTCTAGCGACGCGAGCAGGCAGACTGGGCCGGTGAACGACGCCCTCGTCGCCGACCTCGGTGCCGCGCTGAGCCCCGACCGGGTGTTCTCGTCGCCCCTCGAGCTCGGCCTGTACGGGCGCGACGCGTCGGTGATCGAGGGCCGCGCCGGAGTCGTGATCTTCCCGGTGTCGACGCCGGAGGTGCAGGCCGCGGTCCGAGTGGCCCGCCGGCACGGCCGGGCCGTCGTGCCCCGCGGCTCCGGTACCGGCCTTGCCGGCGGCGCCGTCCCCCTTGCGGCCGCGGCCGGCGACCCGGTGGTGATCGTCACCACCAAGATGGACCGCGTCCTCTCCGTCGACGAGGAGGACCGCGTGGCGTGGGTCCAGCCCGGCGTGCTCAACCTCGACCTGTCGCGCGCCGTCGCCCACCTCGGGCTCCACTTCGCGCCCGACCCCTCGAGCCAGCAGTCGTGCTCGGTGGGCGGCAACGTGGCCAACAACTCCGGCGGGCCCCACTGCCTCCTCTACGGCGTCACGAGCGCCCACGTGCTCGCCATCGAAGCGGTGCTGCCCGATGGCGAGGTCGTGCTGCTCGGTGGCCTCGAGCCCGACGTGCCGGGCTACGACCTCCGCGGGGCCTTCGTCGGCAGCGAGGGCACCATGGGCATCGCCACGCGCATCGCGGTGCGGCTCACGCCGACGCCTCCCGCGGTCCGCACGCTGCTCTGCGACTTCACCGAGGTCGCGCCGGCGGCGGCCACCGTGAGCGGGATCATCGCCGCTGGCATCGTCCCTGCGGCCCTCGAGATGATGGACGCCGACATCACCCGGGCCGTCGAGGACTTCGTCCACGCGGGGTTCCCCCGAGACGCGGCCGCCGTGCTGCTCGTCGAGGTCGACGGGCTCCCGGACGGCGTCGAGGAGTCGGCGGCGCGCATCCGGGAGGTCGCCACCGCGAACGGGGCACGCGGCGTGCGCGTCGCCCGCGACGAGGCCGAGCGGGCCCTCCTCTGGAAGGGTCGCAAGTCGGCGTTCGGCGCCATCGCCCGCATCGCGCCCAACTACTACCTCCACGACACCGTGGTGCCGCGCACCAAGCTCGTCGACGTGCTCGTCGAGGTCTACGAGATCGCTCGCCGTCACGACCTGCTCGTCATGAACGTCTTCCATGCGGGCGACGGCAACCTCCACCCGCTCATCGTGTTCGACCGGCGAGTGCCCGGCACCATGGAGCGGGTGCTCGAGGCCGGCGCCGAGATCGTGCGGACCTGCGTCGCCGCCGGCGGCATGCTCTCGGGCGAGCACGGGATCGGGCTCGAGAAGCGCGACTACATGCCGCTCGTGTTCACCGCCCTCGACCTCGACGCGCAGGCGCGCGTGCGCGACGTGTTCGACCCCGACCACGTGTGCAACCCCCACAAGGTCCTGCCCGCGGGGTCGCGGTGCGGCGACCTCCAATCGGTACCGGAGGGCGCGTGGATCTGACGTCGACGCGGCCGCCCGCGCCGGCCGGCCTCGCGCGCGAGGTTCGTCCGGCGGTCGCGGCCTTCGCCGCCGAGGTCGGCCGCCAGGGACCGGTGGCGGTCGTCGGGGCGCGCACGCAGTGGCACGTCGGCGGCCCGCTCGACCCCGCCGCGAGGGAGGTGCGCGCGCCGGCCGGCATCGTCGAGTACGAGCCCGCGGAGATGGTCGTGCGGTGCGGCGCGGGCACGAGTGTCGCCGAGCTCGCCGCGGCCCTGGCCGGTGCCGGTCAGATGGTCCCGCTCGATCCTGACGATCTCCGTGCCACCGTCGGCGGCCTGCTCGCCGTCGGTCACTCCGGCATCCGGCGGCTGCGCTTCGGTCCGATCCGCGACACCCTCCTCGAGGCGACGTTCGTCGACGCGGGCGGCGCCGTCGTGACCGCCGGCGGCCCGGTCGTCAAGAACGTCACCGGGTACGACCTCTGCCGCCTGCTCGTCGGCTCTCTGGGGACGCTCGGTCTGCTCGCGGAGGTCGTTCTGCGCGCGCAGCCACGGCCGCCCGTGTCGCGGTGGCTGCGGCACGACGGCGCCGACCCCTTCGACACCCGCCGCCGGCTGTTCCGTCCGTCGGCGGTGCTCTGGGACGGTTCGACCACCTGGGTGCTCCTCGAGGGCAACGGGGGCGACGTGGCGTCGGAGCAGCGATCGCTCGGTGCCGGCTGGTCCGAGGTCGAACACGGGCCCTCGCGTCCGGCGGGTGGTCGTCGATCGCTGCGCCCGTCGGCGCTCCGCGCCCTGCCGGGCGAGCTCGGCGCCGGTGAGTTCCTGGCGGAGATAGGTGTCGGCACGGTGCACGTCACCCGCGAGGTGCCACCCGGCTCACCCGATCCGTCGACCCGCCACCTCCATGAGGCGCTGCGCGATGTGTTCGATCCCGAGCGGCGGCTGAACCCCGGACGGCGGGTGCACGCGTGAGCCCGCGGCTTCGCATCGACCCGGACGAGCTGGTGGCGTGCGTCGGCTGTGGGCTGTGCCTGCCGCACTGCCCCACGTACCGCGTCACCGCGGAGGAGACCCGCTCGCCGCGAGGGCGCATCGCCGCCATGCGCGCCGTCGAGCGCGGCGACGCCGCCATCGACGGCACGTTCACCCGCCTGATGGACGAGTGCGTGCAGTGCCGGGGCTGCGAGGCCGCGTGCCCGTCGGGCGTCGCCTTCGGGCACCTCATGGAGGGCGCCCGTGACACGCTCGCTGCGGAAGCGGGCTACCAGCCCTGGTGGAAGCGGGCGGGCTACGCGGTGCTCGGCCGCCACCGCCTGCTGCTCGCGGCCTCCTCCGCCCTCGCCGTCGCGCAGCGGCTCCGCCTGGTGCCACCGTCGCTCGGTCTCCCCGAGCGGCTTCCCGTCCGTCGCCGACCGCTGGCCGCGTCGGGCGCCGACGTCTACCTCTTCACCGGCTGTGTGATGGACGCATGGATGCGCGACACCCACCGGGCGGTCCAGCGCGTGGTCGAGGCGACGGGCGCCGGGGTGGCGCTGCCGGGTGCCGGCGGTGACTGCTGCGGCGCGCTCCACGTCCACGCCGGATTGCGCGACGGTGCGCGCCACCTCGCCGAGCGGGTGATGCGGTCGATGCCCGGCGACCAGCCGGTCCTCGTCGACTCGGCCGGATGCGGCGCCGCGATGAAGGAGTACGGGCACCTCGTCGGCACCGAGGAGGCGCGAGCGTTCTCGGCGCGGGTGCGCGACGTGCACGAGTGGCTTGCCGATCGCCTCGACGCCCTCCCGGAGGCGCGCCGCCGGTTCCCGGTCGCGGTGGCGGTGCAGGACCCCTGCCACCTCCGCCACGTGCAGCGCACGCATCTGCCGGTGCGGGCCGTGCTCGCCCGTTACGCCGACCTGGTGGAGCTCGACGACGAGGGGCTGTGCTGTGGCGCCGGCGGCGCGTACTCGGCCCAGCAGCCGGAGCTCGCGGCCGACATCCGCGACCGCAAGATCGCGGCCGTTCGGCGGGCTGGGGCCACGGTCGTGGCCAGTGCGAACCCCGGTTGTGTGATGCACCTGCGGGCCGGCGGACTCGACGTCCGCCACCCGCTCGAGATCGTGGCGGAGGCGCTCGATGGCCGGTGAGTTCGACGAGATCAGGGGACGGCTCGAGGTGATCGCCGAGGAGCTGGCCGACCTGGCCATCCAGCGCCTCCGAGAGTCGATCGACGCCGGCGGCAGTGAGCTCCCCGTCGACGAGCGCCGGCTCACGCGTGCCCGGCGCGCCGTCGAGAAGGCCATCTCGATCCTGCGCGAGCCCGACGACGAGCCCTGATGCACGTCCGGGCGGGCCGGTGACCGTGGAGGTCACCCGGCCCGCCCGGCACGAGCAGGAGATGGAGCGACGAGGTGTCAGGCGCCGAGGGTGCCGGACTTGCCCTCGTAGGTGTCGATGAGCTTGCCCTGCAGCACGAACCGGTCGGTCTTGAAGGCGACGATCTGGCCGGACTCGACCGGGTAGCCATCCTTGGTGCCGTCCATCGTGACCTTGACGCCGGGCAGGAGCAGCCCGATCTCGACGCCCTTCATGCTGCGGACCGCCTGCATGAGCGCATCACGCGTGGGCTTCTTGGTGGCCTCGAGCGCCTTCACCATCGTCTCACCCACGGCGAAGCCGTAGACGCCGAACGAGTTGGCCGGGTCGACGCCGGACGCGTACTTCGGCAGCAGCTCCTTGTACTTCTTCATCGCCGCGTCGTTGTCCCACTGCGGGTCGGTCGGATCCTTGATGTAGGTGGCGCTCACGATGTTCTGCGCGTTCTCGAAGCCGGCCGGCTTGAGCACCGCGGTGATCGAGGCCGACACGCTGTTGAGGAGCTGCAGCGGCTTCCATCCCAGCTCACCGGCCTTCTTGATCGCCTGCGCCGCGAACTTCGGCGTGGTGACGTTGAAGAACACGTCGGCGCCCGTCTGGGCCAGGTTCGTCACCTGCGAGTCGACGGTGGGGTCGGTGGTCTCGTAGGACTGCTCCGAGACGATCTTGATCTGCGTGCCCTGGATCGCCTTCTTGAACGCGTTGAGATAGTCCTTGCCGTAGTCGTCGTTCTGGTACAGCACGGCCACCTTGGCGTCGGGCTTCGAGTCCTTGAGGTACTGCCCGTAGATCGCAGCCTCGGTCGGGTAGGCGAGCTGCCACCCTGTCGTGAACGGATGCGCGGTCGGGTTCACGCCGAAGGTGCCGGCACCGGTCGCCACGTAGAGCTGCGGCACCTTCTGCTGGTTCGCGTAGTCCATGATCGCGGTGTTGTTCGCCGTGCCGAGGGTGTTGAACAGGGCGAACACCTGGTCCTGCTCGACGAGCCGCTTGGCGTTGGCCACCGCGTTCGCCGGCGTGTAGGCATCGTCGTAGGTGGTGAAGGTGATCTTGCGGGTCTTGCCGTCACCCATCTTCACGCCGCCCTGGTCGTTGACGTACTTGAAGTAGCCCTCGAGCGTCTTGCCGATCGCTCCGTAGGCCGACGCCGGACCGGAGAACGGGTAGCTGCCGCCGAGCTTCACCTCGGTGTCGGTGATGCCGGGCGACGAAGCCGTCGAGCCGCTCGAGCCCGAGCTCGAGCTGCTGTTGCTCCGTCCGCCGCATGCAGCGGCCAACGTCAGCAGTGCCGCCACCATCGCGAGCACGCGAAAACCACGCTTGCTCGCGCCTCGGCTGGTTGTCCCATGGCTGGTTGTCATGCCGGGTCGTGCCCCCCTTGTCAGAGCTCTGCACTCGAGGAGGTGGCGGGAACTCCCGCCGCCTCGGATAGGTCGCGGCCCACGACGGGCGGCGCGACGGTCGGACCGTGGGCGCCGGGCTTGCGCACGTCGACCACGAGTCCGCGGACGCGCCGGAGCACGCCCACCACTCCCGCCGGCATGAGGAACATGACGACGATGAGTGCGACGCCGTAGATCACGCCCGAGAGCGCGTCGTTGACGTCGGCGGCGTACACCGGCACGAACACGTAGAACAGCGAGCCGAACACGGCGCCGCTGATCGAGGAAAGCCCGCCGACGACCATCGCCGAGAGGAACCCGATGGCGAGGACCAGCGTGAACGACTCGGGCGACACGAAGCCGACGACGAAGGCGAAGATCCCGCCGGCGACACCGGCGAAGCCCGCGCTGTAGGCGAAGGTGAGCGTCTTGAAGATGGCGAGATCGACGCCCATCGTCTCCGCCGCGAGTCCGTCGTCGCGGACCGCACGCAGCGCGCGTCCGATCCGGCCGGAGACCAGGTTCCGCGCGATCAGGACCATCACGGCGGTGATCGCCAGCACCACGAAGTAGTGCCACTGGTCCTGCGCGAGCCCCGTCCACCCGGGTGCACCGGGCTTCGGCACGCTCCGGCCCATCGCTCCGCCGGTGACCCCCTCGAACCGCTTGATCAACGGCGGCGTGACGATGGCGAGCGAGAGCGTCACGAGCGCGAGGTAGAGCCCGTGCAGGCGCAGCGCGGGGATGCCGACGAGGAAGCCGGCGGCGAACGCCACGGCGAAGGCCAAGGGCAGGGTGAGGACGTAGTTCCACCCGTGGTCGATGATCAGGACCGTCGTGGTGTAGGCGCCAAGGGCGAAGAACGCGCTGTGGCCGAGTGAGATCTGGCCGTTGTAGCCGGTGAGGAGGTTCAGACCGAGGACCGCGATCGCGATCATCAGCACCTCGGTGAACTGGAACACGCGGAACGGTGGCATGACGTAGGGGATCGCGATGGCGATGGCGAGCACCACGAGGGCCACCACGGCCACGGCGATGCGGTACTTCGCGGTTCCCTCGACGAGGACGACACGCCGGCGCTCGCTCATACCCGCACCACCTCCCGATGACCGAAGAGCCCGTTGGGCCGGACGAGCAGGACCGCCACGATCACCAGCAGCGGCACCAGGATCTTCAGGTCCTGGTGGATGAAGGGGATGTAGGTGCCGGCGAGGTTCTCGGTCACGCCGACGATCAAGCCTCCGAGCACGGCGCCGCCCGGGCTGTCGAACCCGCCGAGCGTCGCCGCCGCGAACGCGTAGATCGTGACGCTGAACATCATGTTCGGTTCGAGGAACAGCCGCGGTGCGACGAGGCACCCGGCGAGGGCGCCGAGCGCGGCGGCCAGGCCCCAACCGAGCATCATCATCCGCCCCACGCGTATCCCGACGAGCCGGCTCGATTCGGGGTTCTCCGCCGCGGCGCGCATGGCGAGGCCGATCTTGGTGTGCTGGAAGAGGGCCCAGAGCCCGAGGACGATCAGGAGCAGGACGGCGACGACGCCGGCCGTGTGGGCGGTCGTGCGCACACCGCCGACGTCGAACACGTGGGCCGGGAACGGATTGGGGAACTGCTTGATGATGAAGTCCCAGATCCAGCCCGCCCCCTGGTTGAACACCAGGAGCAGGCCGAGGGTGACGATCACGATCGTGAGCTCCGACGATCCCTCGACCGGACGGATCACCATGCGCTCGACCGCCATCCCGCCGAGGAACGCGACCACGAGCGTGGCCGCGATCGCGGCCCACACCGGCACTCCCCACGTGAAGAGCTGCCAGGCGATGAAGGTGGCGAACATGGCCATCTCGCCCTGGGCGAAGTTCACGATGTGGGTCGAGCGGAAGATGAGCACCAGGGCGAGCGCGAGCGAGGCGTAGATGGCGCCGCTGGCGAGCCCGTCGAGCACCTGCTGGACGAAGTGGGCCACGTCAGTACCCCAGGTAAGCCCGGCGGACGGACTCGTCCGCCCGCACCTCGTCGGCCCGGCCGCCGAAGACGATGGAGCCGGTCTCGAGGACGTAGGCCTGGTCGGCGACGTCGAGGGCCAGGTTGGCGTTCTGCTCCACGAGCAGCATCGTGAGGCCGGTCTCCTTCTTCAGGTCGACGAGCGTCCGGAACAGCTCCTGCACGACGATCGGCGCGAGGCCCAGGCTCGGCTCGTCGAGCAGCAGGAGCTTGGGCCGCAGCATGAGGGCCCGGGCGATGGCGAGCATCTGCTGCTCACCACCGGAGAGGCTGCCGGCGGCCTGGCCGCGACGCTCGCCGAGGCGGGGGAACAGCGCGTACATCCGCTCGGTGTCGGCCCGCACGCCGCTGTCGCGACGCGTGTAGGCGCCGAGGCGGAGGTTCTCGTCGACCGTCTGTTGCACGAAGGTGCCGCGGCCCTGGGGCACGTGGGCCACGCCGCGCCGGACGATGGCGTCCGGCGTGGCGTTGGTGATGTCGGCACCTGCGAAGGTGATCCGCCCCTTGTTGGCCACCATCCCCGAGAGCGCCCGGAGCGTGGTGGTCTTGCCGGCGCCATTGGCGCCGAGGATCACCGCGGTCTGCCCCTCCGCGACGTCGAACGACAGCCCCTCGAGCACCCGGACCGGGCCGTAGCCGGCTTGAAGGTCGGCGACCTCGAGCAGGCTCATGCCGCCCCCAGGTAGGCCTCGATGACCCGCGGGTCGCGCTGCACCTCGGCCGGCGTGCCCTCGGCGATCTTGCGTCCGAAGTCGAGCGCCACGACCTTCTCCGACACGCTCATCACCAGCCCCATGTGGTGCTCGACGAGCAGCACGGTCAGGTCGAAGTCGTCGCGCAGCGATCTGATGAGGGCTCCGAGGTCGGAGACCTCGGCATGCGTCAGCCCGCTCGCCGGCTCGTCGAGGAGCAGCATCG
>DATAKR010000091.1:0-7784 GCA_036261495.1 Acidimicrobiales bacterium | reverse complement strand
TGTGGAGGTGATGGGATTCGAACCCACGGCCTCAGCATTGCGAACGCTGCGCTCTGCCAACTGAGCTACACCCCCGCGGGAACGATCAGGATAGCGGAGCCATCCGTTGCCTCCGAAGAACGGCAGGGCCCTCGCGGTCGTCACCCACGATCGCTCCGCTGCGCTTCGAGCGCGGCATGGAGGCGGGACTGCACGAGGGTGAGCGTGAGATCGGAGCGGGTCCGCTCGAGGACGGCGCGCAGGGCGTCGGTCGTGCGGCGAAGACCACCCGTGAGCGCGTCGGGGTAGTCGACGGTGACGAGGAGGTCGTACACCGCGTCCATCTCGGTGAGCAGCCGCTCGGCCTCGGCGAGCTCGCCGGCACGAAGGCGGTCGAGAAGGTGGCGGCGCAGCTCCGACGCGGCCTCGGCGATCCCGTTGAGCCACGCCGGCACCGTCACCCCGACCTCCGCGGGCCCGGGGAGCGCGGCGCCGGCGACGAGCGCCGCGGTGAGCACCGCCTCGGCGTACTCCTTCTCGGCGTCGTGGAGGAAGCCCGCGTACGCGACCGCCGGGAACGGATGGACCGCCGATTGCGCCTCGGCGAGCGCGGCCGCGGCCTCGGCCCGGAGACGCGAAGCCTCGTCGACCTCGTGGCGGTGCACGGCGCGGATCGAGAGCCCCGAGGCGCGGATCGTGCGCCGGCACGCAGCGAGGCCGCGCTCGCGTGCCTCGTGCGCACCGGCCAGGCCGACGCGGATCGGCTCGGCCAGATCGGCGAGCTCCCGGCTGCGCTCGGCGCGGCTCAGTGTCAGCCCAGCGTCAGTTGGCCGAGCGGCGCGGATACGCGAACGCCGGCTCGGGTGCGGCAGCGCGCGACTGCGCCGGCAGGAAGCGGACCTTCATCTCCCGCTCGGCGGCGAGGTTCCGCAGGTACACGAGCAACGCCACGTAGGTGACGAAGAGGAGATCGACGACCAGGTGCACCGCCCACAGGACCCGCAGCGGCGGAAGGAACCCGAGCACGAGCGAGCCGGCCATGGCGACGAGGAGCCCGACGAGGATGTCGCGGCGGCGCTTGACCGACGACCGACGGCGCACGGTGCGCACGGTGGCGACCGGAGGATGCAACGTGCGCGGCTGGCGGGGGGCGAGCGCCGGCGTGGCCGCCCGGATCGGGGTGACGCCGGCCGGCGTGCTGCGGGCGAGCACATGGAGCTGGCGCCGGAAGTCGCTGATCGAGCCCGACGGCCGGTTCTCCGAACGAGCCCGGAGGATCGGCGGAAGGAGGAACGCCGCCCAGATTGCCGCAAGCAAGATCAGGACCACTACACCCACTACCCCTCGACCTGCCTTCTTTGCTCGGGGACCATAACCCCACCCCGTCCGCCGGAGGTGGATGGTGGAGGCTTCTACCTCGCGTGCTGCGCGACCTTCCTAGCCCAACGTTTCCGAGGCTCGCCACTCCGTGCTAGCAAGAGCAAGCGTACCAGAGGCTCGGGAAAGCACCGCCCGACCGGGCCTCGGCGGCGTCAGAAGGTGGTCTCGAGGCCGCCCGGGAGCGAGTCGCGACGGTAGGTGCCGTTGCGCCCACCGGTCTTCTCCCAGAGCGTCAGCTCGCCGATCGACATGGTGCGGTCGGTCGACTTGCACATGTCGTAGATCGTGAGCGCGGCAACCGAGCAGGCCGTCAGCGCTTCCATCTCGACGCCGGTGCGATCGACGGTCTCGACGACCGACTCGACCTCGATGAAGTCGTCGTCGAGGTGGAAGTTGACGTACACCGAGCCGATCGTCAGCTGGTGGCACAGCGGGATCAGATCGGGTGTGCGCTTGGCCGCCTGGATGCCGGCGATCCGCGCCACGGCGAGCACATCGCCCTTGGTGACCGCGTTGTTGGCGACCTTGGCGGTCGTCTCGGGCGCCATGAAGACCTTGCACCGCGCGATCGCTCGCCGGTGCGTGGGCTCCTTCGGCGTGACGTCGACCATGCGCGCCCGGCCGAGAGGGTCGAGGTGGGTGAAGCCCCGGTCGCTCATGCTCCCCACTCTCCACCCACCGCCGGGACCCGCTCGCTGCGCTCGCTCATTGGCGGTCGAGTCTATGACGTACGCCACAGGGCCGCGGCGCGCCCGCGGGCGGCTACCGCAGGACGTTCACGGCCCGGGCGACGACGAGCCCGACGGTGACGAGCGAGATGCCCGACTGCGCCAGCATCGTCAGCTTCGCCCACCGGGCGAGCGGCAAGGTGTCGGTCGGGCTGAAGGCGGTGGCGTTGGTGAAGGAGACGAACAGGTAGTCGACGAACGCCGGCTTCCAGCCCGGCGGCGTGTACTTCGGGTCGGTCATCTGCGCGAAGAGGAAGTCGGGATAGGCGGCCTCGCCGCGCGCCCGTAAGGCGGGGCCGCCCTGGTCGAGCTCCCAGTACCAGAGCGCGAACACGATGACGTTGGTGATCCACACCGAGGCCCCGGTGCCGAGCAGCGTGGTCGGCGACGACGCGCTCTGACCGGTGACGATGCCGTGCACGAGCCGGCCGGCCGCCCAGGCGTTGGCGATGCTCGTCACGGCGATGAGCCCGATGCTGGCGGCGCGCAGGCCGATCGTGCGCTTGTTGATGCGCAGCGGGTTGGCGATGACGATCCCCACGAGCAGCGCGAGCTCGAGGGCCGGGAGCAGGTAGCGGCCGCCGAAGGTCAGCCGCGTGGGCAGGACGACCTGCAAGGCGACGGCGGCGACGATGGCCAGCGACGCCGGCCAGCGGGGCTCGCCCTCGGTGACCTGCCGCCACACCGGCACCACGAGGTCGCCGGCCTGCCGCGCCAGGTCCTCGCCGCGGTGCTGCAGCGCCTGCTCGATCCGCCCGAGCCGGTCGACCACTCCGCCCAGGCTCGCCGCCGGGGCCGGGGCCGGCGCGGCGTCGGGGTCGGGCTCGGAGGGACGGGGGGTGTCGTCGGCGGCGCTCACGAGCAGATCGTGCCCCAGCCCGACGGTCAGCCGCCGATCTGGCTCATCGACCGGGCCGGGCGGATGAACGTCACCTGGCCGATCGAGTGGCCGGCCCACTTGCGTCCGACCTCGGCCTCGATCGCCGCGGCGACGTCGTCGTCGGTGCCACCGTCCCGGATGACGGCCCGCAGGTCGGTCTCGCGCACCGCGAACAGGCAGTTGCGGAACTGGCCCTCGGCGGTGAGACGCACGCGGTCGCACGACGAGCAGAACGATCGCGTCACGCTCGGGATCACGCCGATCTCGCCGCGCCCATCGGCGTAGCGGAACCGCTCGGCCGGCTGGTTCCCTCTCTGGTCGAAGGGCTCGAGCGGCAGCTCGGCCGCGATCGTCGAGACGATCTCGTCGTAGGTGACGACGGTGTGCTGGGTCCACTCGCCCTGGGCGTCGAGCGGCATGAACTCGATGAAACGGACGACGACGCCCTTCTCGCGACCGAACCGGGCGAAGTCGAGGACCTCGTCGTCGTTGACGCCGCGCATCAGCACGCAGTTGACCTTGACCGGATCGAAGCCGGCGGTGATCGCGGCGTCGATGCCGTCGAGCACCTGCGGGAGCGCGTCGCGCTTGGTGATCTCGCGGAACCGGTCGGCGCGAAGAGAGTCGAGCGACACGTTGATGCGCTGCAGGCCGGCGTGGCGGAGGTCGGCGGCGATGAGGGCGAGCGAGGCGCCGTTGGTGGTCATCGACAGGTCGGCGCCGAGCGGCGCCAGCTTCTCGATGAGGACCGGGAGGTGGGCGCGCACCGTGGGCTCGCCACCGGTGAGGCGGATCCCGGTGAATCCGAAGCGCTCCACGCAGATGCGGGCGATCCGCTCGATCTCCTCGAAGGTCAGCAGCTCCTGGCGCGGCAGCCACGCCATCCCTTCGGCCGGCATGCAGTACTCGCACCGGAAGTTGCAGCGGTCGGTGATCGAGATCCGCAGGTCGCGCACGGTGCGCCCATGAGGGTCGACGAGGGCAACGGGCGCAGGCACTACCGCCAAGGCTACTGCCGCCCGCCCGGAAACGACCCGGCCTCCGCCAGCACCATCACGTCGACCTCGCCGCCGGCCTCGACCCCATCGCCGTCGGGCAGCACCGCGAGTGCGTTGGCCAGCGCCATCGACCGCAGGAGGTTGGACGCCTGGCCTCCCGAGGATCGGACGTGCAGCCGGCCGTCGGGCGCGAACGACGCGCTCACCCGGAAGAAGTGGGTCTTGCCGTCGGGACGCCGGCGCAGCGGCTCGTCGGCCAGAGCGCGCACCACCGGCCGGTCGGGGTGGCGGTGGCCCATCATCTGCCGCAACGCCGGACGGGCGAACAGCTCGAAGCTCACCATCGACGACACCGGGTTGCCGGGAAGCCCGAACACCGGGACGCCGTCGACGACGCCGAACGAGAGCGGCTTGGCCGGGCGGATCGCCACCTGCATCCAGGTGACCGCGTCACCGCCGGCGCCGGCGCCGCTCAGCTCGTCGAGCACCTTCTTCACGTAGTCGAAGTCGCCCATGCTGACGCCGCCGCTCGTGAGCAGGGCGTCGCACTCGCCGACCCCGCGTGTGAGCGCGGCGCGCACCTCGTCCTCGTCGTCGCGCACCAGCCCGAGGTCGACGGGCACGCAGCCGGCCTCGGCGACGAGCCCGAGCAGGGTGGCGCGGTTGCTGTCGCGGATCTGGCCGGGACGGAGCTCGTCGCCGCCGTCGACGAGCTCGTCGCCCGTCGACAGGACGCCGACGCGGGCCTTCGGGAACACCGGCGCCCGCCGTAGGCCGATCGAGGCGAGCACGCCGAGGTGGCCGGGCGTCAGGACCGTGAACGCGGGGAAGACCTCCTGCCCGGGCGCGATGTCCTCGCCGGCGGGGCGGACGTGGGCGCCCTCGTGCGCGGCCTCGGTGATCACGACGGTGTCGCCGCCGTCCTCCTCCGAGGTGACCTCGACCATGACGATCGCATCGGCGCCGGCGGGCACCGGCGCACCGGTCATGATCCGGATGGCCTCTCCCGGGCCGACGTGGAGCCCGGCCGGATCGCCGCCGGCCGGCAGCGTCGCCACGACGCGGAGCCGCACGCCGCCGGGCGTCGCACCCCGGTCGGCCGCGCCGGCGGTGTCGGCCGCCCGGACCGCGTAGCCATCGACCGCGGTGTTCGCGAACGGCGGCACCGCGACCTCGCTGCGCACGGGCACCGAGGTGACGCAGCCGAGCGTCTCGCCGAGGGGGAGGGCGAGGGGCCGGAGCGGTTCACACGCCCCGCGCACCCGCGCCTGGGCCTCGGCCAGGGGGATCATGGGCAAAGACCGTCGCGGCGGCAGAGGTCGGCGAGGAACGCCCGGAAGTCCGGGCCGAGGTCCTCTCGCTCGAGGGCGAGCTCGACGGTGGCGCGCAGGTAGTCGCCCTTGTTGCCGGTGTCGTAGTGGCCCTGCTCGAACGTGAGCCCGTAGAGGGCCCGGTCTCGGACGAGCATCTGGAGGGCGTCGGTGAGCTGGATCTCGCCGCCCTTGCCGGGCTCCACGTGGTCGAGCAGGTCGAACACCGCGGGCGGGAGCACGTAGCGGCCGATCACCGCGAGGTCCGAAGGTGCCTCCTCGGGCGCCGGCTTCTCGACGATCTCGGTGATCCTCACGAGCGGTCCGTCCTCGTCGACCACGGCGGGGCAGCCGTATGACGAGATCATCTGGCGCGGCACCTTCTTCAGGGCGACGACCCCGTCGCCGTAGCGGCCGTAGGCCGCGAGCATGTCGGCGAGGACGGTCGACCGCTCGGTGAAGATGTCGTCGCCGAGCAGCACGGCGAACGGCTCGGAGCCGACGTGGGTGCGGGCCATCGACACGGCGTGGCCGAGGCCCTTGGCTTCGCCCTGGCGGACGTAGTGGACGTCGGCCATCTCGCCGATCGCCCGCACCTCCTTCAGGAGGTCGTGCTTGCCACGCGACGCCAGCTCGTCCTCGAGCTCCCAGGAGCGGTCGAAGTGGTCCTCGATCGATCGCTTGCCGCGAGCCGTGATGATGAGGATGTCGTCGAGCCCGGCGCGAAGCGCCTCCTCGACGACGTACTGGATCGCCGGCTTGTCGACGACGGGCAGCATCTCCTTGGGCTGGGCCTTGGTGGCCGGAAGGAAGCGCGTGCCGAGCCCGGCGGCGGGGATGACCGCCTTCCGCACGCGCCGCGCCGTGGGATCGGCGCTCACGACTGACTCCCCTCGCTCATCTCGGGCACTCCCTCATCGGTGATCGCCCGTTCTACCCGGTTCTTGCCGTTGCGCTTGGCGCGGAGCAGGGCGGCGTCGGCGGCCTTGAACAGGTCGTCGGCGGTGCGGCCGTCGAAGGGCTGCACGGCATAGCCGACCGACACCGTGATCGGGATGGTGACGGCGCCGTCGACCATCGGCTCGCGGGCGATCACCGACCGCACGCGCTCGGCGACGAGGTGGGTCTCGTCGAGACCGGCGCGGGGCAAGAGCACGATGAACTCCTCGCCACCCCATCGGGCGACGACGTCGATCTCGCGGGTGCCTTCCGAGAGCTTGCTCGCGATCCAGATGAGCGCGGCGTCGCCGGTCGAGTGGTCCCAGCGGTCGTTGATCCGCTTGAAGTCGTCGACGTCGACGACGATCACGCCGAACGGGTCGTGGAAGCGCTCCGACTCCTTCACCGCCTCTCGGGCCCGCAACTCGAACTCGCGCCGGTTCCACAGCCCGGTCGTGCCGTCGGTGCGCGCCTGGCGCTGGGTCTCGTCGTGCAACATCACGTTGCCGATGGCGACCTCCGCCTGCCGAGCCAGGGTCTGGAGCGTGTGGACGTCCTCCTCGCTGAACAGGGAGTCGTTGCGGCGGCCGTAGACGCCGATGACGCCGAACAGCCTGCCGTCCGAGACGACGGGCACCGCGACGGCGGCGGTGACCGGGGGTTCGTCCGGGGCGAGGTCGTCGGGCCCGGGGAAGCTGACCGGGCCGAGGCGGCGGGCCGCGGCACCCGCGATGCCCGTTCCGTTGAGCTCGAGGTCGGGCACGGAGCCGACGCCGTGGACGGCGCTGGCGCGGATGCGGGCCGGCATGGCGACGCGCTCGAAGAACACCGCCGCCTCGCCCTTGGTGGTGAGCGTGGCCGCCTCGAGGACGACGTCGATGATGCCGCCGATGTCGTGGGTCGACACCAGCACGTCGCCGAGCCGAGCGATGGCAGTGCGGAACTCGTTGCGGCTCTGCTCGAGCTGGCGCACCTGTTCACGAAGGTCGACGGTCATCTGGTTGAACGCCCGGCCGAGTGCGGAGATCTCGGCGTCGCCGGCGACGTCGACATGGCGATCGAAGTCGCCCCGCGACACGGCCTGGGCCGCCTCGACCAGCGTGTTGACGGGTCCGGTGACCACGCCGCTCACCACATGACCGACCAGCACGATCAGGATCACGAGGACGACGAGGAGGAGCGCGAACAGCACGATCAGCCGGCCACGATCGGCGGCGGCCGACGGCCGGGTGGCGACGAGGACGGTGGCGCCGATCCTCGGTGCGTCGAGGCCGACCGTCTCGAGCGTGTGCTTGCCGAACCGGGCGGTGCGCTCACCGGTGATCGGCCCCGAAGGGAGGGTGCCGAGGGTGGAGGTCGAGGCGACGAGATCGTGACCGGAGACGATGGCGACGGTGACGCCGGGGGCACGGGCGATCTCGTCGAGGCGCACCCGGTCGTTCCAGCGACCGACCAGCACCGACAAGGGCTCGGCGGGAGCCGGCGATGCCGGCGCGGCCGCCGCCGCGGCGAGAGGTGCCGTCGCGGTCAAGGCGCGCGAGCCGGCGCGGCCGGCGACCAGCTCGGCGTC
>DATAKR010000089.1:0-16269 GCA_036261495.1 Acidimicrobiales bacterium | reverse complement strand
GGCCGCGCCTTCGGTCAGGTGCCGGCTACAACGCCGACCTGACGCTCGGCCCGTTGAGGCCCCGGTCGAGCAGGTCGAGGAGCTCGTAGATCATGCGGGCGGTCGCACCCCAGATCGTCTCGCCGCCCAGCTCGAAGAAGTAGATCGGTCGCTCCCCCTCGCCCACGCCCCAGATCTCCTCGCGGAAGCAGCCGTCCTCCATCAGCTCCGCCACCGCGACGTCGAAGACGCGCTCGACCTCGTCGGGGTTCGGGTGGAGCTCGGGCCGGCCGGGCAGCACGCCGACGAACGGGTGGATCGAGCTCATCGGGCTCGAGATCGTGGCCATGCGACCCAGGCGGCCGACGATCGTGACGGTGTCCGGGTCGAGGCCGACCTCCTCCCACGCCTCGCGGAGCGCCGCCTGCACCGGCGTCTCATCGGGTTCGAGGCGGCCGCCCGGGAAGGCGACCTGGTGGCTGTGGGAGCGGAGCCACTCGGTTCGCCTCGTGAGGATGATCCGCGCCTCGCCCTCCTCCTCGAACGCGGCACAGAGCACGGCCGCGGATCCGGCTGCCTCCGGCACGAGCGCGGCGACGTCCTCGGTGTCGGCGACCGCGGCGCGGAGATGGTCGAGCGCGATGCGCGGGCGGGGACCTTCCGGGTCGTGCGTCGGCCACGGCGGTGCAGCGCCCGGGCGGGCCGCCGGCGGGCGCGGGATCTTCTGCGGACCGGGCTCGCGCGGGTTCACGCGCCCCCGAACACCTCCTCTTGCGCGGCGCGGGCCCGGTCGAGCAGCTCGCGCATGCCGGCGTCGCGGAGCGCCTCGAGCGCCGGCGCCGGCGGCGACTCGCCCCGCTCCCACCGGTTCCAGATGTCGAGCAGGGCCGCCTCGGCGGAGGCGTCGCCGCCCGAGTGCTGGATCCCGGTGATGGTGGCCGTCAGGACGTCAGGGAGCCCGGCCTTCTTGAGGTTGGCCATGGTCTGGCCGGGGAGCACCTCGCCGGATGCCCATGCGTCCCATTCGCGCACGAGGTGCGCCGGATCGGCGGGCGGGCGGTCGGCCATCGACATGCCGCCAACCCTACGCGCCACAGCTGCGCCATCGATGTCGTGACTCGCGAGACTCGGCAGACGGTCGTGCCGCCCTCTCGCATGGTGCTCGCCGGGCTCACCGTGGTCGTTGGACTCCTCGCCGGCTCGTGCAGCACCGGACGGGCGCACCGCTCCGCCGAGCCGGCGACGTCGACACGATCCTCTCGCAGACCGACGTAGTGCTCCCCTATGGCAGCGCCGTCACTCGCGGCGTCTTCACGTGCACGAGCGAGACGGCCGGCGTGACGTGCTCCGAGAGCGTCCACGGTCAGGGCGACAGGCCCGGCGCCGGCGCGCGATCAGCTCGCGCCGATGCCGCCGCCGCCCCCGCCGCCGCCTCCGCCGCCCGAGAACCCGCCCCCGAACCCGCCGCCCGAGCTCGAGCTCGACTGGGGCGTGGCCGCGGCCACGATGGCCGGCCCGAAGTCGTGCGCGAAGTCGGCGAACGAGCCGATCGAGTCGAGGGCGGTCCCGTGGTAGCCGATGAACCAGGGGGCGAACGCCGGCTGGCCGACCGCTCCGGTGGGTGCCGGGATCTTGGCGGCGAGGGCGCGGGCGACCTGCGCGGTCACACCGAGGGCGACGGCATACACCAGGTAGCGCTCCCACAGCACCAGGTGGCCGATGGGTGCCTCCTCGAGCTGGGAGAAGTCGCGCAGGAAGTGCTCGAACGCCTTCCACTCGGCGAGGCGCTGGCGGCCGGCCGGCGTGCGCCGGCGGAGGACGATCGTGGCGAGCAGCTGCACGACCGCCGACACGATCGCAACGGCGCCGAGGGCCACGCCGGTCGAGACGGTGGCGATGCCGACGCCGCCGACGACGAGCGCGGTGAACACGTTGGCGGCGTAGACGCCGCCCTTGCCGCCTTCGATGTAGCCCTTGGCCTTGAACCCCTTGCGGATCTCACGCTTGACGTCGTCCCACCAGCGCTGGGCGTCGGTCTGGTGGGCCCGGGCCCAGGCGGTGAACTCGCTCTGCGTCGTCGTGGGCCCGTCCTGGAAGAGCTGGGCGAGGACCGCGGCCTCGAAGTCGCGGACCGGCTCGCGGTCGTCCTTCCACGTGAACCGCCAGTCGACCTTGTCGGGGAGGACGCGACGGTCGGTGCGGATCTCCTCGATCGTGAGGTGCCCCCGCTGCGCGAGGTCGACGATGGTCGCCGAGAGCGCGACCGGCTCGACCGTGCCCCAGTTGAACAGCGTGGGTACGTAGGCGGGCGCGTCGTCGGGTGGCTCGCGCACGTACTCGCCCACGTCGGTCGTCGCCTTGTACTCCCGTCCGTACCGGAGCCAGAGCACGACGAACACGATCCAGCCGAGGATCGGCAGCACGAAGAACGTGTCGCGGAGGAGCCGGCGGATCTGCTGCTGCCGGCGGTCGCTCTCGGCCGATCGGGCCCGTTGCGCGTTGGCCTCGTCGGCGAGCCGTTGCTCCTCTTCGAGGATGCCGGGCAGCCGCGCCGTCCCGTCGCCCGGTGCGGTGAACGCCGCCGCCGGAACGGCGACGCGGCCTTCGAGGAACTGGCCCGCCGGGAGCCCGTCGACCGACCAGAGGACCTCGTTGCCACGCGGCTCGACGAGGCCGTTGAGCGGACCGTGGCCCCAGGCCCGCACGTCGAGGCCGTCACCGGGAACGGTGAGCGACACGCGGGCCCGCCCGATCGTCGGGTGGTCGCGCCCGACCCACTGCCAGTACAGCTCGGCCACGTCGGTTCCCACCTTGGCGGCGCGGAGCACGGTGTAGGAGATGTCGAACGTGCGCATCTCGTCGCGCGCGTCGAAGTGCCACGTGAGGTTGTAGGGGGCGCCCTCGAAGGGCAGCGGCCGCCCGTTCTCGGTCACCGCCATGTCGGTGATCTCGTAGTCACCGGTGGGCGACGGCGGGATGGGCCGCGTGCCGTTGTGGAACTCGCCCGAGAACGCGTAGGTGAGGTGCTCGACGACGTGCATCGAGGCGTCGGGCTGCAGCGCCGCCTCGATCTGCACCGCCCGCACCTCGAACGACTTCGCCTGCGCCGGCACCGCGGTGGCGGCGAGCACCCCGAGCACGGCCACGACGCGGAGGACGGCCCGCCTGACGGTCGACATCACCGGGCCATTCTGCACGCCGGCGCGGCAAGGGCCGGGTGCGCTCGCACCCGGCCCTTCGCCGACCACTCCAACGCTCCCGAAGGGAACGCCTACATCATCCCCATGCCGCCCATGCCGCCCATGCCGCCCATGCCGCCGCCACCCGGCATCGCCGGGGCCGGGGGCTCGGGCTTGTCGGCCACGACCGACTCGGTCGTGAGGAGCATGCCCGCCACCGACGCCGCGTTCTGCAGCGCCGAGCGGGTCACCTTGGCGGGGTCGATGACACCCTGCTTCACGAGATCGACGAGCTCACCCGTCGCCGCGTTCAGACCGGTGTTGCCCGACTCGCGCTCGATGTGCTCGACCATCACCGAGCCCTCGAGACCGGCGTTGATGGCGATCCACTTGGCGGGCTCCTCGAGGGCCTTGAAGACGATCATCGCCCCCGTGGCCTCGTCGCCCGTGAGCTTCTGGGCCGCGTCCTTGACCGAGCCGCGGGCACGCAGGAGCGCGGTGCCGCCACCGGCGACGATGCCCTCCTCGATGGCCGCGCGGGTCGCGGAGAGGGCGTCTTCGATGCGGTGCTTCTTCTCCTTGAGCTCGACCTCGGTGGCCGCGCCGACCCGCACGACGGCGACGCCGCCGGCGAGCTTGGCGAGGCGCTCCTGGAGCTTCTCGCGATCCCAGTCGGAGTCGGTGTCGTCGATCTCCCGCTTGATCTGGCTGATGCGGCCCTTGACGTCGTCCTCGGCGCCGGCGCCCTCGACGATCGTCGTGTCGTCCTTGGTGACGATGACCTTGCGGGCCCGGCCGAGCAGGTCGAGGGTGACGTTCTCGAGCTTGAGGCCGACCTCCTCGGCGATGACCTGGCCGCCGGTGATGATCGCGATGTCCTGCAGCATCGCCTTGCGACGCTCACCGAACCCGGGCGCCTTGACGGCGCACGCCGGCAGGATGCCGCGGATCTTGTTCTGCACGAGTGTCGCGAGCGCCTCGCCCTCGACGTCCTCAGCGATGATCAGCAGCGGCTTGCCGGCCTGCAGCACCTTCTCGAGGAGCGGCAGCAGCGCGTGCACGGCCGAGATCTTCGAGTTGGCGATGAGCACGAACGGGTCCTCGAGCACCGTCTCGAGGCGCTCGGCGTCGGTCACGAAGTAGGCCGAGATGTAGCCCTTGTCGAACTGCATGCCCTCGACGAAGTCGAGCTCCATGCCGAAGGTGTTGGACTCCTCGACGGTGACCGTGCCGTCCTTGCCGACCCTGTCGATCGCCTCGGCGAGCACGTCGCCGATGTTCTTGTCGGCGGCGGAGATGGCCGCGACCTGGGCGATCTCGCTGCGATCCTCGATGTCCTTCGACGCGCCCCGGATGGCCTCGACGGCCGCCTCGACGGCCTTGTCGATGCCCTTCTTGAGGGCCATCGGGTTGGCGCCGGCGGCCACGTTGCGGAGGCCCTCGCGGATGAGCGCCTGGGCGAGCACGGTGGCCGTGGTGGTGCCGTCACCAGCGACGTCGTTGGTCTTGGTGGCGACCTCCTTCACCAGCTGGGCGCCCATGTTCTCGAAGGGGTCTTCGAGCTCGACTTCCTTGGCGATGGTGACGCCGTCGTTGGTGATGGTCGGGGCGCCGAACTTCTTCTCGATGACGACGTTGCGCCCCTTCGGGCCGAGCGTCACCTTGACGGCGTCCGCGAGGCGGTTGACGCCGGCCTCCAGGCCGCGCCGCGCCTCCTCGTCGAACCGGATCAGCTTCGACAACTACTTCACCACCTTGGCGAGGACGTCACGGCTCGTGAGGATGAGCAGGTCCTCGCCCTCGACGGTGATCTCGGTGCCGCCGTACTTGCTGTAGACGACGGTGTCACCGGCCTTCACGTCGAGAGGGATGAGCTCGCCGGTGTTCTCGGCGCGGCGGCCGGGGCCGACCGCGAGCACTTCACCCTGCTGCGGCTTCTCCTTCGCGGTGTCGGGGATCACGAGACCCGACGCCGTCGTCTCTTCTGACTCGCTCGGGCGGACGACGATGCGATCCTCGAGGGGCTGCAGGTTCATGGACGCCTCCGTTGGCACTGCCCACCGGCGTGGTGGGGGTTAGCACTCAGACCTTGCGAGTGCCAACGATAGTTGCCTCCCTTGGCACTCGCAACCGGTGAGTGCTAGCGCCGTCGGCGGGTCAGGTGCCGCCCGGGCCAGCTGGGCCGCGTACTTGGCCAGGTCGTGGGCGATGTGAACCGCCGTCTCCCGGCACGTCCACTCCAGGTCGCCGGCCGGAACGTTCCAGTCGCGTCCGGCCTCCGGCCCCAGCGTCCCGAGCACGACGTCGGTGGCCTCCGACACGTGGTGAGCGCGAGGCGGCGTGGCCATCGGGGTCAAGGTTCGCGCGGCGGAGATATCGATCGGCGGTGGTGAGACGGGCCTCGTAGGTTCTCGGTGTGACCTACCAGCATCCGCTGGCGTACCTGGTCGGCCTGGAAGGGCTCGCCCTGCTGCGCGGCTGGGCCGGCGACTTCGATCGGGAGTTCACGCTCGAGCGGCTGGCGGAGGTGCGCGCCCTGCTCGACGATCCCGTGCTGGCGGCGCATCCCGGTGTCGACGTGGCGCGCGCCGACCCGGCGGCGGGCTACCGGACGTGGGCCTCCACCTACGACGACCAGCCCAACGGCCTGTTCGCGATCGACGAGCCGGCGGTCGAGGAGATCTTCGACAGCCTGCCGGTGGGCGAGGCGTTGGATGCGGCATGCGGGACCGGCCGGCTCACCCGCCACCTCGTCGCGCGCGGGCACCGCGTCCTCGGCATCGACAGCTCGCCGGAGATGCTCGACGTCGCCCGCCGGCGGGTGACCGGCGCCCGGTTCCAGCTGGGCGACCTCCACCGCCTTCCAGTCGACGACGGCGCGGTCGATCTCGTCGTGTGCGGGCTCGCTCTGGCCCACATGCCCGATCTGGTGCCGGTGATGGCCGAGCTCGCTCGTGTGCTGAGGCCCTCCGGCAGCCTCGTCATCTCCGACGCCCACCACGAGCTCGTGTTCCGAGGATCCGTGGTCAAGGCGGTCGGTCCGCACGGCGAACCGGGGCTGGTGGCGACGTACCGCCACACGATCGGCGACTTCCTGCGAGCGGCCCTCGCGGCCGGGCTGCGGGTGCGCCGGTGCGAGGAGCTGTCGCGGCCGGCGAGCATCACGCCGGACCCATCGTCGCGGCCGGCGACGAGCGCGCCGGCGCAGCCCGCCGATGTGGCATGGGACGTGTGGCCGTGGTCGCTCCTCGGCATCGTCCCGCGCGCGGCCGCCGCGGCGTGGGAGGCCCCCGCCATCGTGGTCTGGCACTTCGAGCGACCGGTGTGACACCCCCTTCCATCGGAGGGCCGGTCGAGGGCGGCGCCTGGAACACTGTGTGGGTGGCGAGAGCGGCCGACGTCCAGATCCGCCGCATCGGGTTCCGGGACGGCAGCGACGAGGAGCTGAAGGCGTCGCACGAGATCGAGGCTCCGATCGAGAGGGAACGCGGGTCGCACCGCATGCCCCAGTCGCTCGACGCCTACGTGGCGTTCGCCCGCGGTCTCCCGTCGCAGTTCAACGACCACAGCTGGCTCGCCGAGGCGTCCGACGGATCACCGGTGGCCGTCGGCTACTGCTGGTCGAACTCCGCCGGCGATCCCCGGGTCATGGAGTGCGACGTGCTCGTGCGGCGCGATCGGCGCAGGGAGGGCATCGGCGCTCGGCTCATGGCCGTCATCTGCGAGGAGACGGCGCGCGAGGGCCGGTCGCTGCTCACGTGGTCGACCTCGGACGCCGTACCTGCTGCGGAGGCGTTCTCGAAGCGCCTCGGCGGCAAGGTCGCCCGCGTGAACCGCGAGAGCGAGCTCGCGCTCGCCGACGTCGATTGGGGCCTGGTCGAGCGCTGGGCGTCCGCGGAGCGGCCGAGAGAGCTCGGCTACTCACTCGACCTCATCGTCGGCGCCTTCCCCGAGGAGGCGCGACGCCGCGACGTTCCACCACATCATGCAGACGGCACCGCGCGACGACCTGGATGTCGGCGACGTCGTCATCGACGCCGACTTCGTCGCCGAGCTCGACGCCGCGCTCATCGGCAGTGGCCGCACGCGCTGGACCTTGCTCGCGCGCGACCCGGCGGGCACGTGTGTCGGTGGCACCGAAGTCTCCTTCGAGCCCGACGACCGGCGAGTCGCCTTCCAGCAGAACACCGGGATCGACCCGGCACACCGCCGGCTCGGGTTGGCCAAGTGGGCCAAGGCCGTGATGCTCGAGCGGATTCGGGACGAACGACCGGACGCGGAGATCGTGCGAACCGGCAACGCGTTCTCGAACGGGCCGATGCTGGCGATCAACGACGCCCTCGGGTTCAAGGTCGTCCGCACGCGCACGGAGTGGCAGGCCGGCGTCGACGACGTCTCGCCGTTCGCTCCGTTGACGCGCGACGTCCGCCGTTCGTTCCGTTGACGCGGCGGGCGTCTGCTCTCCTAGCAGCTTCTGGTCAATGGCCAGCCCGATCCCGCCAGTGGGTGCTGCCGAAATTTCTTCACCTTCTGGAGAACAATACGAACACACGTTCGATTGCTGTGCTATGATGGTTCCCGTGCTGCGGAGCGCCACCGACACCGTCGGATCTGCCGCCACCGTGTCGGTGGGCGAGGTGATCGATCTCGAAGAGACGCTGCGGCACCAGCTCCGCGGCCTCGACCCCAGCCGCCTCACGCCCGCGACCGCCGCCAGACTGCAGGACCGCTACCTTGCGCTCGGCCGCCTCGCCGCGGCCGCCGTCACCGTGCTCGCGGCACGAGCCGCCGACGCCGGCGAGTGGAAGCAACGGGGTTCGCACAGCCCCGCCCACGACCTCTCCCGGCGGGCGGGCACCACGGTCGGCGCCGCCCGCGACCTGCTCGACACCTCCAGCCGCCTCGCCGATCTGGAGGCCACCAACGACGCGCTGCGCGCCGGGCGCCTGTCGGTGGAACAGGCCGGAGCCGTGGCCGCGGCCGCAGCCGCCGACCGGCGCTGCGAGGCCGACATGCTCGCCCGCGCCGAAGCCGCCTCCCTCGTCTCACTGCGCGAGCACCGTGACCGCATCGTCGCCGCCGCGGAGAGCCCCGAAGACGCCGAAGCCAGACAGCGGCGCATCCACGAGACGCGGTCGCTGCGGTTCGGCACCGCGCCCGATGGCGCCGGCACCGGCAGCTGGCGCGTGGCTCCGGATGTCCAGGCCGTTCTCAGGGCTTGCCTCGCTCCGTTCATCGAGCGCCGCTTCGATGCCGCCCGGCGCGACGGGCGCCGCGAGGGCGCCGGCGCCTACGCCGCCGATGCCCTCGTCGACATGGCGCGTGCCGCCTACGGCGCCGACGTCGCCACCTCGACCCGTGCCGCCGGCGCTGAGCAGGCCGCGGCCGCCCGCGCCGCCAAAACCGCCGCGGCCAACCCGCCATCGCCGCCATCGCCGGCGGGTGCGCCGAAGGTTCCCGCCAAGATCATCGTGCGCATCGACCACACCGCACTGCTCCGCGGGCACACGACCGCCGGCGAGACCTGCGAGATCGCGGGGGTGGGCCCGGTCCCGGTCGACACGATCACCCGACTCCTCGCCACCGGCGACGTCTTCTGGGCCGCCGTCATCACCCGCGGCACCGACGTCGCCAGCGTGGTGCACCTCGGCCGGCGGCCCAACGCCCTCCAGCTCACCGCTCTCCACTGGCGAGACCCCACCTGCCGCGAGGAAGCGTGCAGTCGCCCCGTGCGGGAGTGGGACCACCACCTCGACTGGGCTCGCACCCACCACACCATCCTCGAAGAGCTCGGCGGCTTCTGCGACCACCACCACGACCTCAAGACCTACAACCGCTACCGCCTCGCCCCGAGCCGCCTTCCCGGCAAGGTCCGCCTCCTCCCGCCCGACGACCCCGACCCACCGCTCCACTGATCGGCGCCCGAGCACACGAACCGCAGCAGCAACCCGTCGCGCGAGAACCAGAGCAACGCGACTCCGGCCGGACCTGCACCTTGACAACCGAAGAGGGCCGGCGCCCCAGAACTCGCCGGCGCCCCAGAGCTCGCCGGGGCGCTAGTCCGAGTGCTCGCGGTCTCCCGGCTCTCCGCCGACGCCGGTCGGCGGCGAGGCGGGCCACAGCACGCGCTGCGGGAACGGGATCTCGATGCCGGCGTCGTCGAGCGCCGCCTTCACCTCGATCGCGACCTCGCTGCGGACCCGCCACATCGTCGCCACCTCGGGGGCGTGCCAGAACCTCACCGCGAGGTCGATCGACGACTCACCGAGCTCCTGCACGAGCGCCTCGGGCGGCGGGGATGGATGGACGTCGTCGACCCGCCGCACCGCGTCGACGATCACCTTCTGAGCGCTGCGGAGATCCGTCGCGTAGCCGACCCCGACCGTGAGCGTGGTCCGCCGCCGGCCGAGGCGCGTGTAGTTGACGATCGGTGAGGCGACCACCGCCGCCGCGGGAAGGACGACCTGCTCACCGTCGAAGCTGCGCAGCACGACGGCGCGGAGGTTGACGTCCTCGACGCGACCCTCGTGGTCGTTCGTGGCGATCTGGTCGCCCCGGCGGAAGGGCCGGCGGGTCTGGAGGAGCACACTGGCGATGAAGTTCGACAGGATGCTCTGGGCGGCGAGCGCGACGGCGATGCCACCGATGCCGATGGCACCGAGCAGCGGCGCCAGCCGCACGCGCAGGATCGAAGGGCGTACACGAACCCGGCGAGCGCCGCGATGTAGCCGACGGCTCGACCGATCGTCACCGCGGCGTAGGAGCTGGTGTCGCCCTGGCGCTTCATCCACCGCGCCAGCACGACCCTCGCGACGAAGCCGGCGGCGATGCCCGCCACGAACACGGCCAGCGCGGTCAGCCAGTCGGCGAGTGTGAGGCCCGTCGCCAACACGTCCTGCTGCACGGGGACGCGTCCTACCCCGTGACGCGCCGCCGTCACCGGGGCGACGACCGGCTCAGTAGACGGGCAGGCGGAGGTTGGGGTCGGCGCCGGCGTCGAGCGCCGTCGGGCCGTCCGACTGCAGGCGCCACCAGCCCGCCGCCGCGATCATGGCGGCGTTGTCGGTGCACATCTCGCGGCTCGGCAGGTAACCCTGGATCGAATCGGCGATGCAGGCGTCGAGCAACCGCTCGCGCAGCGCCGAGTTGGCGGCCACGCCGCCGGCGAGCACGATCCCCTTCGCCCCGGTGTCGCGGGCGGCTTTGCGCGCCTTCGTCACCAGCACGTCGACCACCGCCTCTTGGAACGACGCCGCGACATCGGCGATGTCGACGTCGGGGTTCTTCCGGACGTAGGTGATCACCGAGGTCTTCAGGCCGCTGAAGGAGAAGTCGTAGCCCTCGTCCTTCAGCCCGCGCGGAAAGGCGATCAGGGAGGCATCACCCTCTGGCGAGAGGCGGTCGATCGCCGGTCCGCCCGGGTACCCCAGGCCGACGAACCGGGCGACCTTGTCGAACGCCTCCCCCGCGGCGTCGTCGATCGTCGAGCCCAGGAGCCGGTAGCGGCCGTGGCCCTCCATGAGCACGAGCATGGTGTGGCCGCCCGACACGAGGAGCACGACCACGGGCAGCTCGATGGCCGGCTCCTCCAGGAACGCGGCGTACAGGTGGCCCTCGAGGTGGTTCACCGCCACGAAGGGGACGCCCCACACGAGCGCCAGCGCCTTGGCGTGGCTCACGCCCACGAGGAGCGAGCCGATCAGCCCCGGACCCACGGTCGCGGCGACGGCTGCGAGGTCACGGCCCTCGGTGGCCGATGTCAGCATCGCCTCGGCGATCACCGGCGTCAGCAGCTCGACGTGGGCCCGCCCCGCCAGCTCCGGGACGACGCCGCCGAACCGGGCGTGCAGGTCGACCTGGCTCGACACGACCGACGACAGCACGTCGGTGCCGGCCGCGACGACCGATGCCGCGGTCTCGTCGCACGAGGTCTCCACCCCGAGCACCCGGTCGGTCGCCATCACATGCCCTCCGCGTACACGGTCGCGCCGGGCACCGCCGCCTCGATCTCCGTGAGCCGTTGCGCGTACCCAGCGTCGTCGATGCCTTCGGCCCACATCACCAGCGCGTCCTCGTTGGTCTCGACGTAGTAGTTCTTGCGCACACCCGCCGGCTTGAAGCCGAACTTCGCGTACATCGCCTGCGCCGGCCGGTTGCTCACCCGCACCTCGAGGGTGAGGTTGCGCGCCCCCCGCCGAACCGCTTCACGAGCGAGGGTGAGCAGCAACCGGGTGCCGATCTTGTGGCGATGCCACGCCGGGTCGACGGCGATGGTGGTGACGTGGGCGTCGTCGCCGCTGAACATCATCCCCGCGTAGCCGACCACCACGCCGCCCAGGCGGGCCACCACGTAGTAGCGGCTGCCCCGGAGGGCGAGCTCCGAGAGGAACAGGCTCAGCGACCACGGCCGCGGGTACACCTGGGTCTCGATGCGCAGCACGGCGCGCAGGTGCCGGCGCCGCATGGGCACGACGTGCACCTCGAGGATGTCCTCGGACGGCAGCGGCTCGGGAGCGCGCGCCGCCATCACGCCCCGCGCTGCTCCCAGTTGATCTCCGCGTCGGACTTGCGGAGGTACAGCGGTTCGAGCTCCCACGACTGCACGAACTCCTCGCGCAACGCCCGCGGATGGGCCAGCTCGACGAGGTCGGTGGCCGACGGATAGGCGTGGGCCACACCGCCGATCTCCGCGGACGACAGCGCGTCCTCGAGGTCGGCCCGGTAGCGCAGGGCGCCGTCGCCGACGAGCAGGACCTCGTCGCCCCGAGCGACCAGCTCGTTCACCAGATCGTCGACCGATCCGAGGGCATAGTCGGTGATCCGCTGCACGCCGCCCGGGACGTGCCGGTACAGCGCCCAGTAGACCTCGCTGCGGCGGGCGTCGATCACCGCGGCGATGAGCTTCGGCGACCGCGCCACCTGGTGGGCGAGCAGGTCGAGGCTCGACAGACCGATCACCGGCACGCGCAACGCCTGCGCGATCGACTTCGCGGTGGCGACACCGACCCGCAAGCCGGTGAACAAGCCGGGCCCGACGTCGACCGCCACGACGCTCACCTCGTCGAGGCCGATGCCCGCGGAGCGGCTGATGAACTCGATGGCGGGCACGAGGGTCTCGGCATGGCGACGCCCGTGCGCCGAGTGGAACGACGCGAGCAGCCCCTCGTGACCCCCGAGCGCGCAGCCCACCTGCAACGTGGCCGTCTCGATGCCGAGGACGATCATTCGCCGTCCTTCCACCGAGCCGTGGCGTCCGAGAGTGCGGACGCTCTCGCCGACCAGCTCGGCCCGACCGGGCGGAGCGCGAACCGGCGCACGTCGTCGTCGCCGTCGACGTAGGCGATGCGGATCTCGAGGAAGTCGGCCGGGAGCACGGCCTCCGCCACATCACCCCACTCCACCACGGCCACGGCGTCGTCGTCGACGAGCTCGGTGATGCCGAGGTCGAGGATCTCCTGCAGGCGGTCGAGGCGGTACACATCGACGTGCACGAGCCGTAGCCGGCCCTCGTAGTTGTGCATCAGCGTGAACGTCGGGCTGGTGATGCGGTCGGTCACGCCGAGAGCCCGGCCGAACCCCTGGACGAACGTGGTCTTGCCCGCGCCGAGATCGCCGGCGAGCAGCACCACATCACCCGGCTTCGTCACGCTCGCCACCGCGGCGCCGAGCTCGCGGGTGTCGTCGGCGGACGACGTCGCCACGTTCACGCCACGGCTCCGCTCGCCATCGCTTCTTTCGCCCTGATCAGGTCCGCCCGCATCTTCGCCACCGTCTCGCCCCCACCGCGGAGCGCGGCGGCGGGGTGGAAGGTCGGCACGAGCACCGCACGGCCATAGGGGTAGGTGCGCCCCCGCAGCTTGGTGATGCCCTCCTTGGTGTCGAGGAGGAGCTTGGTGGAGAAGTTCCCGAGCGTCACGATCACGCGGGGCCCGATGAGCTCGACCTGGCGCTCGAGGAACGGCCGGCAGGTGGCGATCTCCTCGGGCTGCGGGTCACGGTTGCCCGGCGGGCGGCACTTGAGCGTGTTGGCGATGTAGAAGCGGTCGCGCGTGAGCCCCAGCTCCTCGAGGACCAGGCGGTCGAGCAGCTGCCCGGAACGGCCGACGAACGGCTCTCCCTGGAGGTCCTCGTCGCGTCCGGGGGCCTCGCCGACGAACATCAGGTCGGCGTCGGGGTCGCCCACGCCGAACACGACGTTCGTGCGGGTGGCGGCGAGCGGGCATCGGGTGCAGGCCGACGCCTCGCGTGCGAGGTCGTCGAGGGGGGACGCCACGGGGTGGAGATTACCGGGGACGGCGGCGCTCCTCCCTGCGCACGGCCATGGCCCGGCGGTGGCGAGCCGAGCGGGGTCGCGCCCGGTCAGCCGCTCGGCGCGACCGCCGATCTGATCGCGGCCTCGACGGCCCGGGCCGCCAGCAGGCGGATGCGGTCGACCGGCGCCTCGACCTCGCCGGTCGCGGCGGCCACGAAGGCGTCGCCGTCGACGGTGGCGTGCGCGGGGTCGAGGGCGCGAGCCAACCCGTCGTGGGCTCCCTGGGCCACGAGCAGGCAGCCGGTCTTGTCGAGCCGAGCGTTCGTGGCGACCACACCGATCGTGGTGTTCTCGAACGCACCCGCGGCGTCGACCGCCGCCGCGTCGGCCTCCTCGCCCGGCGTGACCGGCCCACCGCGCACGTCGCCGAAGGCGTTCACGGCGACGAGCGCCGACACCACCAGGTCGCCGGCCCGTTCGGTCGCCGAGCCGATCCCGCCCGGCCGGGCGTGCTCCCTCCCGCGCCACTTCGCCACCGTCGCCCCGGTGCCCGCGCCCACCGCACCGAGCGGAAACGGCCCCGACGTGGCCGACGCGCAGGCGGCGTAGCCCTCGGCCGGTCCGGGACGAACGCCGGCGTCGCCGACGGCGAGATCGAACAGGACGGCCCCGACGACGATCGGGACGCGGCCGGCGGCCGTCGCGAACCCTCGCTCGTGCTCCCCGCACCACCGCACCACGCCGTCGCACGCGGCCAAGCCGAACGCCGATCCGCCGGCGAGCACCACGGCGTCGACCGTGGTCACGAGACGCTCGGGCGACAGGAGCGCGAACTCGCGGGTGCCCGGTGCTCCGCCCCGCACCTCGCCCGACGCGACCGTCCCCTCGGGGAGGAGCACGACCGTGCACCCGGTGCGCGCCACGGCATCGGTCCAGTGCCCGACGCGCACGCCGGCCACATCGGTGATCATGCGACCTCCCGAGCGAACCCGTCGAGCAGCCCGTCGACCTCGGCACGGCGTTCGAGCATCAGCATGTGCCCCCCGCCCTGGAGCACCTCGAGGCGGGCGTGCGGGAGCGTCCGCGCCATGAGGTCGGCCTGGGCCAGCGGTGTGAGGAGGTCCCGCGATCCGACGACGACGAGCGCGGGCGTCTCGATGCGCGCCAGCTCGTCCTCGACGTCGAACGAGATCACCCCCGACATGAGCTCCGCCCACCCCGACACCGGGTTCGACGCCGTCATCATGCGGTTCATCTCGACGTGCGTCGGCGACGGGCGGCTTCCGAACCCGAGGCGGAACATGAGGTAGGTGAGGTCGCTCTCACGGAAGGCGCCGCCGGGCATCCGCTCCGCCAGCCGCAACCCGGACGCCGCCGGGCGGGCGAGGGCGCGGGTCACGGCGTCGTAGGCGGCGAGGCGATGGACCGGGCCCGCCGAGGTCGACATGAGCACCAGGCCGGCGAGCCGTTCCTCGACCGTCGCCGCGTGGTCGACCGCGAGCCGGAGGGCGACCATGCCGCCCATCGAGTGCCCGACGACGACCGCGCCCCGGAGGTCGAGCGCGTCGAGCAGCTCGCGCAGATCGAGGGCGAGCCGGGAGATGGTCCAATCGCCCGCACCGGCCCGGCTCTCGCCGTGGCCTCGGTGGTCGACGGCGATGACGCGGTAGCGATCGCGGAGGTCGGCGACCTGGTAGTGCCAGGTGAGCGACGACAGCGAGACGCCGTGCAGCAGCACCAGCGGCGTGCCGGCGCCGGCTTCGACGACGCGCAGGCAACCGCCGTCGCTCGTCGACACGTCGTGGCGCATGACGTCGGCGGGGAAGCGGAAGTCCTCGAGGGCGCCTCGGTCCGGGGAGTGGCGCTCGCGGCCGAGCAGCGCCCGCTCGGCGGCGTAGCCGGCTGCGAGGCCCGCGGCCGCGAGCGCGACCGAGCGCAGCTTCATCGGTACACCCGGGGAACCCTCGGCCCGATCCCGCAGAGGATCTCGTAGCTGATCGTCCCGAGCCGCTCGGCCCAGTCGTCGGCGGTGATGCGCTCGCCGCCCTGCTCGCCGAGGAGCACGACCTCGTCGCCGGGATGGACGTCGGCGTCGGGGCCGCAGTCGACCATCAGCTGGTCCATGGTCACGACGCCGGCGATCGGCCGCGCCCGGCCCCCGACCAGCACCCGTCCGCCCGTCTCGAACAGGCGCCGGGGCACGCCATCGGCGTAGCCGAGCGGGATTGTCGCCACGACGGACTCCTCGGGCAGCGCGTAGCGGAGCCCGTACGACACGCGCTCTCCCGCCGCCAGCCGCTTCACGTAGGAGACCTGGGCCTTGAGCGACAGCACCGGGTGGAGGTCGGCCGCCGTCGGCCTGGCGGGGTTCGGGTGATAGCCGTAGGTCGCCAGCCCGGCGCGCACGAGGTCGTGGTGGGCACCGACCATGAGCGCGCCGGCCGAGTTGGCGACGTGCACGAGCCGCGGCGAGATCCCCTCGTCGCGGAGCTGCTGGCGCAGCGACGCGAAGCGCCGGCACTGGCCGGCGGTGAAGTCGTCCTGCTCCGGGTCGTCGGCCACCGCGAAGTGCGTCCACACGCCGTCGAGCACCAGCGCCGCGCTCCGATCGACCGCCGACGCGACCTGCAGCGCCATCGACTCGTCGGCTCCGACCCGGTGCATCCCCGAGTCGAGCTTGACGTGGACCGGGAGCGAGGCGCCGGCCGCGGCGGCCGCCCCGTCGAGCGCGGCCACCGCGTCGAGGGTGTACACGCTCGGCGTGAGGCCCCGGGCCACGACTTCGGCCGCGGCCGCGACCGGCGGTTCCGAGAGGAGCAGCACCGGCGCGTCGATCCCGGCATCGCGGAGGACCACGCC
>DATAKR010000085.1:0-29056 GCA_036261495.1 Acidimicrobiales bacterium | reverse complement strand
ATCCTCTACAGCGGCGCCTTCGGCGAACGGAAGACGGCCGGCGCCAACGATCCCGTCACGATCGGTCAGGGCGTGTTCGCGTCGGCGGGCTGCTCGGGCTGTCACGGCCCGACCGGCGGCGGCGGCGTCGGTCCCGCGCTTGACAACGTCACCAAGACGTTCCCGAAGTTCGACGACCAGATCGCCTGGGTCACCAACGGGTCGGCCTCGCTGAAGGGCCAGCCCTACGGCGCCACCGGCAAGATCGCCACCGGCGGCATGCCGGGGTTCGGCACCACGTTGTCGAAGGAGCAGATCATCGCCGTCGTGTGCCACGAGCGCGTCGACTACGGCAAGGAGTCACCGGTCCCGGCGCAATGCCAGGCGGGCGCGGCGCCGGCGGCGGCGGCGGCGCCGGGCGGCGCCACGAAGTGACCTCCCCCGCCTCTCCCGACGTCCTCGTCGTGGGAGGGGGGCCGTCGGGGGCGGCGTGCGCGTACTGGCTCGCCGAGGCCGGCCACGACGTGCTCTTCGTCGAGAAGAAGCGCTACCCGCGGGTGAAGACCTGTGGTGACGGGCTCACGCCGCGCTCGGTGAAGCAGCTCGAGGACATGGGGCTCGCCGAGAAGCTGGCCGAGCACCACCGCTTCGGCGGCCTGCGCTCCATCGCCTTCGGCCGGACGCTCGAGATGCGCTGGCCCTCGCACCCCGACTTCCCCGACTACGGCTACGTGGTCACGCGCCACGACCTCGACCAGCTCGTCGCCGAGCGGGCGGTGAAGGCGGGTGCGACCCTCTGGCAGGAGTCGGAGGCGGTGGCGCCCATCGTCGAGGGCGGCCTCGTCCGGGGCGCGCAGGTGAAGCGGAAGGGCGAGGGCGGCCGCGTCGACGAGGTGCGGGCGCGCTACGTCGTCGTCGCCGACGGCGCCAACTCGCGGTTCGGCCGGGCGCTCGGCACCTCCCGCAACCGCGACTACCCGCTCGGGATGGCGATCCGCGGCTACTACACGTCGCCCCGCCACGACGAGGACTGGATCGAGTCGCACCTCGACATCCGCGACAAGGCGGGCAACGTGCTGCCGGGCTACGGGTGGATCTTCCCGGTCGGCGACGGCCGCGTGAACGTCGGCATCGGCCTGCTCTCGACGTTCAACCAGTGGAAGGCCGTCAACACCTCCCACCTGATGGACGCGTTCGTCGACTACGCCCCCGAGTCGTGGGGGCTGTCGCCGGAGACCTCGTGCGGTCCTGCCACCGGCGGCCGCCTGCCGATGGCGCTCTCGGTCGGGCCCCACGCCGGCCCCACCTACCTGGTCGTCGGCGACGCCGGCGGGTCGATCAACCCCTTCAACGGCGAGGGCATCGCCTACGCCTACGAGACGGGCCGGCTGGCGGCAGAGGTCGTCGGGCGGGCCCTCGCCACCGGCGACGGGCGCGAGCTGCAGGAGTTCGAGCGACGGCTCCAGGCCGAGTACGGCCTCTACTACAAGGTGGCCCGGGCGTTCGTCCGCGTGATCGGCCAGCCCGAGCTGATGCGGGCGATGGTGTCGACGGGCATGCACTCGCGCACGCTCATGGAGTGGGTGCTGCGGATCATGGCGAACCTGCTGCGGCCCGACGAGCTGGGGCCGGCGGAGGCGATCTACAAGGCCGTCGCCGCCATCGCGAGAGTGGCCCCGGAACCGTACTGATGCTCTCGCGCGCCGGCTAAGAGACCGCTACGGCAGCTCTGGCCAGGTCGACGGTGCGCTCGATGTCGTCCCACGTGTGGGCGAGGCTCGGGAAGATCGCCTCGTAGGCTCCCGGCGCCAAGGCGACCCCGCGGTCGAGCATGGCCCGGAAGAAGCGGGCGTACCAGCCGGTGTCGGCCGCGGCCTTGGCGCCGGCGTAGTCGACCACCGGCGTGGCCGAGAAGAACAGCCCGACCAACGGCCCCACATGGGGCACCTGCACCGGGGTGACCTCCGACAGCACGCCGTGCAACATCCGGGAGAGCTCCTCGGCGCGGCCGGCGAGCATCGAGTAGGCGGTCTCGTCGAGCTGGTCGAGCACAGCGAGGCCGGCGGCGGTGGCGAGCGGGTTCCCCGACAGCGTGCCCGCCTGGTAGACGGGGCCGACGGGCGCGAGCTGCGACATCACGTCGCGACGCCCGGCGAAGGCGGCGAGGGGCAGGCCGCCGCCGATCACCTTTCCGAACGTCCAGAGGTCGGGCCGCACGCCGGTCCACTCGGCGGCGCCGCCGCGGCACAGCCGGAAGCCGGTGATCACCTCGTCGAAGACCAGCAGGGCGCCGGCCCGGTCACACGCGGTGCGAAGGCCCTCGAGGAAGCCGGGGGCCGGGGCGACGAGGCCCATGTTGGCGGCGACGGGTTCGACGATCACGCACGCCACGTCGTCGCCGACCTCCGGCACGACGTTGTAGGGGACGACCACGGTGTCGGAGACCGCCGCCTTGGTGACGCCGGCCGACGCCGGCGTGCCGAGGGTGGCCATGCCGCTGCCCCCGGCCGCGAGCAGACCGTCGCTGTGACCGTGGTAGCAGCCCTCGAACATGACGACCCGATCGCGCCCGGTGACGCCGCGGGCGAGGCGGACGGCGCTCATGGTCGCCTCGGTGCCGCTCGACACCAGCCGCACCATGTCGCACCCGGGGCCGACGCGGTCGGCGATGGCCTCGGCGAGCAGGACCTCCCGCTCGGTGGGCGCTCCGAACGTGGTGCCCTCGCGGGCGGCGCGCGTGATCGCCTCGATGACCGCGGGGTTCGCGTGCCCGAGGATCGACGCGCCGTACGACTGGACGTAGTCGATGTAGCGCCGGCCCTCGACGTCCCACACGTACGCGCCCTCGGCGCGGGCGACGAAGTAGGGCGTGCCGCCGACCGACTTGAAGGCGCGCACCGGCGAGCTCACCCCGCCCGGGATGATGTCGCAGGCCCGCTTGTAGAGCGACTCGTTGGTCTCCCCCGCGTCGCCCGGCTCAGCCATTCAGTACCTCGGCGACCTCGCGCGAGAAGTAGGTGAGGATCATGTCGGCGCCGGCGCGCTTGATCGAGGTGAGGTGCTCGAGCGCCACCGCCTGGCCGTCGATCCACCCCTTCTCGGCCGCGGCCTTGACCATGGCGTACTCGCCGCTCACCTGGTAGGCGGCGACGGGGACGTCGACCTCGGCCCGCACGTCGCTGATCACGTCGAGGTACGCGAGCGCCGGCTTCACCATCACGATGTCGGCGCCCTCGTCGAGGTCGGCGAGCACCTCCGACATCGCCTCGCGGCGGTTGCGCGGGTCCTGCTGGTAGCCCTTGCGGTCGCCGCCGCCGGCGATCTCGACCTGCACGGCGTCGCGGAACGGGCCGTAGAGGGCGGACGCGTACTTGGCCGCGTAGGCGAGGATCGACACGCCGGTGTGGCCCGCGTCGTCGAGCGCCTCGCGGATGGCCGCCACCTGCCCGTCCATCATCCCGCTGGGCGCGACGACGTGCGCGCCGGCGTCGGCCTGGGCGACGGCCACCTTGGCGTACAGCTCGATGGTGGCGTCGTTGTCGACCTCGCCACGAGCGTCGATCACGCCGCAATGGCCCGACTCGGTGTACTCGTCGAGGCACAGGTCGGCCATGACGACGAGGGAGTCGCCCAGCTCGTCGCGAAGGTCGCTGAGCGCGATCTGCGCGATGCCATCCGGTGCCCAGGCCCTGGATCCGGTGGGGTCCTTCGCGGCCGGCACGCCGAACAGCACGATCGCGGGCACGCCGAGGTACGACAGCGCCCGCGCCTCCTTCACCAGCGACTCGCGGGTGTGCTGCATCACGCCCGGAAGCGACAAGATCGGCTGCGGCTCGTCGATGCCCTCACGCACGAACAGCGGGGCGATGAGGTCGTCGACGGAGAGGTGGGTCTCGGCGACGAGACGCCGCAGCGCAGGAGTGCGCCGCAGGCGGCGGAGGCGCCGTTCGGGGAACGTCACGCCTCCAGCCTACGGGCCGTCGTGGTCAGAACGTCAGCCGCGCCTGCTCGGTGAACGACGCCACGTCGCCGGCCACCACACCCCGGTCGCCGAGGGCCAGCACCCGGTCACCGATGACGACCGTGCGCCGCAACGTGTCGCCGGGGAAGCCCGCGAGCCGGCCCCGCTCTGCGATCCCGTCGCGGGTGACGGTGAACCCGACGACCTGCGACGTCGGCGCGCCGAACTGCGACCACGGAGCCAGCGGGATGACCGCCAGGTTCTCCTTCGGCCACCAGAGGAAGGCGTGGTGGTCGTACTCGGCCGCCGACTGGCTCGGGCCGAGCGAGACCTGCGAGAGGCGAGCGGGAGCGGCCGGATCGCTGACGTCGAACACCGAGAGCTGGGTGCCGAGGCGCATCGCCGGGCCGGCTTCGGGAACACCCTGGCCGAGGCCCAGCAGGAGGCCGGCACCGATGGGATGCAGGTAGGCGGAGTAGCCGGGGATCTTCAGCTCCCCCCGCACCACCGGGTTGGTGGGATCGGCGAGGTCGACCACGTAGAGCGGATCGGTCTGGCGGAACGTGACGACGTAGGCGAGGTCGCCGAGGAAGCGGACGGCGTAGATCTTCTCGTGCTGGCCGAGGCCGCCGACGATGCCGATCTGGGCGAGGTGATCGCCGTCCCGCCGCAGCACCGCGACCTGGCTCTCCGCGGCGTCGTCGCGCGTCGTGGCGATGCGCAGGTCACCGTTGTGCTCCGACAGCGAGAACTGGTTGAGCACCCGTCCGTCGACCTCGCCGCTCGCGAGGTAGGTGGTGCGCACCTTGTCGGCGATGTCGAACTCGTGGATCGCGGTCTTCGTGGCGGGACCGGCCATGGGCGTGAACGGCACGGCGCCGCTGCCGGGCGTCCACGTGGTGCTCGTCACGTAGAGGTGCTCGGGCGTGGCGTAGACGACGTCGCCGGCCCCGACCACCGATGCGGCGGGTCCCGGCCGGGGATCGGCGGGATCGACCGCGACGACGCTGACCATGTCGACACCGGCGAAGTCGGCGGGGTGGGTCATCTCGCGACAGTCGGTGAGCCGGCCCGACGTGGTGCGGCCCGCCGCCGTGTAGGAGTAGCGAGGAAGCCAGTCGTCGAGGGTCGTCTGCTCGAGCGTCTTCCGTGCGTCCTCCGCCGGGCCGGTGGCGCCGTAGAGCGCCTGCGGCGGACCGGAGCGGAGGATGAGCTTGGCGACGCCGTCGACGAGGCGGGCGCTCACCAGCGACCCGCCGAGCGAGAGGTCGCCGACGATGGCCGGCGCCGACGGGTCGGCCACGCTCACGACGGTGACCGCGGTCGCCAGGCCGCCCACGTCCAGGCCCGGCGCGGTCCCGTTGCCGCGGACCGCGGTGCCGGCGGGCACCGTGATCGGCGCGTGCATCACCCGCCCGCCACCCGAGGGACCCGACGACGGCCACACGACCAGGAGACGGTCGCCGGCCAGCAGGAGCTGGGCCCCGTAGCCGTAGCCGCGGTCGCCGAGGTCGAGCGACGCCACCTCGCGCAGCTCGTTCGGCCCGACGTCGACCACGACGAGCGCCGAGCCGGCGATCGTGTAGAGGTACCGACCATCGGTCTTGACCACGTCCGGCTCGTCGGCGCCGGCCTCCTGCACGTTCGTCGTCGAGAACGCCTGGGCCACCGCACCCGCCGGTGCCGGGACCGCCGTCGTCGCCGGCGCGGCCTCCCGCGCCACGGCGGCGGAGCCCGAGCCCGCCGTTCCGGCTACGGCCTTGTCGTCGACCGCGTACCACTTCGTGGCCGACCCGCCCACGAGCCCCATCCGGCGGGCGCCGTCCTTCAGATAGGCCAGCGCGTCGCCGCACGCGTCGAAGGGCACGAGCGCGCTCGCGAGCACGAACCGCGGCCGGCCGGTGTCGGGCGGCTGCACGATCTCGGCCCGGCCCGTGCAGCCGGCCGCGAGGGCCACCACCGCAGCCGTCACCACCGTGGCCGCCGTCCGCCTCGTCCGCCCCGTGCGCGTCGTCGTGAGCATCCCGCACCCCCTTCGTCCGCTCGTTTGACGGCGGTGGCGGGAGCTTCGGTTCCCGCGATGCGGAGATGTCAGGCGAGCGCGGCGACGACGGCGTCGACGAGACCGTCGAGCGTGTGCGGATCGGCGGTGCGGGTGACGGTGAGGCCGTGCCGCCGGGCCGCGGCCTCGGTCTGGGGGCCGATGCAGACGACGAGCGGTGGCACGGCATCGACGCCCGCGGCCGCGACGAACGAGTCGACCGTGGACGCCGAGGTGAAGGTGATGGCGTCGGCGGCGCGGATCGCCTCGATGCGGCGCGGCGGGATCTCCGCCGGCACCGTGCGATAGGCGACGACCGCGTCGACGGTCCAGCCCTTCCCGCCGAGGCCGTCGACGAGCACCGGGCGGGCGCCGGCCGCCTGGGGCACGAGCACCGCGGCGCCGCCGGCGGGGAAGGCGTCGACGAGACCCTCGGCGACGTTGCGATCGGGGACGAGGTCGGCGACGACCCCGAACCGCGCCAGCGCCGCCGCCGTGCCCGGGCCGACGGCCGCGATCTTCACGCCGGCGAACGCCCGGGCGTCGCGAAGGAGCGACGTGACCCGGTCGACGGCGTTCGGCGACGTGAACACGACCCACTCGTAGCCCCCCATCCGGGCGACCGCATCGGCGAGCGCGTCGCTCTCCTCGTCGCTCGCCGGCGCGATCTCGATGGTGGGCGCCTCGACCACGCCGGCGCCGAGCGCCGCCAGGCGCGTGACGAGCGTCGACGCCTGATCACGGGCGCGGGTGACCACGACCGCCTTCCCGAAGAGCGGGCGCCGCTCGAACCACGACAGCTCGAGACCGGCCACGGCGCCGATGACGATGGCTGCAGGCGACTCGACAGGCGCATCGCCGAGCGCCGCCAGCGTCGTGCGGACCGTGTGCTGCTCGGGACGGGTGCCCCACCGCACCGCCGCCACCGGCGTCTCGGGATCGAGACCGCCGGCGACGAGTCGTGCCGCGATCTCCGCCCGCGTCGCGACGCCCATCAGCACCACGATGGTGCCCCCGACCCGCGCCACCGCCTCCCAGTCGGTCTCCGTGGCGGCCCACGGATCCTCGTGCCCGGTGACGACGGTGAACGATGTCGACAGCCCCCGGTGCGTCACCGGCACCCCCGCGTAGGCCGGTGCCGCGATAGCCGACGTGATCCCGGGCACCACCTCGAAGAGCACGCCCGCGGCCGCCAGCGCCAGCGCCTCCTCGCCGCCGCGCGCGAACACGAAGGGGTCACCGCCCTTGAGCCGCACGACCTCGCGCCCGGCCCGGCCGTGCTCGACGAGCAGGCGGTTGATCTCCTCCTGGGGCGTGCTCGGACCACGGGGCGTCTTGCCGACGCTGATCCGCGCCGCGCCGGGCGGCGCCAGGTCGAGCAGCGACGCCACCGACAGGCGGTCGTACACGACGACCTCGGCGCGAGCCAGCAGCTCGGCGCCGCGGCGCGTCAGCAGACCAGGGTCACCGGGTCCGGCGCCGACGAGGTAGACGGTCATCCCCGCCAGCCTTGTCGCTCAGGGGCGGGGAGCGAGGAGGGCGCGGGCACCACGCTCGTCGAGGAGGACGGTGGCGAGTCGCGCTCCGAGGGCGACGGGGTCGGAGCCGATGGCGGTGTCGCGGACGACGGTGGCGCCGTCGAGCGACGCGATCAGCGCGTCGAGCCGGAGGTCGCCGCCGGCGGCCACCTCGGTGGCGAGCGCGCCGACCGGCAGATCGCACCCCCCGCCGAGGCCGGCGAGCCAGGCCCGCTCCGCGTCGACGCGGCGCCGCGACGACCGGTCTTCGATCGCGGCCAGGCGGGTGCGGGTGTCGTCGTCGTCGGCGCGGCACTCGACCGCCAGCGCGCCCTGAGCGACCTGGGGCAGCACCACGGACGGATCGAGCACCTCGGCCACGGCGTCCTCACGGCCGAGGCGCACGAGGGCGGCGTAGGCCATGACGATCGCCCCGAACTGCGGTGCCTTGGCCAGCCTCGTCTCGATGTTGCCCCGCAAGCCGGCGAACACGAGATCGGGCCGGGCGTGGGCGAGCTGGGCGCGGCGGCGCACCGAGCCCGTGGCCACGACCGCGCCGCGCGGCAGGTCGGCGAGGCGGCTGCCGACGAGCGCGTCACGCGGATCGGCGCGCTCGGGCACGCACGCGAGCACGAGTCCTTCGGGCTGCAGCTCCGGCGCCGAGGGCAGGTCCTTGGCCGAGTGCACCGCGAAGTCGGCCCGCCCCTCCAGCACGGCCGACTGCACCTCCTTGGCGAACACGCCCCGCCCGCCGATGGCCTCGATCGGCACGTCGGCGCGCCGGTCGCCCTCGGTCTCCACGACGAGCGCCTCGACCTCGACCTCCGGATCGGCCGCGCGCAGCAGGGCCGCGACGCGCTCGGTCTGCCAGCGGGCGAGCGTGCTGCCGCGCGTCGCGGCGACGAGGCGGCGGCCGGCCACGACGCCCGCTAGAGGTCGAACAGGGCGCGCATGGCGTCGCCGAGGCGATCGGCGCGCGGCGAGCCGGCGGCGTCCTTCAGCCGCACGGTCGGTTCGTGGAGGAGCTTGTTGAGGATCCCCTTCGTGAGGGCCTCCACGGCCTCGCGCTCGCGCTCGTCGAGCGCAGCGAGGCGCGAGCGGAACCGACCGAGCTCGGCCTGCCGCACCTGCTCGGCGCGGTCGCGGAGCGCCGCCACGAGCGGCGCCATCTCCCGGGCGGAGAGGTCGGCGAGGTAGGACTCGACCTCCTCGTCGACGAGCGCCTGCACCCGGCCGATCTCCTGGCGGCGGGCGACGACGCCGGCCTCCGCGAACGCGCGGAGGTCGTCCATGTCGAGGAGCGTGACGCGGTCGATGTCGCCCACGCCGGCGTCGACGTCGCGCGGCACGGCCACGTCGACGACGAGCAACGGCCGGCCGTGGCGGGCCGCCATCACGGCCTCGACGTCGCCCCGCTCGACGATCACCGTGTTCGAGCCGGTGCACGTGAGGACCACGTCGACCACCTCGAGCGCCGACGCCAGCTCGCCGAAGTCGACCACCCGGCCACCGACCCGGCCGGCGAGCGCCGATGCGCGCGAGCGGGTGCGGTTGACGACGAGCATCTCCCCGAGGCCGTCGGTGGCGGCGAGCGCGACCGCCATGCCCTCGCCCATGGCGCCGGCGCCGATCACGAGGATCCGCTTGCCCACGAGACCGCCGAGGCGCTCCGACGCCATCTGCACGGCAGCCTGCGACACCGACGTGGTGCCCCGAGCGATCGCGGTCTCGATGCGAACCCGCCGGCCGACCGACAGCGCACGCGAGAACAGCCGGCCGAGCTCGGGCCCGGCCGCGTCCTCGTCGCCGGCGCGCTCCCAGGCGTCGCGGACCTGACCGAGGATCTCGGACTCACCGAGCACCGCGGAGTCGAGTCCCGATGCCACCTTGAACAGGTGCCCGACGGCGACCTCGTCGTGGTAGGCGTAGAGGTGGTCGTTGAACTCGTCGAGGTTGAGACCGGACAGGTCGGTGAGGAACGACCGGACGTCGTCGATGGCGCCGTGGTACTTCTCGGCCACCGCGTAGATCTCCGTGCGGTTGCACGTCGACAGGACGACGGCCTCGGCCAGGTGCGGGCGGGTGCGCAGGTCGTAGAGCGCCTTCGGCAGGCGGGCGTCGTCGACCGCCATGCGCTCGAGCACTTCGAGCGGCACCGTGCGGTGGTTCAGCCCTACGACGACGACAGACACGCCTTCAGGCGCTCCCAGGCCTCGGGGATCCGGCCCTCCCGGATCAGGTCGAGCATGTCGGAATCGAGCGCCGACTGCCAATTCAGGCCTTCTGTCGATCGGCCTTCGGCCTGCAGCGTGCGGCGCTGCTCGGACAGCATCGCGACCAGTGTCTCGTACTCGGGGCCCAATTCGCGTTCGAGGCGGCCCCGGAGCCACGACGCGACCGCCGGGCTGTGACCCCCGGTGCTGACGGTGACCATCAGCGGTCCTCGGCGGACGACGGCCGGCAGGGTGAACGAGCACCGCTCGGGATCGTCGGCGCTGTTGACCCAGACGCGGGCCGCCTCGGCAGCGTCGTACACGGCCTGGATCACCGCCCGGGAGCCGGTCGCGGTCACGACGAGGTGATACCCCGCGGCCTCGCCGGCCTCGTACTCGCGCTCCTCCACGGTGACACCGAGCGCGGTGATCTCCACCGCGACCGCCGGCGCCACGACGGTGACCTCGGCGCCCGCGGCGACCAGCCCTTCGACCTTGCGGGCCGCCACCCGCCCCCCGCCGACCACCAGGCAGCGCCGGCCCGTGAGGACGAGGTTCACGGGGTACTGCGGGCCTTCGACCGGCACGCGCCCCGACGTCCTACGCGACCGGCTCGGCGGCGTCGGAGAGGCCGGCGGCGCGCTGCTGGTAGAAGCTGAGGATCTGCAGCTCGATCGACAGATCGACCTTGCGCAACGACACGTGGTCGGGGACGGTGATGACCGTCGGGGCGAAGTTGAGGATCGAGTTGACGCCGGCGGCGACCAGCAGGTCGGCCACCTCCTGGGCCGCTCCGGCCGGGGTGGCGATGATGCCGATGGCGATGCCCTCCGATCGCACTGCCTCGGGGATCTGGTCGAGGTCGCGGACGGCGAGATCACCCACCTTCTCGCCCACCTTCGAGGGGTCGGCGTCGAAGAGCCCGACGATCCGGAAGCCCCTGGCCGTGAAGCCGCGGTAGTTGGCGAGGGCGTGGCCGAGGTTGCCGATGCCGATGATCGCGACGGGCCACTCCTGGGTCAGCCCCAGCTCGCGACTGATCTGGTACAGCAGGTACTCGACGTCGTAGCCGACCCCCCGCGTGCCGTAGGAGCCCAGGTACGAAAGGTCCTTGCGCACCTTGGCGGCGTTCACGCCGGCGAGGTCGGCGAGGCGCTCCGACGACACCGTCGCCGTCTTGGCCTCGGCGAGCTCGACGAGCGTGCGGCGGTAGACCGGCAGCCGAGCGACCGTCGCCTCCGGGATCCGGCGCCGCGGCTGGTCGGACATGACGAGGATCGTACCGGCGGCGTTTCCGCGTTCACAAAGACACGAGCGCGCCGCGGAGCGCGCCGCCGCGCGGGCTCGGCGGTGGCGCGCGACTGCCGCGCGCGCCCGAAGGTGGGGCACGATGGCGGCAACGATGCTGCACACCGCCCTCGCCGTGGGCGCCGCCCTCGTGGCGCTCGCGTTCTCGATGTCGACCTTCGAGCGCTGGCTGGCCAAGCGCCGGCGCCACGAGCTCGCGTGGTCGATCGCGCTGGCGTTGTTCAGCGCGGCATCGTTCTCACTCGCCGCCGGCGCCGCGCTCGGGTTCGATGCGGTGAGCTTCCGGCTGTTCTACCTGTTCGGTGCCGTGGTCAACGTCCCGGTGCTCGCCCTCGGCACGGTGTACCTCCTCGCCGGGCAGCGGCGCGGCGACCAGTGGAGCGCGGCGGTCGCGCTGCTCGCCGCCTTCGCCGCCGGCGTGGTCGTGGCGTCGCCGTTGCGCGCCCCGATCCCGCCGCACGAGCTGGTGCAGGGCAAGCAGGTGTTCGGCCCGCTGCCGCGGATCTTCGCGGCCGTCGGTTCGGGCGCCGGTGCACTCGTCATCCTCGTCGGCTCCGCCCTGTCGGCGTGGCGCCTTCGCCGCGGGCGGATGCTGTGGTCGAACGTGCTCATCGTGCTCGGAACGCTGACGCTGTCGGCGAGCGGACTCCTGAACGGGGTGCTCGACGCCATGGACGCGTTCGCGGTCACCCTGACGACCGGGATCTGCATCCTGTTCGCCGGCTTCCTCGTCGGCGCGGCCGGGGGACGGCGGCCCGAGGCCGCGGCCTCGCCGGTGCCCTCAGGAGGCGCGCAGCTCCCGTCGCAGCAGCTTGCCGGCGTTGCTGACCGGTAGCTCGTCGACGAAGGTCACCTTCGTCGGGCACTTGTAGCGGGCCAGGCGGCCGGCGCAGAACTCGATCACCTGGTCCTCCTCCAGGTGGAAGCCGGGCTTCTGCACGACGAAGGCCTTCACGGTCTCGCCCGAGTGCGGGTGCGGCATGCCGACCACGGCGACGTCGTCGATCCCGGGGTGATCGCGCAGCACCTCCTCCACCTCTGCCGGGTACACGTTGAAGCCGGACACGATGATGAGGTCCTTCACCCGGTCGACGATGTAGAGGAAGCCGTCCCCGTCGACCACGGCGACGTCGCCCGTTCGGAGCCAGCCGTCGGGCGTGATCGCCGCCGCCGTCGCCTCGGCGTCTCCCCAGTACCCCTTGAACACGTTGGGACCGCGCACCCAGATCTCGCCCTCGTCGCCGGCCAGCGCATCCTCGCCGTCGGCGTCGACGAGGCGGACCTCGACACCGGGCACCGGCACCCCGATCGAACCGTGACGGGCCCGCTGCCCGACCACCGACGACGTCACCACGGGCGACGCCTCGGTGAGGCCGTAGCCCTCGTGCACCGGCACGCCGAAGCGCTGCTCGAAGGCGGCGGCGACCGCCGGCGGCAGCGGCGCGGCACCGGAGACGGCGATGCGGACCGTCGAGAACGCCGCGGGGTCGGCCTCCGGCAGCGCCACCCATGCCTGGTACATCGGCGGGGCGCCGGCGACCACGGTGACGCCGTGGTCGCGGATCGAGTCGAGCGCCGACGCGGGATCGAACCGCTCCACGAGAAGGATCGAGCTGCCGGCGAAGAGCGCCAGATCGAGGGCCACGTTGAGACCGAAGATGTGGAACGTCGGAAGGACGCCGAAGGTGACGTCGTCGGCGGTGATCCGGCGGCTGGGGTGGGCCTGCACCTGCTCGAGGTTCGACCGGAGGTTCCCGTGCGACAGCATCGCCGCCCGCGGCGCTCCGGCCGTGCCGGCGGTGAAGATCAGCACCGCCAGGTCGTCGTCGGCGGTGTCGACGACGGGCGCCGGCTCCCCGCCGAGCAGCTGGTCGAGGGGCCGCCCCCCTGGCAGGTCGACGCCAGCCGCGACGTAGACCTGTTCGACCGGCACCGACCCCTGGCCGAGGGCCGCCATCGCGTCGCGCCCGCTCGGGCCGACGATCGCGATCCGCACGTCGACCGCGCTGAGCTGCGACCGCAGCTCAGCGCTCGGGCTACCCGGGTTGAGCGGAACGGCGACGGCGCCCACGCCGAGGATCGCCAGGTAGGCGACGACGAACACGCGGTTGTTGGCCGCCACGATCGCCACCCGGTCACCCCGCTCGACACCCGCACGCACGAGCCCGCCCCGCATCTGGGCGACCTGATCGCGCAGCTCCCCGTAGGTGATCGACCTCCCGCGGGTGAGAAGCGCGGTCGCGCCGTCGGGATGCCCCTCGAGAATCGTCGCCAGGTTCACGCGGTTCCTCGCCCTCGTCGATCTACCAGCCCACCTCTGCAGCCCGGCCACGGAGGGTGACGGGGCTCAACCCTAGGCGTCCGTCGCGCCGATACCTCCCAGGTGCGGCGCCTCGGGGTGCTCCTGATGCTGTGCTTCCTCGCCACCGCGTTCCCGGCGGTGCGCCCCGCCGCGGCCGAGCCCCCCGACCCCGCGACCGCCGAGGCCCGCTTCGTGCAGAAGATCAACGACCTCCGCGCCGGCAAGGGCCTCCGCCCCCTCGAAGTGCACCCCGAGCTGGTGACGGTGGCCCGCGCCTGGGCGGCCAAGATGGCGGCCGCCGACCGCATCTCGCACAACCCGAACCTCACGACGGAGGTCACCGCCGACTGGCAGAAGCTCGGCGAGAACGTCGGCGTGGGCATGACGGTCGACGCGCTGCACGACGCGTTCGTCGCCAGCCCGGCCCACTACCGCAACCTCGTCGACGCCGACTTCGCCTACATCGGGGTCGGTGTGGTGATCGGCCGGGACGGCGCGATCTTCACCGCCCACGAGTTCATGCAGCTGCGGCCCGCCGCGAGACCACGCGTCTCCGGGCCGGCGCCGGCGGCGGCTCCGGCGGCCGCCCCCGCCGAGGCCGCCGCGCCCGCGCCCCCGCCCCCTCCGGTGCGACCTCGCCCGGCGCCATCGCCGCGGATGGTGCTCGTGCTCGAGCAGCTGCGCGCGCTCGACATCGACGGGGGAGGCGTCGCCGCGTGACCGCGGTGCTCGCCCTGCGCCGGCCCATCGCCGTGACCATCGCGGCCCTGCTCGCCGCCGTGGCCGTCCTCGTGTGGCACCCGCCGGCGGCCCGCGCCGCCGACGCCGGCGCCGAGGCCGACTTCGTCGCCCGCATCAACACCGAGCGCACGAGCCGCGGCCTCGGCGCGCTCACCGTCGACGGCCAGCTCACCTCGATCGCCCGGGCGTGGTCGACGCAGATGGCGTCGAGCAACCACCTGTCGCACAACCCCAACCTGTCGTCGCAGGTCACCGAGGACTGGCAGAAGCTCGGCGAGAACGTCGGAGTCGGGCCGACGGTCGCCGACATCCACCAGGCGTTCATGAACTCGCCCGCACACCGCGCCAACATCCTCGACCCCGCGTTCACCTACGTCGGCCTCGGTGTCGTCGTGGCCGGCGACGGCTCGCTGTGGGTCACCGAGGTGTTCATGCAGCTGCGGGCGGCCGCACCCGCGTCGCCTCCCGCCGCACCGGCGACCACGGCGTCACCCAGCGTCCCGATCGCCGCGCCACGCGCCGCCCGTTCGACCCCCACCACGACGGCGCCGCCCCCGACGACCACGACCACCGAGCCACCCGCGCCGGCCGTCGAGGCGCCGCCACCGCCTCCGCCCCCTCCTCCGCAGGCGTCGCCGCGCCTCGTGCTGGTGCTCTCGGGCCTCGCCGCGCTGGGAGCGGGAGAATGACGCTCGCATCGCGTGGCCTAGATTCGCGCCCCGTGAACGACGCCATCCGCGTCTACGTGATCGACGACACCGACCACGTCCGACGCATGCTGACGACGATGCTCAGCGTCGACGGGTTCGAGGTCGTGGGTGGCGCCAGCGACGGAACCACCGCGCTCGCCGAGATGGCGACCCACGATCCGCACGTGGTGGTGGTCGACTACAAGATGCCGTCGCTCGACGGGCTCGCCACGGCCCGGAAGATCAAGGCGCAACGGCCCGAGCAGCACGTGATCATCTACAGCGCCTTCCTCGAGCCCGAGCTGGAGGAGCAAGCCGCCGACATCGGCGTCGCGGTGTGCGTCGGCAAGATCGAGGGCATCTCGTCGCTCGAGCACGAGATCCGCCGCCTCGTGCGCTGAGGCTCCCCGCTAGCGCGCCAGGGTGAACTGGATGAGCGCGGCCCCGATGATCAGCAGCAGGAGCGCCGCGATCACGATCGTCGTTCCGAGGCGCATGCCGGCGACCTTACCGCGGCGCCGGCACGGGGCGAGACGTCACGAGGCCGGCTCGAGGCGAACGGGATCCCCGGCCGCGAGTCCGAGGTCGCTGGCCGCCGACATGCGGTCGAAGGCGAGCGACACCAGGCCGTAGCTGTCGATGACGACGCCGAGCTCGCCCGGGTGCAACGACGCGTAGGCGTCGACGCGACGAGCGGTGCGGGACTTGTCGGCACTCCACCGCACGCGGAGGCGGTCGCCCATGCCGATGATGTCGTCGGGGTCGATGTTGAGCTGCACGTTCCCGAAGCGGTCGACCCAGAGGACCTCACCCTTCATCGCCTCCCCCTCGGCCTCCGACACGGGCAGCACCCCCGGCCGCAGCGTGAACGGGTCGACCGAGTCGCCGAGCTCGGCGAGGTCGACGCCGTTGGCGAGGTGCGCGGCGGCCGGCGCGAACACGTCGCGCCCGGCGAAGGTCGGCCCGGGCGCCGGCAGCTGGAGCTCGGCGTTGGTGAGCTCGACCGCCCGGTCGGCGCCGCCGGTCATGGCGACGGCGGATGCGAGGAGGCCGTTGTCGGGGCCGACGAACACCGCCTCTCCCCCGCCGACCTCGACCGCGACGGCCCGGCGCTCGGTGCCCACGCCCGGATCGACCACCGCGAGGACCACGCCCGGCGCGAGGTACTGGGCGCTCCGGACGAGCGTGAGCGAGCCGGCGCGAACGTCGTGGGGCGGCACCTCGTGGGTGACGTCGATCATCACCGCGTGCGGGGCGATCGAGCGGATCACCGACTTCACGACGCCGACGAACTCGTCGGCGGTGCCGTAGTCGGAGAGGAACGAGACCGTGTCGTAGCGGCGCCCCATGCGGGCGGCGACGTTAGGCGCGTCAACCGGTCTGCGTGTAGCCCTCGGCCAGGTAGCGATCGACGTCCTCTTCGGTGATCCGGTACGACTTGCCCACGCGCAGGGCGCGGAGCTGGCCGGCGTTGATGAGCCGGTACACGGTCATGTTGGACACCCGCAACATGTCGGCGACCTCAGCCACCGTCAGGAACTCGGCACGCGCCTTCGGCATCTGGAATTCCCCCTTCTCCGCACCGCTGAGCGTAACCGCGCGTGAACAATGTGAAAAGTGGGGGAACTGGGGCAGGTGGGCTTCGCGAGCAGAACGCGAACCGGCGCTCGCTCAGCCGGCGGCGCCAAGGTCGCGCGACCTCTCGGTGGCGGCCATGACGGCCTCGAGGAACGCGCTGCGAACGGCGCGCGTCTCGAGGGCCCGCAGACCGGCCGCCGTCGTGCCGCCGGGCGACGTGACCGCAGCCCGCAGGACCTCGGGCGACTCGCCGCCGGCGAGGAGCGCGGCCGACCCCACCAGGGTCTGCACCGCGAGCGTGGCGCTCACGTCGCGCGGCAGGCCGGCGAGGACGCCTGCGTCGATGAGCGCCTCGGCGACCAGGAACACGTAGGCCGGCCCCGATCCTGACAGCCCGGTGACGGCGTCGAGCAGGCGTTCGGGCACGCGAACCACAACGCCCACCGAGGAGAGCAGCGATTCCGCCCAGCGCAGGTCGTCGTCGTCCGCGGTGCTGCCCGCGGCGATGGCCGCCGCGCCCTGGCCGACGAGCGCCGGCGTGTTGGGCATGGCGCGCACGACGTGGACGCCCGGGCCGAGCACCGACTCGAGCCGCTCGATCGGCACGCCGGCCGCGATCGACAGGACGCGCTCGGTGCCGGCCCTCGCGATGCCGCCGCATGCGTCGTCGGCGTCGGCGGGCTTCACCGCCAGCAGGACGCCGGCGGCGGGCTCCGGGTGGGCGACGACGGAGACGCCGGGGAACCGCTCGCGGAGCGCGGACCGCCGGTCGTCGAGCTTCTCGACGATGGTGATCTCCGGCGCCACCGCCCAGCCGCTCGCGACGAGGCCGCCGACGAGCGCTTCACCCATGCGGCCGCCGCCGACGACGAGCAGCTTGGCGGTCATGCCGTCTGCGCTAGCCCTGGTCGACGATGAGGACGTCGAGCTTGTTGCCGAACGACTCCTGCAGCCGCTGCGCGTCGCCGAGGACCTTCGCGCCCTCGGGCGAACCGAGCGCCGCCTGCAGCGCATCCATCGACTCGAAGCGCAGCTCGGCGATGCGGTGATACGGCCCCGGGGCGACGGCCTTGTTGAACTCGGCGTCGACGCCCGGGAGCGCACGAGCGAGCTCGGCGTGGGTGGCGGTGTAGTCGGCGTCGAAACCGGCGACGTCGTCGGGGGCAGTCCAGAGGGCCACGAGCTTCGGCATGGCCCGGCAACCTAGTTCACCCGGCCGGACGCGAGCGCCGGCTACGGCAGGTAGTTGCGCGGGTTCTGCGGGGACCCGTTGACGCGGGTCTCGAAGTGGAGGTGCGGGCCGGTCGAGTGGCCGGTGCTCCCGACGTAGCCGATCACCTGGCCCTGCCCGACACGCTGCCCCTCGCTCGCGGCCAGGCGGCTCTGGTGCCCGTAGAGCGTGGTGAAGCCACCGCCGTGATCGATGATGATCACGTTGCCGTAGCCGCTCATCTGTCCCGAGTAGATGACCTCGCCGGCCTTCGCCGCCCGGATCGGCGCGCCGTAGCCGGCGCCGATGTCGATGCCGGCGTGGAGCCGCCCCCACCGATAGCCGAACCCGGAGGTGACGGGGCCGCTCGCCGGCCAGATGAGGCCGGCACCCGACACCCGGCCGCCGTCACCGAGGTCGCCGCTGCCGCGAGAGGCGCGAGCCTGCTCGGAGCGGCGGATGATGTCGGTGATCTGCGCGTCCTGGGCCGCGAGGGCGTCGATCTCGCCCTGGACCTCCTTGATGCGGGCGGAGAGCGCGTTCTGCATCCTCGCCTTGGCGTCGAGGCTCTTCTGGAGCGCCGCGACCTGCTGCACGACCGACGCGCGGCGCCCGTCCGCCACCTTCTTGGCCGCCGCGGCCTGCTCGTGCTGGAGGTCGAGGTCCTGGCGGACGGCGCGGAGCTGGTCGAGCGCGTCGCGGTTGGTGTTCTGCACCTGGCGCAGCATCGACGCCCTTCGCGTGGCCTCGCCGAGGTCCTTTGCGCCCATGACCTCCTTGAGGTCGGACTCCTGCGGGCGCATGTAGGTGGCCACCGCCCGGGTGACGACCTGGGACTGGAGACGGCCCATCTCCTGCTCGGTGGCGGCGATGCGGTCCTCGGCGTCCTTCACCGCGGCGTCGGCGGCGGCGACCGCCTGGCGGGCCGACGCGAGCTGCGCACCCTGCACCTGGACCTCGTCGCTCAGCACCTTGACGGCCTGGTCGAGCTGGTCGTCGGAGGCCTTCAGGGCGTTCAGCTGAGCCGCCTTCTGCGCCCTGGCGGAGCGGACCTGCTGCTGCTTGCGGCGGGGGTCGGTCGACGACGCAGCCCCGGCCGGAGTCGCCAGGCCCACGACGAACGCCAGCACGAGCACGACGGACGCGAGGGGATGGAGTCGGTTCATGAGCAGGTTTCCGCCGAAACCCCCTGAAGGAGGTTCAGGACAGGCTACTGGTTTCGCTCGCGGGCAGGCAATCTCCTGCACGCGCGAGCGAGCAGCAACGGCGCGAAAAGAGCCCGAGGAACCTTGCGACGCCATTCGCACTTCCCCGAACGAATGACGCCGTTCCGCCCCTCGGGCTCCCGGGCACGGTACCCGGCGCCCCCGGGCTTCTCAACCCGTCAGCCGCGGAACTTCGAGGCGTAGCCGAGGCGCATCGCGGGCCGGAACCACTGCTCGCTGTAGGCGTAGGTGGCGCCGACGATCCGGTCGATCTCGTCCTCGTCGACCGCCGCCCAGGGAAGCTGGCCGACCAGGTAGACGGCGTCCTCGTCGCCGATCGCGAAGCGCATGGCGAACAGCCGCGCGTTCAGCCGGAGCAGCATCTCGAAGACCGCCTCGCGGTTCTCCTCGGGGGCGGGCATGAACTGGCTCTCGTAGTGAAGCGTCCGCTCTCGAAGCCACAACCACACCGTGGTGACGGTCTTCTCCTCACCCCGGATGCGGATGAACCAGCGCCGCTGCTCGGGCATGCGGTCGACGGCCTGGATCATGTCGTTGGTGTCGCGCTGGCCCTCGGCCCAGCGCGTGATCACCTCGCCGAGCGCGTCGAGCTCGGCGTCGGACGCGGGATCCACCGGCATCAGGGGCAGGAGACCAGCTCGCGCGCCGTCAGCACGTCGTAGAGCCGGACGAGCGCGTTCGCGGCCGCGGTCCAGGTGTAGTCGCGGGCTTGGCGGGCGGCCTCGCCGGCCATCGAGCGGGCCAGCGCGGCGTTGTCGAGGACCTCGCCGGCGTACGACGCGAACACCGCAGGGTCGCGCCCGTCGACGAGGAACCCCGTGCGGCCGTGATCGACGAGCGAGCGCAGGCCACCGACCGCGGAGGCGACGACCGGCGTCCCGCACGCCGCCGCCTCGAGCGCCACGAGCCCGAACGACTCGGTCCGGCTCGGCACCAGGCAGACGTCGGCGGCTCGGTAGTAGGTCGAGAGCTGCTCGTGGGGCCGGGGCGGGACCAGGTGGACCCGGCCCGCCAGCCCCAGCTCGTCGATCAACGCCGAGATCCGGCGCACCTCGGCGTCGCCGCCGGGACCGCTCGGCCCACCGACGATCACGAGGTAGGCGCCCGGGTGCGACTCGGCCAGCGCGGCGAGGGCGCGCACCGCCACGTCGACCCCTTTGAGCGGTTGGATCCGGCCGACGAAGAGCAGCATGCGGCCGTCCTCCGGCAGCCCGAGGGCGCGCCGCGGCTGGCGCCGATCGCGCGGGTTGGGTGCGAAGTAGGCGTGATCGACGGCCGGCGGGACGATGACGATGCGCTCCGGCTCCGCCGGGTAGAGCCGGGCGATCTGGGCGACCTCCTCGGGACACGACGCGAGCACCGCATCGGAGCATCCGATGACCTGGGCCTCCGCCTCGCTGCGCCGCGCCGAGTCCTCGCCGAGGTCGACCTCGGCCTTGACGCGGTCGAGCGTGTGGAACGTGCAGATGAGCGGCACGTCGCGCTCGTGCTTGATGGCGTGCCCGGCAACCCCCGACAGCCAGTAGTTGGCGTGCAGCGCGTCGGCGTCGTAACCGCGCGCCATGCGGGCCAGGACGGCCTCGGTGAACTCCGGCACCAGCTCCGGCAGCTCCTCCTTCGCCACGGGTGCGAGCGGTCCGGCCGCCACGTGGTGCACCCGCAGGCCCGGCTCCACCGGCACCACCGCGGGAAGCTCGTCGGAGAAGGCCCGGGTGTAGACGTCGCACCGCACACCCGCCCGGGCGACCGCCGTGGCCAGCTCGCGCACGTACACGTTCATGCCGCCACCGTCGCCGGTGCCCGGCTGGGCCAGCGGGGACGTGTGCATCGACAGCACGGCGAGCGCGCGCACGATCTACCCCAACCCTACGGACCGGCCGGTTCTTCCGCGCTGGCCTCGCCGGCCGGCGGATCGGCGTCGGCCCGGGGCTGGAGGAGCCCGGCCGCCTCGTTCTCGTGGAGGAACGACTGGTAGACGCGGATCAGCGTCTGCTTCTGGTCCTCGGTGATGTAGGGGTCGCGCAGGATCTCACCGGGCAGGTCGTGGCTTCCCTCGCGCTCCTCGAGGATCCCGGCGCGCACGTAGAGCGTCTCCGACGAGATGCGCAGCGCCTTGGCGATCTGCTGGAGGATCTCCGCAGACGGCTTTCGCAGCCCCCGCTCGATCTGGCTCAGGTAGGGGTTCGAGATGCCGGCGAGATCCGACAGGCGTCGCAGCGACAGGCGCGCGTTGTTGCGCTGCTCGCGGATGAAGGCCCCCAGGTCGACGAAGCGGTCGCTCTCCTCGCCCATGACCTCACCGTAGGTGTCCCGCGGTGAGAAGGCCGAAACGTGCCCGGCCTAGTGCAGGAGCTGGTCGGGCGAGAGCGCCCCGGACTTGTAGCGGCGCACGATCTCGGCCTGGAGGGCGTCGATCCGGTCGAACACCTCGCGGCGACGACCGGAGAGGCTCCGCTCGAGCGCGCCGAGCCGCTCCGACAGGGCGGCGACCTCGTCGTCGGAGAGGTCGGGAAGGTTGCCGAGATCGTCTTCGTGGGCGGCGGCGTCGATCTCGGCGACGAACTCGTCGCCCTCCCGGCCCGGCGCCATCACCGTCGGCAGCCGTCCGAACCCGGCCGGGCGCTGCTGCTCGCCGAGGATCTCTCCCACCTTCAGCCGGTCGACGAGCTCCGACGCGTCGCTTCGGCTTCCCGTGCCGCGGCGCTCGAGCTCGGCGTGGATGATGTCGAGGCGACCCTGCACGAGACGGCGGGCATACGACAGGCCGGTCTCGACCTCCTGGCACTCGGCGCGGCGGGCGCGGACGTCGTCGACCGGGAGCTGCTCGAGGCCTGCGAGGTAGTCGGGCGCGAGGATCCGGGCCAGCGTTTCCGATGACGACGCCATGGCTGCATCGTAGGGTGCGGCGATACCTCTGCGGGCGCTGGTGTTCGACTTCGACGGGCTGATCCTCGAGACCGAGGAGCCGGAGTTCCTCGCGTGGAGGGAGGTATGGGCGGATCACGGCGTCGCCCTCGAGCTCGACGAGTGGGTCGCGTGCATCGGCACGGTCGGCGGGTTCGACCCGGTGGGCGAGCTGGAGCGGCGGTCGACGGTGCCAGTCGACGTCGACGCCGTGCAGACGATCCGCCGGGCGCGCAGCCGCGCCATGATCGACGCGCTCCGGACCCTGCCGGGCGTCGAGGCACTGCTCGCCGAGGCGCACCTCGCCGGCGTGCGCACCGCGATCGCGTCGAGCTCGCCGCGCTCGTGGGTCGCATCCCACCTCGAGCGACTCGGCCTCGTCGACCGGTTCGCGCACCTCGCCTGCGTCGACGCAGACCACCGCCCGAAGCCGGCGCCCGACCTCTATCTCGCCGCGTGCACCGCCCTCGGCGTGCCTCCGGCCGACGCGGTCGCGCTCGAGGACTCGCCCAACGGCATCATCGCCGCGAAAGCCGCGGGGCTCGCGTGCATCGCGGTGCCAGGACCCCTGACGCGGGCGCTCGACCTGTCCGCGGCCGACGCGGTGGTGACGTCGCTCGATGGCATGACGCTCGATCGGCTCGGCCGGCTGACCGGTCGGTCACCGCACTCGACCGGCGCGTGACGCCGGCGCGTAGCGGTAGACCACCCGCCCCCGCACGAGCGACCGAGGCACCGGCCCGAAGTGGCGGCTGTCGGTGCTCTCGGCGGGGTTGTCGCCGAGGACGACCACGCCGGCCTCGTCGACGCCGGCGACGCGCTTCACGATGGTGCGCGCCGGCTGTCGGGGGTCGCGCAGGGCGACGACGTCGCCTTCACGCACCCGGCCGGTGCGCCACACGAGCACACGGTCGCCGGCCGCGACCGCCGGCACCATGCTGCGACCGCTGACCGCGAGGCGGAACAACGGGCGAAAACGAACGTCGACCACCGCGTTAGGGTGACCGATCGACCGACGGAACTCGACCAAGGAGACCCAGCATGGCTGTGCTGACCCGCCTGCTGTCCCTCGCCGACCGGGTGTCCCCGCCCGAGACGGCCTCCGCCCACTGTGACCTTCCGTGTGGCGTCTACGACCCGGCCCAGGCCCGCATCGAGGCCGATTCGGTGAAGGCGTGCATGCAGAAGTTCAACGACTCCGACGATTCGGTGTTCAAGGAGCGGGCGACCCTCATCAAGGAAGAGCGCGCCGAGCTGGTGAAGCACCATCTGTGGGTGCTGTGGACCGACTACTTCAAGCCGCCGCACGTCGAGAAGTACCCCCAGCTGCACGACCTCTTCTGGAAGGCCACCAAGGCCGCCGGTGAGGCGAAGAAGACCAACGACGTCGCCGTCGCCGACGACCTGCTCGCGCAGATCGCCGAGATCGACAAGATCTTCTGGGAGACCAAGAAGGGCTGAACCGCTCACTCGTCTCCGCCGGCGCGCGCTCCCACCGGGCGCGGGCGCCGGCGGAGATGCGCGTCCGGGCTCACATCGCGAGCGTCAACGCGGCGACGACCAGCCATACGGGCGCCGCGACGAGGAGCGAGTCGATGCGGCGCAGCGCGGGCACGGTGACCCGCGCCGACGGGACCAGCAGCGACGCCACCACCGGCCCGAACGGCAGCGTGACGGCGAGCAGTCCGCCCAGAACCCACGGCGCCGAGCCGCGGAACGGTGGAGCGAACACGCCCGCGGCGAAGAGCGACAGCGCCCCGACGGCGGCGATGCCGGCGACGACCCCCACCCACCGCCGGCCGCCCGTACCGATCACGTAGACGCTCGCGTCGAACGCGTGCACGGAGAGGAGCAGCACGAGCACCGCGACGAACCCGAGGTGCTGGAGGGCGACGGTCGGTGCGGCCGCGCCTCCGCCGACGAGGAGCGAGATGGCGGCGGTGAGCGTGGTGTCCGACCGCCGCCGCCCCACGCGAGCTCGGCCAGCAACGAGCGCGGCCACGCCGACGGCCGCGGCGGCGACGACGACGGCGACGGGCCCGCCCGCGCCCGCCAACGCGATCAGCACGGCGCCGCCGATCGCCACCGGCCGGAACGGAGTGCGCTTCGGCTTCGAGCGGCGCCAGCTCCGCGCCGCCTGACCGGCGGCGCCGAGGGCGGCGACCGCCATGACTGCGGCGAGGGCGACGACACCCACGGCGGCGGCGAGCACGGTGAGGGCGGCCCACGCCACACCGAGCCGGATGTGGGGACCGTCGGCGTCGAGTGGTGGGACCAGCGCACCGAGTCGGGGCCCGTGGAGCACGCGTCCGACCCCACCGCGCCGGCGCGTCGTGCGAGTGCGGCCCGCCGGGGTGGCGGTCACCCGCCCGACACGGGCGGGAGGACGGCGACCTCGTCGTGCTCGGACACCGCGTCGTCGTCGGTGGCGACCTCGCCGTTTCGCCAGACGCGGCTGTTGGCGAGCACGGCGATGAACGGCTCGCCGAACCGGGCGCGCGCCGCCTCCAACACCTGGCCGACCGTCGCGCCCGGGATCTCGGCACGGCCGGTGCCGGCCGCCTCACGGGCGGACGCGAACAGGCGCAGGACGGCCAACCGCTACTCGATCTCCGCGAGCCCGTTGGTGATCACCGTGTCGCCCCGGCTGCTGACGGTCTCGAACGCGTAGCGGTGACGGCCACCGTCGTCGCCGGCGTCGTACACGGTCGTGGTGACGTCGTCACCGGGGAACACGTTCTTGGCGAACCGCACGGCGAGTCGCTTGAGGCGGGTCGGATCCCCATCGGCAACCGTCTTCACGACCGCCTGGCTCGTCATGGCCATGGTGCACAGGCCGTGGGCGATGATGCCGGGGAGGCCCACGGTCTTGGCGAAGCCCTCGTCGACGTGGATCGGCATCATGTCGCCGGACGCGTCGCGGTACCGGAACGTCTGGTCGTCGTCGACGTGGGTCGTGAACGTGGCCACGGGCGCACCGCGCGCGTCGTCGGGGAACGCGTGGTCGGGCTTGTCGGGGCCGGCGCTGTCGCCGTCGGACATCCCCCGCACGAACATCGTCACGTACTGCTCGAGCACCGGCTCGCCCGTCTCGGCGTCGTCGCTCGTGACCTTGACCGTGAACCGGGTTCCGGACCCGGCCACGCGAATGCTGTAGGCCTCCGAGCGCGTGCGGATGGAGCGGCCGGGCACGAGCGGCTGGTGGAAGTGCATGTCCTGCTCGCCGTGGACGATCATCATCATCGACTCGGGCGGTACCACGTCGGCCACGGCCAGGCCCATCGCCTCCCACGTCGGCACCACGCCGAACACCGGAGGCGCGTACTTGCCGCTCTCGTAGGCCGGGTTGTCGTCGTTGGTGGCCGCCGCGTACGCCTTGGCGCGGTCGGCGTCGATCGCCGCGGTGCGCTCCTCGTAGGTGGTCCCCAGCTTCTCGACGGGCAGCGCCATCGGGCGTCCTCCTTCAGGATGTGGCGCGGCCAACGTACGCGAGACTCGTCGGCGGTGACCACTGCCCGGCTGCTGCTCCTCCGCCACGGGGAGACCACGTGGAACGCCGAGCGCCGGTGGCAGGGCTGGGCCGACACGCCGCTGTCGGACCTCGGCCACCGCCAGGCCCTCGACGCCGTCGAGCACCTCGCGCACGCAGGGTTGACCAGGGCGGTGTCGTCCGACCTGCAGAGGGCCCGCCGCACCGCGGAGACGATCGCCGCCGGTCTCGGCCTCGGGGAGGTCGAGACCGACCCCGCCCTGCGGGAGCGCCACGTCGGCCTCTTCGAGGGCCACACGATCGAGGAGATCCTCGCGACCTGGCCCGAGTGCTTCGACGACGACGGTCGCCTCCACTCGGTCCCCGAGGGCGAGGACGCCGGCGCCATCCTGGCCCGGGCCCTTCCGGCGCTGCGCGCGATCGCGGCCCGCCACGACGGCGAAACCGTGCTCGTCGTGAGTCACGGCGGCGTCATCCGGACGATCGAGCGGCACCTCGGCGTCGACCCCGGGCCGTCGACGCCGAACCTCGGCGGGCGGTGGCTCACCGTCGCCGATGACGACGTGACCGTGGGCGACCGTCACGTGCCGATCGCGCCCGGGTTGGTGTCGTCTCCGCAGACGGAGTGAGTCGCCGAGCCGGCGCCGGCGCGCTCCACTCGCTCGACCCGGCCCACCGTTAACGTCGAGCGGGTGGACGTCGAGGTGATCCGCAGCGCGCGTCGCCGGAAGACGGTGCAGGCCCGCCTGGTCGACGGCATCGTGCAGGTGTCGATACCGGCGCGGATGAGCAAGGCCGACGAGCATCGGTGGGTGACCGAGATGGTGGCGAGGTTCGAGCGGCGACACCGGGCGGAACCCGTCGACCTCGACGCGCGCACCGAGGTCCTGGCGGCGCGCTTTGGGCTCGAGCGACCGGCGTCGATCCGCTGGGTCGACAACCAGGAGTGGCGCTGGGGCTCGTGCACGCCGGCCGACCGGACCATCCGGATCTCGATGCGGTTGGCGGCGTTCCCGGAGTGGGTGCGCGACTACGTGATCGTCCACGAGCTGGCCCACCTCACCGAGCCCGGGCACGGGCCGCGGTTCTGGGCCCTCGTCAACCGCTATCCGAAGACGGAGAGGGCCCGCGGCTTCCTCATCGCCAAGGACCTCGAGTCGCCGGAGCCGACCCCGATGCCGCGTGTGGCGGCGCGACCAGAGTTCCCGACGCTCTTCTGAGCGGTGTCAGTGGGCCGTCCGGCCCCGACGTTCGCGCCAGGCCCGCTCCATCTCGCCGAGCTCGGTCACGGGCGGCGCGCCCTTGCGGTACTCCGCGAGCATGCCGCGCCAGCGGTTGGTGGCGTGCAGGCGCCCGAAGAGGGCCGACATCCCCCACACGACACGATCGAGGATCACGTACGACGGGGGCATGTTGAGCTTCTGGATCACCGGCGTGTACAGGCCCTTCACGTCGATGAGCTTCTCCAGCGCCTTCGCCGTCCAGTCCTTGGTGTAGGTGAACTCGTCGTCCATGAAGGGGACGTAGGGCGTGCTCACGTAGTCGAAGATCAGCGCGGGGTCGACGCCGTGGTCGGGCGGAAGGAACCCGGCCTCGATCGCCTCGCGGATCGCGCCGTCGGCGTCGCCCTCGAGCACGAAGTCGAGGATGTCGGTGAGCGCCTCCATCTCACCCGGCGCCCACCGCTTCACCAACCCGAAGTCGAGGAACGTCACCGAGCCGTCAGGGTGGAAGATGTAGTTCCCGGGGTGGGGATCGCCGTTGAAGATCCGGAAGTGCTGGATCGAGCCCTGGGCGAACCGGAACAGCACCTCGGCGGCCCGCTGGCGCGTGGCCTCGTCGACGGAGCTGCGGAACTCGTCGAACCGCATGCCGTCGACCCACTCGGTGGTGAGGACGTGGCGACTCGACAGCTCGGGGAGCACCGCCGGCACCCGGATGAACGGGTGGCCGGCGTAGCGCTCGGCGAACTCCTGCTGGTTCGCGGCCTCGAGCCGGTAGTCGAGCTCGTCGGCCATGCGGGCTCGGAGCTCGTCGACGAGCGACTTCACGTCGAGGTTCTTCAGCGCGAACGAGGCGAAGAGCCCGTACAGCATCTCGGCGTTGTCGAGATCGCTCTTGATGGCGCGATCGACGCCCGGGTACTGGACCTTGACGGCGACCACCCGCCCGTCACGGGTGACGGCCTTGTGGACCTGACCGATCGACGCCGCGCCGAGAGGCACCGGGTTCCACTCGAGGAAGATGCGCTCGGGGTCGCCGCCGAGGTCGCGGCGCACGACCTCCGCCGCGAGGCTCGGCGCCATCGGCGGCACATCCTGTTGCAGGGTGGCGAGCGCCGCTTGGGCCTCGGGGGGGAGGCCGTCGGCGATGAAGGAGAGCATCTGGCCCGCCTTCATGATCGCCCCCTTCATGCCGCCGAGGACCTCGGCGACGTCCTGCGCGGTGCGGACGGCGAACTGCTCGTCGAGCCGGGCCCGCTCCTCCTCGTCGGCGCGGGTGCCCTTCAGCTTGGTGACGAGGAAGTGCGCGCTACGCCGCGCCGTGAGTCGCATGATGCGCACGCGCCGCTCGAGGTGATGGCGGCGGGCGTCGTCGCGGAGGGCGATGGCGGCCGCACCGGCCACGCCGGCCGCACCAGCGGCGACGACGGCGCCGCTGACCGCGAGCGCTCGGCGCACGGCCGCCGGCCGCCTACTCCTCGCCGGGTGTGGCGGAGCGGGCCTCGCGCTCGGCGACCGCCTGGTCGTCGACGCAGAAGCGCGTGGCCGGCATCGCCTCGAGGCGAGCGTCGTCGATGGGCTTGCCGCACGCCTCGCAGGTGCCGTAGGAGCCGTTGTCGATGCGCTGGAGCGCGTGCTCCACATCGGCGAGCTCACCCTCGATCTCGCCCAGGATCGAGAGGTCGCGTTCGCGGTTGAAGGTCTCGGTGCCGACATCGGCCTGGTGCTGGTCGTAGTGCGAGAGCTCGCCCAGGCTCTCGTCCTCGGTCTCCGTGCTCACGTCATCGACCTCGCCCTTGAGGGCGAGGAGGCGATCACGCTCGGCACTGAGGCGCTCTCGCGCGGCGTCGGCATCCATGGCGGCCCACGCTACCCACCGCCTGTGCGCCTCCACCAAGGCCCGCCTCACACGTGAGGGTGCGCGGCGTGGTCGCCGGCGACGGCCACCTGCGCCGGCGACGCGGCGAGCACGACGGTGGCCGCCAGGGCGACGACCACGGCCAGCGCCGCGGGCACGGTCCATCCGGCACGGACGCGATCGCCGAGAGCGACGGCACCGACGACCGCCGGCACGACGACCTCCGTCACCCACAGCGCGGCGGTGACGGGCGCGACGGCGCCGTGCTCGAGGGCGGTGGCATAGGCGAGCAGGCCCGTGGCGCCGAACACGACGAGGGCGAGCGCGAGCGGTCTTGTGGCCACGTGCACGAGCGACCCGCTCGTGTCGATCGCTCGCGCCGAGAGCGCCGTCCCTCCGAAGGCGAGGCCGGCGAGGGCGCCCGTCACGACCGGCGAGGCACGCCACGCGGCCAGGGTGGCGGCGCCGGCGAGGACGACCGACGCGACCAGTGCCGCGACCACGAAGGCGTGCGAGGCCCGGGCCGCCCCCTCCGCGCCCGCCGATGCGCCGATCACCACCAGCGCCGCGATGGTGGCACCGATGGCGAGGTCGTCGGCCCGACGGGTGACGGTGTGGAACACGACTCGCGCCAGCACCACGGTCACCGCGAGGCTGCCGGCGAGGATGGCTTGCACCGCGAACAGCGGGAGCCGGCGCAGGGCGAGCAACGACAGCAGCCAAGCGACCAGGTCGAGGGCGAGGCCCACGAGGTAGAGGGGCTGGAGGGCGGCGCGGACGGTGCCCCCGCCCGCGGCGGCCGCCCGCCGGGCACCC
>DATAKR010000081.1:0-18401 GCA_036261495.1 Acidimicrobiales bacterium | reverse complement strand
CGACGACGAGCGCGGCATCGCGGAGCTTGCCGAGGTGCTGGCGGATGGCGTTGTGGTTGAGGCCGAGCTCGCCGGTGAGGTCGGCCACCGTCGTCGGGTCGGGTGCCGCGGCGATGCGCTGGAAGATCCGCCGGCGCGTCGGGTCGCCGAGCGCCTTGGCGCGCCGCCGCGCCAGGTCGTCGACCACGGGGGTGCCGGCCGGTGTCACGCCGTCACCAGGCGGGCGGCGCGCCACGCCGAGTCGAGTGCCCACACCGCGATGAGCGCGATCGCCGCGCCCGTCCATGAGACGGCGAGGGCCACGCCGGCCAGGTTCGCGACCACGAAGGACGTCCACGAGCGGGTGATGGCGAACCCCGCCGTCAGGCGCTCGTGGCCGCCGCCTCGGAGCACCGGCGCCAGGTAGGCGAGGGAGCCGACGAGGATCTGCGCGAAGCCGGGCACCACGAGCACGAGCACGAGGTGCTCGGGCCAGGCGAGCCCGCGGGTGACGACGCTTCCGGCCGCGGCCGCGCAGGCGGCGACCCACCAGACCACGCCGGCCGCGAGCTGGAGGACACGCGGACCGGCCCAGCGGAGCTGCTTGGCCCCGGGGAGCGGCAGGAGCGAGAGGAGCTGGAGGAGGCCCACGGCGTAGACCACCAGGCCCGCGGCCACGAACACGCGGGGCGCCCCGGTGGCACTGGCGCCGGCGGCGACGCCGACGCCGAGCACGAGCCATGCGAGGGTCGCGACCTGGGCGGCGGCCGTGGCGCGCCGCGAGGTCTTCATCCGCGTCTCCGTGGCGACGAAGAAGGGCAGCGTGCCGGCGATCACCAACCCGACGAGGCCGAGCAGGTTCAGGACCAGGTGAGCGTCGCGTAGGCCGGCGTGGCCGGCGGCGAGGAAGATGCCGAGGATCGATCCCACCGTTCCCGAGACCACGGCGGCGAGGTAGAACGCCAGGGCCGGGTCGAAGCGCCGCTGCGATCCCGACCTCACCTCGCCGGCGAGGAGCACGCCGAGCAGGAGGAGCCCGCACAGCACCGACGTGCCCGCGACGGCGACCACGCCGACCGGCAGGGCGAGCTCGCGTGCGACGGCGAGGAGCGTCGCACCGCCGGCGATGGCGCCACGCTGCACCGCGACGAGCCGGCCGGGGCCGGGGTTGCCGGCCGCCCATGTGACCGCGAAGAGCTGGGTCGCGCCCGAGATGGCGAGGAGGAGGCCGCCGACGAGGAACAGGTGGAGCGGAAGCCACGCACCGGTGCGATGGGGGATCACCGCGGCGACGGCGGACGCGAGCGCGAACCCGACCGCCAGCGCGAGCGTGGGCTTCGTCTGGCGGTGGACGATCGCCACGCGCCGAGCCGGTCCGCCGGCGCTGGCAGGTGCGGGGCGTGCGGTGCCGTCGGGGTCGGCCACGACCGCGATCGTGCCCGGCGCGCGGCGCGTCATGACCGCGCCCCGAACCCGAGGGCCATGGCCGCGGCGGGCGAGATCCTCTCGGGCGTCCACGGCGGGTCCCAGACGACGTCGACGCGCACCGGGGACTGGAACGCCCCCGCGAGCGCGGCGCGGGCCTCGGCCGGAAGGGACTCCGACACCGGGCAGCCCGGCGTCGTGAGGGTCATCTCGGCCACGACGACACCGTCGTCGACCCGGATGTCGTAGACCAGACCGAGCTCGACGATGTCGAGGCCCAGCTCTGGGTCGACCACGAACCGCAGCGCGGCCGACGCCCGTTCGATGACACGTCCTTCATCGGTGGTCATTGCCATGCACCTGCTCGGATCGGTCCGGTGACGAGGTTGAGGAGGGTGACGACGGCGCACCCGACGATGAGGGCGCCGGCGGCGGCGACGAGCACCGGCCCGGCGGTCGCCAGTCCGGCGATGAGCAGCGCGAAGCCGGCGGTGGCCGCGGCGTAGCTCACCCGAGCCAGCCGCGCGTCGTACAGATCGGCGAACAGGAGCGGGCCGCCGCGGCCGTTCCGGCTGACGCCCCTCGCCCGAAGGGCGGTGTAGGAGATGAACGGAACGATCTTGTGGCTGTGGCCGACGATGGCGAGACCGAGCCAGGCGGCCAGGCCGGCGATCTCCGCGGCCGCGAGGTGCATCCGGGTGAGCGGTCCGACGGGAGCGAACGCGCTGGCGGCGCCGAGCACGACGGCACTCACGAGCGCGACCGCGCCGGTGAGCACGAACGCGTGCAGCAGCTCGAGCTTGCGGCGGCGGTGCCGGATGAACCCGGCGAGGGAGGCGAGGTGGGCACCGAGCCCGGCGCACGCGACAGTGGCGCCGGCGATGGCGGCCGGCGTCGATCGCACCAGCAGCCCGCCGACCAGGACGAGCACGCCGGCGGGCAGCAGCCGGACGGCGAGCGCACCGGGGCCCCGGCCCGGGCGGTGCGCGAGGAGGAACATCGGCCAGAGCTTCTCGGCCACCGCGACGTAGGCGAGTCCGAGTGCCCCGAGCAGGCCGAGGTGGGCGTGCGCGAGCACCCGCACGGGGAAGAGCGGGAACCACCCCGCCTGGCGGTCGAAGGCGTAGACGACGCCGAAGCCGGCGGTGGCGACGAGGAGCGCGACCGCCCAGCGCAGGCCGGTCACGGGCGTGCCCGTCCCGTACGCCAGCGGCGCCGAGAGGTTGACGCCGGCCGCGGCGAGCGCCGCGAAGGCGGCCGCTCCGGAGACAGCGACGAGACCGGGCACGTCGAGCGCGAATCCGGCCACGATGCCGGCGACCGCGGGGACCCACACGGCGAGGGTGAGCGCGGCGAGGGCGTTCGAGCGGAGGCGGCGGCCACCGACGACGGGCACGAACTGGTGCAGCGCGCCGAGCACGCCGGTCACGAGGAAGCCGAGCATGCAGAGGTGGGCGACGGCGACGACGTGCGGCGCGGTCGGCACCGCCGCCACGGTGCGGGCGGCGACCACGAGCCCGGCCCCGAGCGCAGCGAGGCCGGCACCGGACGCGGCGAGGAACCCGAGCGGGATGGCTGCTGGTGGGGCGAGCGCCGGCGAGGGAGACGTCGCCGGCCGGCCCGCGGCCCGTACGCTCGGCGGCGCGACGACGGTGGTCACGTAGGCCTCGTGAAGCGGACTCGCCAGTCGCCGCCGGCGAGCTCGACCGCGTCGTGGACGAAGCCCTGGGCACCGAGGACACCCTCGAGCGGGACGGGCTCGAACGGGGCCAGGACGATGAGGTCCTCCTCCGGCTCGAGCGCGTCGACGGCCGCCATGATCGTGTCGAACGGTTCGCCGCCCGAGGCGATGATCGGCCGGGCGTCAACGATGCGGGCCGGCGTGTCGGTCATGGGTGCGTCCTCTCGTGTCGTCACGGCTTCAGGGCGACGAGGCGGCGCGTGGAGCGCAGCTCCTCGTAGGGGTGCTTGCGGCCGGAGTTGAGGATCGGGTGGTTGCCGGCGACGTCGGCGACGAGCCAGAGCGGCACCTCGGCCGGCGCCAGCTCGCGGGCCGTCACGGCCACCTCGCAGATCGGTTCCCCAAAGGCGATCTTGTGGATCGTCGCCGTCAGCCGGTCACCGGCGCGGATCCCCGCGAGGCGCCCATCGGCGAACACGACGAGCTCCTCGTCGGTCACGCCGTACCTGACCGGGACGGGCGCCTCACCGTTCCTCGAGAGCCACGCGGTGTGGTGCTTCCGAACCTCGGTCGACAGAGCCATCTCGAACCTCCAAATTAATTCTAGCAACGACTAGAATTAATCAGCGGGTTCGGTGTCCGTCTAGGGACCTTCGGCCCTACTTCCCTTCTGTGTCACCCTCACGACCCGGCGACCGGAGACGAACATGGGCGTGATCCGGACGAGGTGCGACCGAGTGCCGCCCGCCCAGGGCTCGAGCCCGATGTCGACGACACGGAACGTCATCTCGAGGTCGTGCACCTCCTCCGCCCGTCCGGCGAGCATCACGCTCCACCCCAGCTTCTCGTCGACGTCGAAGTCGTCGACCTCGAAGGCGACCGTTGCCCCATCGGCCGCGGCATCGAGCTTCGTGCCGGGGGCGGTGCGGAACACGATGGTGTCGTCGACCACCGCGTAGTTCACCGGGAAGATCGCCGGCACGGCGGCGACGGTCACGCCGACACGGCCGAGCGACCGGGTGCGCAGGAGCGCCCACGACTCGTCCTCGTCGAGCAGCTCCAATCCGTTCTCGACGAGCATGGCCACTCCTCCCGGCTCGTAGCGTTCCCCGGAGTGTGCGGAGCGGCGGGTCCCGCGTGATAGGGACGTTCGACCCATCCCGCGGTCGAGCGAGGCTCCCGACAGCATCGGAGCCCGTCGCCGGCGCCCTACGCTGGCGGCCGCGGGGGTGTAGCTCAGTGGTAGAGCTGGAGGCTTTTAACCTTCGAGTCCAGGGTTCGAACCCCTGCGCCCCCACCGTCCACGCCGGCGCCTCAGCCGCCGAGGGCGCGCTCGATGCGCTCGACCTTCGACGTCAGAGCGCCCTCGTGCCCCGGCCGGTAGTCGATCTTCAGCACCACGCTCACCCGCGGCGCGTCGGCGGCCACGGCCATCACCGCCCGCTTGACGACGTCCATGACCTCGTCCCACTCGCCCTCGACGTTGGTGAACATGGCGTTGGTCTCGTTGGGAAGACCGCTGTCGCGGACCACCCGGACGCCGGCGGCCACGGCGTCGCCGACCGACTCGCCGATGCCGAGCGGCGTGATGGAGAAGGCGGCGATCACGAGCCACCCACCTGCTCGACGAGCTCGGCGTACCGGTCGACCAGCGGCATCACCTCGTCGCGTGAGGCCGACGGCACCCAGAAGGTGCAGCGGTCGACACCGATCTCCGCGTAGCGCTCGACGGCGCGAGCCTCGGGCTTGCACCCGTTGGCGGTGACCAGGACCGGTTCCCTCCCCGCCTCCTCGGCGAGGCGCTGCAGCTCGACGATCCGCTCGGCGAAGGCGTCGGCGGCGAAGGCGTTGGGCATCCACTCGTCGCCGTACTCGACGACTCGCCGCAGCGTGCCGGCGCCGTTGCCCCCGACGAGGACCGGCGGGTGCGGGCGCTGCACCGGCTTGGGCCACAGCCAGATCGGGTCGAAGTCGACGAACCGGCCGTGGTACTCCGCTTCGTCAGCCGTCCAGATCGCCTTCATGGCCTCGACCCGTTCCTTCATGAGCGCGAAGCGCGTCCGGGCGTCGGTGCCGTGGTTGGCCATCTCGAGGCGGTTCCAACCGCCGCCGATCCCGAACAGGAAGCGGCCGCCCGACAGCAGGTCGACCGTCGCGACCTCCTTCGCGGTCACGATCGGGTCGCGCTCGACGACGAGGCAGATGCCGGTGCCGAGCAGCAGGCGCGAGGTTGCGGCGGCCACGGCGCCGAGGGCGACGAACGGGTCGAGCGATCGCTTGTAGTGCTCCTGGACCGGGGCACCGGTCGGGAACTGCGCCTCGCCGACGGGGATGTGGGTGTGCTCCGGGAGGAAGAACGACTCGAACCCGCGATCCTCGACCTCGCGGGCAAGCGCCACGACGTCGACTGCGGTGTCGGTCGGGAAGATGGCGATGCCGAGCTTCATCGTGGAAGCGCCTCCTCGTTCTCGAGCCGAACGGGCTCGGTCTCGCCGGCCGGGGCGAACCCGAGCACCCGACCGTAGAACGACAGCTCGGCGTCGTAGACGCGCACGATCGTCTCGGCCTTGCGGAAGCCGTGCTGCTCGCCCTCGAAGGCCAGGTAGACGAACGGGATGCCCTTGCCCCGAAGCGCCTCGACCATCATCTCGGCCTGCTCGGGAGGGACGACCTTGTCGTCGAGACCCTGGAACAGGATCATCGGGCGCGACAGACGGTCGGTGTGCTCGATCGGCGATCGCTGCTTGTAGACGTCGACCGCGTCGGGATAGGGCCCGATCAGCTTGTCGAGGTAGCGGGACTCGAACTTGTGGGTGTGCAGCGCCAGCGCCTCGGCATCCGCCACCCCGTAGTGGCTGGCGCCGGCGGCGAAGGTGTCGCGGAACGTGAGCGCGGCGAGCGTGGTGTAGCCGCCGGCGCTGCCGCCGCGGATCACCATGCGGTCGCCGTCGACCTCGCCCTGCTGGGCGAGGTGGCGCGCCGCGTTCACGCAGTCGTCGACATCGACGATCCCCCACTGCCCGGCCAGACGCTCGCGGTACTCGCGCCCGTAACCCGTGCTGCCCCCGTAGTTGACGTCGACGACCGCGAACCCGCGGCTCGTCCAGTACTGGATGCCGATGTTGAAGCGCGACGACGTGGCCGAGGTCGGCCCGCCGTGGCTGATCACGATGAGCGGCGGCTTCTCGCCCGCCGGTGCCACGAAGTCGCGGTTGGCCGGCGGGTAGAAGAGCGCGTGGGCCGTCGTCAGGTTCTCGGTGGGGAACTCGATCGGGCGGGGTGTCGACAGGTAGCCGGGGTCGACCGTCGTCTCCCGGCTGCGGGCGAGCACGGCGACGGTGCCGTCCGGCACGGAGATGCGCACGACGGCGGCGGGCTCGAGCGCCGAGCCGGCGATGCACACGATCGCGGGCTCGCTGCCGACCGCGTGCACGTCGTCGATGGATGTGAACGGGACGTCGATCGGCCGCGCCTCCCCGCCGGCCACCACCCCGAGATGGTCGAGGCCCTGCGACGACCAGGCCGCGACAAGTGTGCCGCCGCCGACCACGTCGTACGTCGCCTGGCCGAACACCCAGTCGGGGCCGCTGAACTCGGCGTCGAGATCGCAGAGCCCGACACCCGTTCCGCCGTCGTCGACGTAGAGCCTCGACCAGCCGCCGTCGTGGTCGGAGGTGAACACCAGGCCGTCCGGCGTCCACCGCGGCTGCGAGACCCATTGGGTCGGGCCGCCGGCGACGACGCGCGGCTCGCCCGTCGACGGGTCGTCGTGCAGATCCGCGACCCGCAGCACGGTGCCGTCCCACGGCATGTTGGGATGATCCCAGGCGAGCCAGGCCAGCCGGCGGCCATCGGGGCTGACGCGCGGCGCGGCGTAGAAGTCGCCGCCCTCGCACAGCACGACCGGATCACCGCCGCCGGTCGCCGGCACCGCGACGACATCGTTGACCACGTCGGTGGCCGCGGGACCGAGGTGGCGCTCCCGGACGCAGACGACCCACGACCCATCGGGCGTGACGACCGGATCGGCGAACCGGACCGACATCGGCGTGGGCGGCTCGGCCGTGATCGGGCGCGGCTCGGCCCCCGGGTCGACGCGCCAGATCCGCTGGTCGGCGAAGTTCGAGAACCACACCACGCCGGCGTGGACCGCGTAGCAGCGGCCGCCGTACTCATGGGCGAGCGTGCGCGCCGAGAACTCCCCGGGCAGCACGTCGACCCGCTCGCCGTCGCGCCACCGCACGATCACCTGCCGGCCGGCCTCGTTCGGGCGCGATTCGTTCCAGTAGACGGTGTCGCCGTCGACGGCGACCTGCGACAGTCCGACCGACCGCTCGACGATCGAGGCCGCGGTGATGGGCGAGCGCCATGCGCCGTAGGGCGCGGTCGTGGTCACGCCGGGACTCTACGACCGCGCGCCCCGAGAGGCGACGCCTTCGAAGGGCCACGATCGACGCGGGACAATCGACGGGTGATCCTCCACGTCCTCATGTTCAAGATGCGCGATCCGTCGCCCGAGCACCTCGCCGAGTGCAAGGCGCGACTCGACTCGCTCCCGCCGAAGATCCCGGAGATCAAGAGCTACGACGTCGGCATCGACGTCCTGCACAGCGGCCGCTCGTGGGACCTGGTGCTCGTGTCGACGTTCGACGACCTCGACGCCCTGCGCGCCTACCAGGTGAACGCCGACCACGAAGCCGTCGCGGCGTTCCTCCGCAGCGGCGCCGAGGCGAGCGCCAGCGTCGACGCCGAGATCTGAGCGGCCGCCGGTCGCCGGCTCACGACCCGAGCAGCGACACCACGCGGTCGACGTCCGCGAGATCATCCAGCACCGCGTCGGCGCCGAGGTCCTCGAGGTCGCCGGCCGCGTAGCGCCCGGTTCCGACCAGCAGGCAGCGGGCGCCGCCCGCCCTCGCGCACTCCAGGTCGCGGGGTGTGTCGCCGACGATCCAGGTCTCCCGCGGCGCGAACCGGCGGCCGTACCGGCGGGCCACCTTCCCGATCGCGATCGGCACGAGGTCGCGACGGTCGACGGCGTCACTGCCGTAGGCGCCGACATCGAGCTGCAGCCACTCGTCGAGGCCGAACGCGGCGAGCTTCACGACCGCGTTGGGAGCGAGGTTCCCGGTGAGGACCGACTGCAGCACGTCGGGATCGTGATGGAGGCGGGCGAGCAGCTCACCGACACCCGGTAGCACGACCCCCTCGGCGCGGATGCGGTCGGCGGCCGCCGCCAGCTCGACCTCGAGCCGGGCGAGGACAGGCGGGAGATGGGCGTCGATCTCGCCCCGGGCGACGCCGGCGAGGGCGAGGATCTCGGTCGCGATCTGCGGATCGGTCTTCCCGCTCATCGACACCTGTGGCATGACGTCGCCGGCGAGCGGCCTCCCGAGGACGTGGGCGATCGCCGTCTCGAACACGTCGCGGCCGGCCACGCCGGCGCGCACGAGGGTGCCGTCGACGTCCCAGAGCACGAGCCGGTGCACCGGCCGAGCCTGGCACACCGGGCGAACGCGGCCGCACGCGAATAGGTTCCCCCGGCGATGCCCGACGCCTCGCTTCCCTCGTACGACCAGCTCCCCGTCCGCGACGGCGCCCCCGCCGGCTCCTCCTGGGGCGTCTGGGGTGAGGGCGACGTGTTCGGGTGCCTCAACCTGCTCACCGCCGAGCGGGTGGTCGAGGCGGCGCGCCTCGTGCGCACGGGTCGGGTGTTCGCCCTCAACTTCGATGCCGAGCTCCCATCGCCGCCGTTGTTCGGGCGGGCCGCGCCGCAGCACACCGTCACCGGCGAGCCGGGCGCGGCCGGCCACGACGACGTCCTCACGTTCAACACCCAGAGCTCCAGCCAGTGGGACGGCTTCCGGCACGTCGGGGGACCCTTCGGCCACTACAACGGCGTGTACGACGAGGAGCACGGGATCCATCACTGGGCCCGGCGCGGCATCGCCGGCCGGGCGGTCGTCGCCGATGTGGGCCGGTGGCGCGAGCGCCAGGGCCGGCCCTTCGCCTACGACACCGCCGACGCCATCGAGCCCGACGAGGTGCGCGCCACGCTCGACGACCAGGGCGTGGAGGTCCACCCCGGCGACGTCCTCCTGCTCCGCACGGGATGGGTCGGCTGGTACCGGTCGCTCGACGAGGACGCCCGCGCGCACCTCGCCGAGCACCTCGCGGCGCCGGGCCTCCGCGCCGGCGAGGCGACCGCCCGGTTCCTCTGGGATCTGCACATCGCCGCGATCGGGGCCGACAACCCCGCGGTCGAGGTGTGGCCCCCGGGCGCCCACCTCACCCGGGAGGAGCGGGCCGAGGCCCGGACCGACCCGAGCCGGATGATCGACGTGTTCGTGCACACCAGCCTCCTCCCGTTGCTCGGCCTTCCCCTGGGCGAGCTGTGGGACCTGGAGGCGGTGGCGGCCGACTGCGCCGGCGACGGTGTCTACGAGTGCTTCTTCACCTCGGCGCCGCTCAACGTGCGCGCCGGTGTGGCCTCGCCGCCCAACGCCCTGGCGATCAAGTAGCGCGCCTCAGCCGGCCCGATCCGGACCGGCCCGGTCGACCGTGATGCGGACGATCACGCGCCGATCGCGCTCCATGGCGGCGCGGTAGTCGTCCCAGTCGGGATGCTCGCCGGCGAGGTCGCGGTAGTACGCCACGAGAAGGTCCATCGCCTCGGGCAGCCGGACGACCTCGGCCGTGCCGTCGAGCTGGACCCACTCCCCGAAGAAGGCGTCGGTGAACACGCACACCGACACCGCCGGGTCGCGCTCGATGTTCTTCAGCTTCATCGCCGTCTCGCGCGTGCTGATGAGGACCCGGCCCTCACCGTCGACGCCGACGCTGACCGGCGAGAGCTGGGGTCGGCCGTCGGCTCGCCGGGTGGCGAGCACGGCGCGGTGGTTGCCGGCGACGAAGCGCACGGCATCGGCGATCTCCATGCCCTCATCCTTGCCGCCGCACGTATCCTTCGTCCGATGGAGTGCCCCGCCTGCCGGGCGCCGGTTCCCGAGGGTTCCCGTTTCTGCCCCTCGTGCGGCCACGCGCTCGGGGCCAGGGTCGAGGAGCGCCGGATCGTCACCGTGCTGTTCGCGGACCTCGTCGGCTACACGTCGCTGGCGGAGGGGGTCGACCCCGAGCACGTCCGCAACGTCGTCGACCGCGCCTTCCAGCGCCTGGTCGCCGACATCGGCGCGCACGGCGGCCGCATCGACAAGATCCTGGGCGATGCCATCGTGGCGCTCTTCGGCGCGCCGGTCGCCCACGAGGACGACGCCGAGCGTGCCGTGCGGTGCGCGCTGCAGATGCAGCGCACGCTGGCCGGCCACGCGGCCGAGACCGAGATGCCGCTGCGGATGCGCGTCGGCATCAACACCGGCGAGGTCCTCGTGGGCGCGCTGCGTGCCGGAGGCGAGTACACGGCCATGGGCGACACCGTGAACGTAGCGAGCCGGCTCCAGGTCGAGGCCGAGCCGGGGCAGATCCTCGTCGGGCCCGACACCTACGCCCTCACCTCCGACGTGGTCCGCTACGAGCCGGTCGGGCCGCTCGACGTGCGCGGCCGGTCGGAGCGCGTCGTCGCCTACCTCGCGCTCGAGGCACTCGTGCCGCCCGGCCACCGACCCCGGCGGGCGCGAACGCCACTCGTCGGACGCACCCGCGAGATGGAGATCCTGTGCGCGGCGCTCGCCATGGGGTTCGAGCGCCGACGCCCCCAGACGGTCCTCATCGCCGGCGAGGCGGGGATCGGCAAGAGCCGGCTCGCAGAGGAGCTCACCGAGGCATCGGCGCGCGACCACGGCGCGGTCGTGCTCGAGGGTCGCTGCGTCCCCTATGGGGAAGCCAACGTGTGGTGGCCGATCGCGGCCGCCGTGCGGCACGCGCTCGACGTCGACGTCGCCGACACCGCCGACGTCGCCACGGGCAAGAGCCGCGCCAAGGTCGCCTGGGCCCTGCGCCAGCCCGCCGACCACCCCGACGTCGCCCGCAAGACCGACGGCCTCCTCTACCTGATGGGCATCGCGTCGCCGCTCGACCACGTCGAACCAGGGCGGGCGCGCGACGACGCCGTGCGGGCCTTCATCGGCCTCCTGTCGAACATCGCCCACCGCCGGCCGCTCGTGCTGTCGATCAGCGAGCTCCACTGGGCCGATCCACTGGTGCTCGACCTGCTCGACCGGCTCCCCGGTCATCTGCGCGGGCTGCCGTTCGCGCTCGTCGCCACCGCCCGGCCCGAGATCGAGGACCGCTGGATCCCGCATGCGGCGCGCCACAACCTCGTCGTCGTCCACCTCGACCCGCTCGACCGGGACGCGGCCACCGCGCTGCTCACCACGCTGCTCGAGTCGGCGCCGCCCGCAGCGCTCGCGGACACGGTGATCGAGCGCGCCGGCGGCAACCCGTTCTACCTCGAGGAGCTCGCCGCCCTGGTCGCCACGTCGGGTGCCCAGGGTGAGCTCCCGCCGACGCTGCGCGGCCTCGTCGCCACCCGCCTCGACGCCCTGCCCGGTGCCGAGCGGCGCGTGCTCGACCACGCCGCGGTGGTCGGACGGGTCGGGTCGATCGACGCCCTCACCGCGCTGGGCGACGGCGCGGTGGCCTCACTCCCCACGATCCTCGACCACCTCGTCGACCGCGACGTCCTGTCGTTCGACGGGCGGGAGTGGGCGTTTCGCTCCGAGCTTGTCCGCGAGGTCGCCTACGAGACGCTCACGAAGGCCGAGCGGGCCCGGCATCACGCGGCGCTCGGGGCGTTCCTGGCCGAACGGGCCCGCACGATCCACCGCGAGAGCGAGCAGCTCGAGCCGCTCGCCCACCACTTCGGAGCGGCCGCCGAGCTCGTCGACGAGCTCGGCCCGGTCGAGGGCGTCGTCACCGACGTGCGCGAGCAGGCGCTGACGTGGATCGACCGGGCCCTCACCGAGGTCGAGCGCCGCGAGGTGCCCGCCGTGGCGGCGCGGCTCTGCGACCAGGCGCTCCGGCTGATCGGCGACGCCGACGGTGCCGTCAGCCGGCGGTTCCGCGTTCGGCGGGCGCGGGCCCGAGTGGCGCTTCGCCAGCTCGACGCGGCACGCGCCGACGTCAGCGCGGTGCGCAAGGCATCCGACGCCGCCGGTGACGAGTGGGCGGGCGCTGCCGCGCTCACCGTCCAGGGCCAGGTCGAGCAGGCCGAAGGGGCCCTCCTCGAGTCGGCCCACACGCTCGACGAAGCGGTCGATCGGTGGCGGCGCCTCGGTGAGCGCGCCGGGGAGGCCGATGCGCTGCGGCTCCGGGGGATGACCGATCTCTTCCGCGGTCGCCTCGCGTCGGCCGAGGAGAGCATCGCCGCCGCGCTCGGCCTGTTCCGCGAGCTCGGCGACCTGCGCGGCGAAGCGTGGGCCCAGCAGAACATGGCGTGGATCGCCTTCGAGCGCGGCGACACCGACGAGGCCGACACCCGCGTCACCGAGTCGGTCCGGTTGTTCGAGGAGGCGCAGGACTGGGGCGGGCTGGCGTGGGCCTTCGGGCTCATGGCGTGGGTCCGGCTCCAACAGGGGCACATGGACGAGGCCGACCGGCTGGCCCAGACGCTCGTCGAGTCGAGCGACATGGAGGGCGACCGCTGGGCGCGGTCGATGATGCTCCTGCTGCTCGCGAACACCCGGCTCTGGAGCGGGCGCACCGAGGAGGCGATCCGGTACGCCACCAGCGCTCGCGACGAGTTCGAGGTCATGGGCGACCACTCCGGAAGCTTGCGGGCACTCGGCACGCTGGCCCGCGCGCTCGTTGCCCGGGGCGACAGTGGCGAGGCGCGCGATCTGATCGCGACCGCCCAGGCCGTCGCCACCCACGCGGGGTCCCCGGAGGCCCTCGCCTTCGGCCAGCTCGTCGCCGCGGGCACCGCGCTGGCGATGGGCGAGGCGTCCCACACCTTCGACATCGGCACCCTGCTCGAGCACCCGGCCGGCGAGAACTGGCCCGAGCGCCAGGTGGCGTCGGGCATCGCGCTGCTCCAGTTCGGCCGCGACGACCAGGCCGTCGCGGTGCTCACCGACGTCTTCGAGGACGCCACCAGCATCGGCCTGCGCAAGGCTGCGGGCGCGGCGCTCGCGGTCGCGCTCGCCGTCGCCCGCCAGCCCGCCGCGGTCGAGCGGGTCGCGGCCGAGCTCGACGCGGAAGGCGAGGGCACCTACGTCGACCAGATGTTCGTCGAGGTGGCGAGGGGCCTGGCGGCGGCCCAGACCGGGGACGAGGCCGAGACTCGAGCCCACTTCGAAGCGGCTCGGGGGTGGACGGCCCCGACCGGCGACCGGATGAGCCAGGCGCTCGCCGAGCTCGCCCGGGCCCGCGCCCTCGAGGCCCTCGAGGCACCGGATGCCGGCGCCGCCGTCGAGGACGCGACCCGCCGCCTCTCCGCCATGGGGATCACCGACACCGACTGGGACGCCGTCTTCCGCCGTGCCGCCCGGGAGTGACGCACAACCGTTTTCCCGGCGTCCTGCTCGGGGATGTCAACCCCATGAACGCCTTGACCCTGTTGAAGCAGGACCACGGCAACGTCGAGGAGCTCTTCCATCGCTTCGAGACGGCCGAGCCCGGCGACGTCGCCGAGCTGGCCCGCGTCCGTGACCTCGTCGTCCAGCACCTTTCCGTCCACGCCTCCATCGAGGAGGAGGGCTTCTATCCGGTGCTCCGCGAGCGGCTCGACCCTGACGCGGTGGCGACGGTGCTGGAGGGGCTCGAGGAGCACCACATCGTGAAGTGGACGCTCCGCGAGCTCGAGAAGATGGCCCCGACCGACGACCGGTTCGTCCCGAAGATGACAGTGCTCGTCGAGAGCGTCCGGCACCACGTCGAGGAGGAGGAGAACGACCTGTTCCCGAAGGTCCGCGACGCGATGACCGTCGAGGAGCTCGACGAGCTCGGCGACACCCTCGACCGGCTGAAGGACGCCGCGCCGACCCGCCCGCACCCGAGGGTGCCCGATCAGCCGCCGCTCAACATCCTCCTGGGCCTGCCCGCCGCCATCGTCGATCGGGCGATGACACTCGGCAAGGACGCCGTGGGCCGCGTGGTCCGTCCGCTCGGGTGACCGGGCGGGACGGCCACCCTGATCGTGGGTAGAGCGATCCCATGACCGACCACAAGGGCAACACACCCGAGGAGATGCAGGAACGGCTCGACCACCTGCAGGAGCGCATCGACGACGACCGCGCCGATCTGCGGAAGGACCTCGGCTCCAGCGAGCGCCACTTCATCGACTCCGGCTCCGAAGAGCCCGTCGACGACACGATCGCCCCGGGCTGAGCGGATCCCCGGCTCCGTCTCAGCCATGCCCGGGGTCTACCCGTGTGCCCTAGAGGAACCCGTTCGCCCTCAGGAACTCCTTGGCGACGTCGGAGGGGTCGGACTTGTCGATGTCGACCTTCTTGTTCATGGCCGAGAGGTTCTCGGTCGTGAGCTTGGCCGAGATGCCGTCGAGGAGCTTCTGGAGGTTCCCCTTCAGGACCTCGGTTCGCACCGCGGGCACGAGGTTCTCGGCCGGCTGGAGGTGCTTGTCGTCCTCGAGGATCACGAAGCCCCGGGCCGCCACCGCGCCGTCGGAGGTGAAGATCAACCCGACGTCGATGTCGCCCCGCTCCAGGGCGTCCTTGGTGAGCGGCCCACCAGAGTCGAGCTTCTTGACCTCCTTGAAGTCGAGGCCGTAGGTGCCCTTCAGGCCCTGGAGGCACAACGGCCGGTCGGGGCACTCCGGACCCGCGCCGAACACCAGCTGCTTCGCGACCGGTTGCAGGTCGGAGATCTTCTTCAGGTTGTACTTCGCCGCGGTGGCCTTGGTGACCGCGAAGCCGTTCTTGTCCTCGGCCGACGACGGCGTGAGGATCGACACGTTCTTCGGACCCAGCTGGGCGCGGAGATCCGCGAGCGTCTTGTCGAGGTCGGGCGACGGCGTGCCGCCGAGGAACGTCAGGAGGGTGCCGACGTACTCGGGGTAGATGTCGATGTCGCCCTTCTCGAGGGCCGGCAGGACGATCTCGCGGGACCCGATCTCGAGCTTCTTCTGGACCCGGTAGCCAGCCGCGCTCAGGCACTGGGCGTAGAGCTCGGCCACGATCTCCTGCTCGGAGAAGTTCGTGCTGCCGACGGTGACGCTGTCGTTGCCGGTGGTCGAGGCGCAGGATCCCTTGGCCTCGTTGGTCGGCGTCTTCTCCCCACTCGAACCGCCACCGCACGCGGAGGCCGCGAGAACCAGCAACGCCGCCAAGGCAGCGGCGCGATGGCCGAAGCGCGTCGTCATCGTGGTGTCGTCCCTTCCGGCGGGATCAACCGCCTAACGCTTGGCACCGTGTCCCGCCCCGGCGACCCCGGGCAGCGTAGCCACCTCACCTCCGGCGCCGGCGCCGCCCACCGCCGCTCGCCGCAGGCCCCTGGGCACGATGACGCGCTGCACGCCGGCGAGGACCACCTCCGTCGCGATCGAGAGCAGGGCGACGAGCAGCGCTCCGGCGAACACCTCGACGAAGTCGCGCGTGGCCAGCCCATCGATGATGTAGCGGCCCAGGCCACCCCATCCGACGAGCGCGGCGAGCGTGGCGGTGGCGACCACCTGCACCGCCGACGTCCGGATGCCCGCCATGATGAGCGGCAGCGCCAGAGGCATCTCCACCCGGCGCAGCAGCTGGCCCCCGGTGTACCCCAGCCCCCGCGCCGCGTCCTTGGCGTCGGTGTCGACCCCGTCGATGGCCACGTAGGTGTTGGTGACGATCGGCGGTATGGCGAGGGCGACGAGGGCGATGAACGCCGGTTCCGCGCCGATGCCGAACACCGATGCCGCGATCACGATGATCGCGAACGACGGCACCGCCCGGCCCAGGTTCGAGACGCTGATGGTGAGGGCACCACCTCGTCCGGTGTGGCCCAGGGCGAGACCGACCGGTAGGGCGATCACGACCCCGGCGAGCACCGCGAGCACCGACATCCCGGTGTGCTCGGCGGCGCGGTGGACGATGCCGTCCGCACCCGACCACGTCGACGCCGAGGTGAAGTAGGCGACGACGTCACCCAGGAACTTCACGGCGCGCGCCGCCCCGCCCACGGCGTGAGCGCGCGCTCGATGCCACGGAACCCGACTTCGACGACGGTCGACAGCACGACGCAGAGCTGGGTGCCGATGACCAGCTCGGTGCGGAAGTCGCGGTACAGCCCGTCGAGGATGAGCTGGCCGAGCCCGCCCTCACCGATGAGGGCCGTGACGGTGATGAGCCCGATGGTGGTGACCGCGGCGATGCGGATGCCGGCGAAGATCGCGGGGATGGCGAGTGGCAGGTCGATGGCCACGAGCTCGCGTGCCCGCCCGAAACCCATCCCTCGCGCCGAATCGCGCACCTCGGCCGGCACGGCGTCGAGGCCGGCGACGACGTTGCGGACGAGGATCAGCAGCGTGTAGCTGACGAGGGGGATGACCGCCGTCGTGGTGGTGAGGCCGGTGAACGGGATCAGGAACGCAAGGAGTGCGAGGGACGGGATCGTGTAGATCACGCCGGTGACGCCGAGCACCGGAGGGTAGAGGCGGCGGAACCGCCAGCAGATCACACCCAGCGGCAGCGAGATGAGCAGGCCGATCGCCAGCGTGATCAGGGTGAGCTCGACGTGCTCGCGGAGCCGCTGCAGGATCACGTCGCCGTGGCTGGCGACCCAGTCCCATCTGATCCAGGGGTCGGCCGCCGACAGCATCTCGGCGACGGTAGCGTCCACCGGCGGTGATCGCCCTGGAGCAGCTGACGAAGGTGTTCGGCCGCCACGTCGCCGTCGATCACCTCGACCTCGAGATCGCCAGCGGCGAGGTGTGCGTGCTCGTCGGCCCGTCGGGCAGCGGCAAGACCACCACCATGCGGATGATCAACCGCCTGCTCGAGCCGACCAGTGGGCGGGTGCTCCTCGCCGGCGACGACGTCGCCCGCGTCGACCCGGTCCACCTCCGCCGGCACATCGGGTACGTGATCCAGCAGGTCGGATTGTTCCCGCACCTCACCGTCGCGCAGAACGTGGCCGCGGTCCCGCGGCTCCTCGGATGGGACCGCGCCCGGACCCACGCCCGGGTGCTCGAGCTGCTCGCCCTCGTCGGCCTCGACGCCGACCGCTACGCCCGCCGCTACCCGCACGAGCTCTCCGGCGGCCAGCGCCAGCGCGTGGGCGTCGCTCGGGCCCTGGGCGCCGACCCACCGGTGCTCCTGATGGACGAGCCGTTCGGCGCACTCGACCCGATCACCCGGGGGCGGCTGCAGGACGAGTTCCTCCGGCTGCAGCGCGACCTGCGCAAGACGGTGGTGTTCGTCACCCACGACATCGAGGAGGCCGTCCACCTCGGCGACCGCATCGCGATCCTCGACGACGACGGCCGCCTCGCGCAGTACGACACGCCGGGCCAGGTCCTCGGCCGTCCGGCTTCACCGTTCGTGGCCGACTTCGTCGGCACCGACCGAGGGCTCAAGCGCCTGTCGGTCACGCCCATCGCGCGGCGTGACCTCGCCATGCAGCCCGCCGGACCCGCTCCAGGAGAACCGGTGCCGCCCGAGCTGACGGTTCCGTTGACGGCGACGCTCCGCGAGGCGCTGAGCGTGCTGCTCGCCCACGACACCGGCTGGGTGGCCGTGCTCGACGGTGACCGCTACGTCGGCGTGCTCACGCCCGAGACGATCCATGCGGCGCTCCGGCGCTCGATCGCGGCGTCGGCTCCGTCGCGAGCGGGCGACACCGCGGCCGGTTAGGCGAGGTCGGCGTCGACGCCGGCGACGCGGCGCAGGCCGCGGCGCCCCGTCAGCGCGAACACGACCGCGAACAGCGCCGACCCGGTGAGCACGATCATCGGGCCCGACGGGATGTCGAGGTGGTAGCTCGCCACCATGCCGGCGAACCCGCACGCCGCACCGATGGCCGTCGAGAGCCAGAGCATGCGGGCGAAGCTGTTGGTGAGCATCCGCGCGACGACCGGCGGGATCACGAGCGTGGCCGCGACGAGCACCACGCCGATGACGTTCATGGTGGCGAGGATCGTCGCCGCCAGCACGAGCATGAGCACCGCGTCCATGCGAGCCGTCCGGACTCCCGAGACGTCGGCGACCTCGGGGTCGAAGGTCGAGAACAGCAACGGCCGGTAGAGGAGGAACACGACGAGCGCCGACAGCAGCGTGATCACGGCGACGAGGAGCACCTGACCCCGGTCGACGCCGAGCACGTTGCCGAACAGGTAGGCGTCGGGGTTCTTCCCCGCCGAGCCGAACACCTTGATGAGCGCGAGCCCGATCGCGAAGGACGCCGTGGTGATCACGCCGAGGGCGGCGTC
>DATAKR010000079.1:0-2123 GCA_036261495.1 Acidimicrobiales bacterium | reverse complement strand
GGATGGCGGAGCTCGCCATCGCCGGGACGTTCCCGGCCCTGCTCTCGGGGCTGCGCACCGACCCCGTCGACCGTCGCGTCCTCGAGACCGACCGCTACGCCGCGCCCGTCGAGGTCGGATCGCCGGGCGCCCGCGAGCTTGCGCTCCTCGGCCGGCCGATCCCAGGCCTCGAGATGCGCATCTGCGATCCGGCGACCGGCGACGTGATGAGCGAGCGTGAGGTGGGGGAGCTGCAGCTGCGCGGCACGTCGGTGACCCCCGGCTACTACAAGCACCCTGAGGCGACGGCCAACGCCTTCCAGGACGGGTGGTTCCGCACCGGCGATCTGGCCTACATCGTCGATGGCGAGCTCGTGATCTGCGGGCGGATCAAGGACGTGATCATCGTCGGTGGCCGCAACGTGTTCCCCGAGGACGTGGAGCGGGCGGCGGCCGAGGTCGACGGCGTTCGCGCCGGCAACGTGATCGCCTTCGGCGTGGAGGGCCGCAAGGGAAAGGAGGCGCTCGTCGTCGTCGCCGAGACGAAGGACGCCGGCACCGCGTCAGAGGTGCGAGAGCTCGTCGCCGTGCGGGTGCGCGAGGCCGTCGGTCTCCCGCCGGAGGAGGTCGTGCTCGTCACCGCCGGAACGCTGCCGAAGACGTCGTCGGGGAAGCTCCAGCGCTCCCTCTGCCGGACCCGCTACCTGGAGTCGGCCCTCTCCCCGGTCTGACCGACGGCGTTCTGACCGACGGCGTTCTGACCGACGGCGTTCTGCAGGCACCAGCCCGGCGTGAACCCGCGCCAGTGCCTGCAGAATGCGGGGTGTCGGGGTTCAGGCGGCTTGGAGGCGGCGGATGATGTCGGCGCGATCGTCGGCGTTGGCGATCGGCACGTAGAAGCCGATGCGGTCGAGCACGCCGCCGTAGCGCTCGATCAGCTTGTCGGCGACCTCCGCCGGCGTGTCGGCGACGACGGCGAACGTGGTGAGGATGTCGTCGTCGATCAGTGCGGCCATGTCGGCCCACTTGCCCTGCTTCGAGAGGGTGTTGAGCTCGGACTGCAGATCGCCCCAGCCGTGGAGGTCGAGCACCGGCCGGTAGGCCGGGGTCGATCCGTAGAACGACAGCTGGTTGCGCACCATTCCCGCGGCGGCCTCGCGCTCCTTCTCGTTGCCGGTGACGACGAAGGCCGTGTACGAGAGCTGGAAGTCGGCGCGGGCGCGGCCCGCCTTCTCGAGCCCTCGCTCGAGCGCCGGCATCGTCACTTCCTTCATGTAGCGCTCGGTCGAGAAGGGGTGCACGAGCATGCCGTCGCACGTCTCGCCGCACACCTCCGTCATGTGCTCACCGACCGCGGCGAGGAACACCTTCGGCGCGCCGTGCGGGTTGGCCCCGGGGGCGAAGAACGGTGTCATCAGGGTGTGCGAGTAGAAGTCGCCACGAAAGTCGAGCTTCGTGCCGTTGTTCCAGCAGTCCCAGATGGCCCGCATCGCGAGCACGAACTCGCGCATCCGTGGCGCCGGGTGCGACCACGGCATCGAGAAGCGCTTCTCGATGTGCGGCTTGATCTGCGAACCGAGGCCGAGCAGGAACCGCCCCTTCGACGCGAGCTGCAGGTCGTTCGCCTGCATCGCCGTGGTCATCGGGCTGCGGGCGAACGCCACCGCGATCCCCGTACCGAGCTCGATCTTCTCGGTCGCCTCCGCCGCGAGCAGGAGCGGGAAGAACGGGTCATGTCCCGTCTCCGCCGACCACAGCCCGTCGTAGCCCGAGTCCTCTTGGACCTTTGCGAGGGCGCCGACGCCGTCGAGCCCCCCGATGCCTCCGTCAACCTTCATGGTGACGGACGTTAGTGAGCGCGCACCGGGCGGATCGTCAGGTGGGGCGCGGCCCCGGGTCGCCGCCCCGGCCGCCACCCTCGCCGCGCAGGAACCGTTCGAGCTCGGCGGCGATCTGGTCGCCCGTCGGCAGGTCGCCCATCCCGGCGAGATCGCGGCCGGCCTCCTCGGCGTCGGCCTGCGTCTCGAGGTTGGCGACCATCGTCAGGTGCTCCGCGCTCTGCGCGATGAGGTGGTCGATGCGCGTCCGGGTGACCTCGGCGGCGGCGCGCAGCTCGCTGCTGTCGAGTGTGAGACCTGCGATCG
>DATAKR010000069.1:0-20819 GCA_036261495.1 Acidimicrobiales bacterium | reverse complement strand
AGGTCGCGATCCCGGGCTCGATCTCGACGGTCGACCTGCGCGACCAGGCTCCCGGCGGCACGTTCAACGGCGTCACCCTCCGGCTCGACTCCGGCCGCTATCCGACTGCCGCCGACGAGGTGGCCGTCACGAGCGCCGCCGCCAAGCTGTTCGACCTTCGCATCGGCAGCTCGTGGGCGGCCAACGGCCGGTCCCGCCGGGTCGTCGGCATCGTCGAGAACCCGCTCGACCTGCTCGACGCGTTCGCGCTCGTCCCGCCCGGCCAGGCCGCGCCGGCGGCCACCGTCTCCATCCTCACCGGGACCTGGCAGCCGCCTCGCGGTGGCGGGTTCCGCCTGCCGAGCGGCACGGGAATGGCCGTCGCGTCTCGGGGCCAGCCCAGCACCGCCGCGGTGGGCGCCCTGGTGCTGGCGCTCGGGACCATCGGGCTGCTGTTCGTCGGCCTCATGGCGGTCGCCGGGTTCACCGTCATGGCCCAGCGCCGTCAACGCGCCCTCGGCATGCTGGCCGCCCTCGGCGCCACCGACAAGCACGTGCGCCTCGTCATGCTCGCCGACGGTGCCGCCGTGGGGATGGCGGGCGCTGCCGCCGGCGCCATCGCCGGCCTCGTGGCGTGGGTCGCGTTCGTCCCGACGCTGCAGTCGCTCTCCGGCCACCGAATCGACCGCTTCGCCCTGCCGTGGTGGGCCGTCGCGGCCATGCTCGCCCTTGCCGTGCTCACCGCCATCGCAGCGGCCTGGTGGCCGGCCCGTGGCGTGGCCCGCACGTCGATCGTCGCCGCGCTCTCGGGGCGCCCGTCGCGGCCGCAGCCGGCGCACCGGTTCGCCGCGGTCGGCGCGGTCGTCCTCGCCGCGGGCCTCGCTCTCCTGTGGTTCTCCGACCACGAATCCCGCCATCAACGTGCCTTGTTCATCATCGCCGGCACGCTGCTGACCCCGGTCGGGTTCCTGTTCCTCGCCCCACTCGCCATCCGGCTCCTCGCCGCCGCCGCCACCCGATTCGGCGTGGCCGTGCGGCTCGCGTTGCGCGACCTCGTCCGCTATCAGGCGCGGTCCGGCGCCGCGCTGGGATCGGTGACGCTGGCGATCGGCATCGCCGCGACGATCGCGGTCAGCGCGTCGGCGGGCGACGTGCCGACGGCCGCGGGCAACCTGCCGCCGGACCAGCTGATGTTCCACGCCGTCCCGGCCGAGGTCAGCGACCAGGTGCCGCCGTTGAGCCCGTCACAAGTCGACGCCGTGACGGCGAAGCTGGACGACCTCGCCCGGGCCATCGGTGCCCGCGCCGTCGTCCCGCTCGAGCAGCCGTACAGCGTGACCGCCGGCCTGCAGCCACCGCACCCCGGTCCGGGCGGACAGACGATCCCGGCGGGGTACGCCGTGGCGTCCCTTGCCCGCGTGACCGTGCTCGACCACGGGCTGGAGGTGTCGGACATGGACCCCCTCTACGTGGCGACACCGTCGCTGCTCTCCCACTACGGCATCGCTCCGTCGGCGATCGATCCGGCCACCGACGTGCTGTCCGCCCGCACCGACCTCGCGGGCTTGCAGGTCTTCGCACCGGAGGGCCGCCGCGACGAGCCGACACCGACGTCGTCGCCCGATGGCGGGAGCTCGCCGGCACCGAAGATCTCTGCCGTCACCCCCAGGATCCAGTCGTTTCCGCAGCTCCCGCTCTTCACCTCCGCCCCCGGGATCCTGTTGACGACCGGCGCCCTGCAGCGGATGGGGCTGTCGTCGACCCCGGGCGCGTGGCTCGTCGAGGCGGCGGGCCCGCTCACCAGCGAACAGATCCGGACGGCGCAGGCCGCGGCGAGCAGCGTGGGCCTCTACGTCGAGTCGAAGAAGGAGCACGCGTCACTCGCGCCGCTGCGCCTCTGGTCGACAGCCGTCGGCGTCCTGCTCGCCCTCGGCGTGCTGGGCATGACCGTCGGCCTGATCCGGAGCGAGACGGCCGGTGACCTGCGGACCCTCGCGGCGACCGGTGCGAGCCGCACCACCAGGCGGACGATCACCGCGGCCACCAGCGGCGCGCTGGCGCTCCTCGCCGCGCTCCTGGGCACCGCCGGCGCCTACGCGGCGTTGCTCGTCTGGTACCGCAGCGACCTCAGCCCGCTCGGGCGCGTGCCGTGGATCAACCTCGTGGTCATCCTCGCGGGTCTGCCGCTGCTGGCTGCCGCCGGCGGCTGGTTGCTCGCCGGGCGGGAACCGCCGGCGATCGCACGCCAGCCGCTCGAGTAGAGCGTCAGCCGGGCAACCGCGCCTCGACGATCGTCCCCCCGCCGGCCCGCGGATGGACTCCGAAGGACCCGCCGACGATCTCGGCCCGCTCACGCATGCCGTCGATGCCCAACCCGCCGCCGGTGGTGGCCGCCGCAGGCGATGTCTCGATGCCGACGCCGTCGTCCTCGATCCACAGCCGGAGCCAGTTCTGGTCGAACCCCAGCCGGACGAGCACCTGCGACGCGGCGGCGTGCTTGTCGACGTTCCGGAGCGCTTCCTGGACGATCCGGAACGCGGCGACCTCGGTGTCGCGGGCGAGACGCCGCTCCGTGCCCTCCACGTGGAACCGCACCCGGCACCGTTCGTGCTCCTCGTGCTCACGAGCGATCGCGGCGACGGCCGGCACGAGCCCGAGGTCGTCGAGTGCCGATGGTCGCAGGTGCTGCGCAAAACCTCGGACGAGCGCCAAGGTCGACAAGCTGAGGTCGCGGAGATCCTCACTCCGGTCAAGGATGTCGCGGGGGACACCGTCGACCTCGCTGAACGATCCCAGCCCCCGGCCGAGCTGGACGAGAGGCTGGGCGACGTCGTCATGGAGGTCGCGGGCGATTCGCGCCCGCTCGGCCTCCTGCGCGTTGAGAACGGCGCGGGCGTACCCCTGGAGCCGTTCCCGCTCGTGTCGCTGAACCCTTGCGTGCTCGAGCTCCAACGCGAGGTGGTGTGCGACGGCGGCGAGCAGGGCGTGGTCGTCGAAGGTCGTCGGCCGCCCCGCATCGACCGCCAGGAGGCCGAGGACCGCCCCTTCGACCGCGAGGGGATATGTCGTCAGGCCCTCACCGACGATCGGGAGCACGACGCCGCCGTCGTCCGCGCCGGGGGAGGCCGCGGCTTGCTCTACGACGGCCCGGAGCCTGCCCTCTGACGCCGCGCCATTGGCTCGTACCGCGGTTGAGGCGGGTTCGACGAGACCGACGGCCACCCCGTCGAAGCCGCCGGCTTCAGCCAGGCGGTCGAGCAGCGTCTCCACCGCGGCGGCGGGCTCCTTCGCCTGCACCAGCATGTCGAGGATCCCGTTCACCAGCTCGAGGCGACGACTCGTATCCTCGGCGCGCCGCCACTCCGCCCGTTCTCGCTCGACCGGAGCGGCGACGACGACACCGACCGCGATGACCACGAGCATCGACGAGAGCTCGATCACCCATTCGAAGCCGTGCAGGTGCCAGAGGAACACGTTGGGGATCGACAACGCGATGCACGAGACACCGGCCATCGCGCCGCCCTCGATGCCGAACCTCAGGCTCGAGTAGACGACCGGCACGAGGTAGATCAACACGAGGAGATGCTGAAGCCCGATGCGCGAGCCGAACGCCGAGTCATAGACGCCCGTGAGCTCCGCCGTGCCGTGCAGCATGGTGATCACGACGACCATCGTCTGCACCATCCAGAAGCGCTGATCGCGGAGGCGGGTGAGCACGAGCCTCTTGAACCACGCCGCCGCCTGCGTCGCGCCCGCCGCCGGGGTCGGCAGCACCTGCGCCGTCATCGCATGTCACTCCCGATCTGCCCGAGGCGCATCGCGGTCACGACGGCGCCCGTGCGGGAGTGCACCCCGAGCTTCCGGAACGCGTGACTCAGATGGGCCTCCACCGTCCGCAGGCTCACGTCAAGGCGATCGGCGATCGCTCGGTTGTCGAGGCCGTCGGCGACGAGCTGCAACACGGCGCGCTCCCGACAGCTGAGCGCCTCGGCGTCGCCGTCGCCTTCCGCGGGCCTGCCGCGGAGCCGCCCGAGCACTGCTCCGGTCGCTGCGGGATGGAGGACGACCTCGCCCGAACCCACAGCGAGGACAGCCTGCACGAGCTCGGCGTTGCGCACGTCCTTCAACAGGTACCCGGCGGCGCCGGCCTCGAGCATCTCGATCACGTACTCGTCGTCGTCGTGGATGGTGAGCGCGAGGACGTTGACCTCCGGGTGGTCGTGGCGAATCCTCCGAGTGGCGTCGAGTCCGCTCATCCCCGGCAGGCCGATGTCCATGAGCACGACGTCGGGGAGCAGCGCGTCGACGAGCGCGATCGCCTCCTCGCCGTCTGCGGCCTCGCCAACCACGTCGATGCATGGGTCCCGCTCGAGGATGTCGTGCGTGCCCTGCCGCACCAGTGAGTGATCGTCGACGACGAGCACTCGCAGGTGACCGAGCGAAGGTCCCACGGCGCAAGCGTTCACCTACGAACGGCTCGAAGCGAAGGGACCAAGGTCCCGAATCCGCCTACGTGGTCCCCGCAGTGCCGGTCGACTTCCTCCCCTGGGGTCCCGGCGGGCTCCGGCGCACGCTTCGCGCAGATCGGTGAGAGGGGAGGGGCAATGCCATCACCGGTAGGTCAGGCCCCGGCGGAGCACCCGGCCGTATCGAGACGGCGGTTCATCTCCCTCGTGGGTGCGGTGGGGGCGAGCATCGCCGCCGGCACCCTGTCGAGCGGCCTGCTCGAACGGGTCCGCGCCGACGCCCTACCGATCGCCGACCCGGCGGCGACGGAGACGCGTCAGTGGGTGATGCTGTTCGACCTGCGCCGCTGCGACGGTTGCCGGGAGTGCATCAAGGCGTGCCAGAAGATGCACCAGCTCACGACGCAGCAGGAGTGGATCAAGGTCTACGAGCTCAGGGGAGTCTCCGGTCAGCCCTACTTCCTGCCGGTCACCTGTCAGATGTGCCAGGCGGCGCCGTGCACGCAGGTGTGCCCGGTCGGAGCGACGTATCACACGCCTGACGGGGTCGTCGTGGTGGACCAGGACGTGTGCATCGGGTGCCGCATGTGCATGGCGGCCTGCCCCTACGGCGCCCGCGTCTTCAACTGGGACGCGCCACCCGCCGTACCGGCCATGCTCCGCAGCTCGACGCCGGAGTTCCGCGTGCCCCAGAAGCAAGGAACCGTCGGCAAGTGCGCGAACTGCGTCCACCGTCTGCGCAACGCCCAGCTGCCGGCCTGCGTCGAGGCCTGCGCAATGGAGGCCATCTGGGTGGGCGACCTCACCGAGGACGTCGCGACGAACGGCCACGACACCGTCGTGCTGTCGGAGTTCCTCCGCGAGAACGACGTGTACCGCCTGAAGGAGGAGCTCGGCACCGAGCCCCGGGTCTTCTACATCACCGGCCACGGCCAGGACCTGGAGTACTGAGATGCTCACCGTCGAACGGCCCACGGTCCCGTCACCCCGCGACGACGGCCTCGTCGACGCCGCGGTCGCGCCCATCATCCGGCACGGTCGTGGCAGCACCATGCTGATGGCGGCGCTCGCCGTGCCGGTGCTCGCCGCCGTCGGCGCCTGGGTGTACCAGGTGAGCCACGGGTTGAGCGTCACCGGCCTGAACTCCCAGGTGTTCTGGGGCGTCTACGAGGTCGACCTCGTCACGTTCATCGGATTCAGCTACGGCGGCGCGCTCGTGTCGGCCATCCTGCGCCTCACCGGCGCCCACTGGCGCGGCCCGATCACGAGGCTGGCCGAAGGGACGGCCGTCGTCACGCTGTGCGTCGGCGCGGTGTTCCCGATCATCCACCTCGGCCATCCCGAGCGGCTGTGGGAGATGTTCGTTCGTCCCAACCCGACGTCGCCGCTGCTGTGGGACATGGTCGCGATCATCACCTACCTGCTGGCGACGCTGGCGCTGTTCGTCCTGCCGCTGGTCCCCGACGTCGCGGCCGCCGCCGAACAGCCCGACATCGGAGAACGGCGGCGCCGGCTCTACCTGCGGATGGCGGCGGGGTGGTTGGGCACACCGGAGCAGCGCCGGGTCCTCGACCGCGCGCTCACCGTCGTCGCGGTCGGGATCGTGCCGCTGGCCGTCATGGTTCACACGGTCCTCTCGTACGCGTTCTCGCTCACGAGCCGGCCGGGCTGGCACAGCACGATCTTCGGCCCCTACTTCGTCGTCGCGGCCGTGTACTCCGGCGTGGCCATCGTGATCCTGGCGACCGCGGCGTACCGGCGCGCCTACCACCTCGAGGCCTGGATCCCGGCGCTGGCGATCCGGTACCTCGGCTACCTGATGGTCGCGCTGGCCGCGACCTACGCCTACTTCCTCTTCACCGAGGTCACGACCGAGGGCTACGTGAGCGAACGGACGACCGAGGGCGTGCTGTACGTGCTCCTCCTCAAGCGCTACGCCCCACTGTTCTGGACGTTCGTCGCGCTCGGCCTCGTCACGCCGGTGCTCCTCGTCACCATCCGGCGGACGGTCGGCGCCATCACGGCGGCGGCCGGCCTGGTCGTCGGCGCCCTCTGGCTGAAGAGGTTCCTGATGTTCGTGCCCCCGCTCACCCAGCCGTTGATCGGCGGCAGCTTCGGGCGGTACTCACCGTCGTGGGTCGAGTGGACGATCTCGGTCGGCGCGGCCGCCGCCGTGCCCCTGCTGCTCATCCTGCTGTTCCGGGTGCTTCCCGTGCTCTCGATCGACGAGATGGCCCACCCCGAGCCGCCGGCCGGCGACGTGTCGGCCCGCGGTCTCGACGACACCGAGGGAGTGAGTCGGTGACGCGACCCACCGCTGGGGCATGGGCAGCCGCCGTCGTGCTGCTGTCCGCGATCGCGCTTTCACTCGTGGCAGCCTCCACTGCCGGTGCCGCCACGAAGGGCACGACGACGATCGAGGTCCGTCTCGCCGCGCCCCTGCAGCCCAAGCTGCCCCACACCGTGGTGGTGCACCTCACCGGCCCTTCCGGCGCGGCCATCTCGGGTGCCGAGGTCTCGGTGTACCTCGATGTCAAGCTCTTCGGTGGCCGCTCGGCCCTGCTCGGCAAGGCCGTCACCGACAGCTCGGGCGAGGCCCGGGTCGCGATCACCCCGGACCGAGCCTCCTACACGGTGCGCGCCCGCTTCGCCGGCAACGACGCGCTTGCACCGAGCGAGACGGTGAAGACCATCGCCGTGCCAGCGAACGAGATCCGCGCGTCGGCCGCCCCTGGCGGGTCACCGCTCCTGAGCGGGGTGCGCACGACGGCCCCCCGTGTGATCGCGGCGCTCGTCGCGATCACGTGGCTGCTGCTCCTGGTGGGGTCGGTGTGGGTTCTCCGGCGGATCCACCACCACGGGACGAGACACCGGCTCGAGCCGGCAGGGAGGTGACGGAAGAGCACACACGCGCACCTGGACCCGTTGGCGGACATGACGCATCACGAAAGGACGGCAGCGAATGAACAAGACGAGAGCATTCGTACTCGTCGCCGCGTTGGGAACGGTCGCGATGGCGCTCTCTGCGTGCGGAGGCGGCGGCGACACGAAGGGCAGCGACAGGCCGGCGGCCGCGGCCGCGACGGTCGCACCGGCCAAGGCCGCACTGGCGATCTCGGCCGACATGGTCGCCGGCACGAAGAACATGGCCGACGCGGACAAGGCGACGCGCAGTTGCGTGCTCCAGAGCCGCTTCCCGCGCAACTCCCAGATCGTGTGGCGCGCCCGGGTCACCGACGCCGCGACCAACACGCAGATGGACGACAAGGCGCTCGGCTCGCTCGTGGTGAAGCTGGCCGACGGCCAGACGTTCCCGATGAAGTTCGCGCAGCATCCGAAGACCAACCCGACGGATGCGTTCTGGGCGACGTCGTGGACCGTGCCGGCGGACTACCCGAGCGGCAGCGTCAACTACACGATCACCGCGACCGGCAAAGACGGGGCCACGGCCACGTTCGAGCAGTTCAAGGTGTCGTCGTCACTGTTGACGATCACCGACGAGGTGATCCCGACGATCGGCGCCTGACCGCGCGCCGCTGAAGAGACGGAGACGAGGGATCCGATGGCGAGATGGGTGCAGAGATCGACGTGCCGCTGGGGTGCCGTCACGGTGTTGTGCGTGGCCGTCGGACTCCTCGCCTCCGCATGTGCGGTGAAGGGCGCGACGGTGGCCGCGGCGCCTGGTGGCCAGCCGACGACCACGACGACCTCGCGCCCGATGAAGCTCGTCGGCGGGATGACCGTCGACCCGGCCAAGGGGCCCGCCGGTACCGCGGTCAAGGTCCATGGCCACGACCTCCCGGCGAGTGCGCCGCTCGAGCTCGTGTGGACGACCCACGAGTGCCGGTGGGTGCTCGCGGGCGATCAGCACGAGGAGTACCACGGCCGGAAGTGCGACGCGAAGGACGTCGAGCTGGCGCCGCTCACGACGGGTGCTGACGGAACCGTCGACGCGTCGTTCGTGGCGCCCGACGACTTCGGGTTCGCGCACGACGTGCTCCTTCTCGACAAGGCTGGCGTCGTCGTCAACAAGGCCCTGTTCGACGAGGCGATCCAAGTGGCGATCGCCCCCGACCGGGGACCGGTCGGCACGCCGATCACGGTCAGCGTGAAAGGGATGGGGGTGGACGCCCTCGAGAACAACCGGCAGATCCTCTACGACAACGTCTACACCGGGTGGGTCTCGGCGATCACCACGCGTGGGTCGGCCACGGCGGTGATCCCTGCCACGGGCCGGCCCGGGACGCACGTCGTGCAGGTGGCGAGAGGCGCGTTCACCTTCCCGTACTTGAACCCGGCGCAGTCACCCCGGCCGGACATCCCTGTGTTCAGCTTCACCTTCACAGTGACCGACGGCGCGCCGGTGCTGCCGGCCGCGCTCGCCGACCAGTCACCGCGTCCGACGCCGGCGAAGGCGTCGGCGGTCGATGGACCGTCGATCGCCGCCGACGTCGCCACCACGCCGGTGGGATCCCAGGTGACCGTCACCGGCCGCGGCCTCCCGGCGAGCGCCGATGTCAAGCTGCAGTGGTTCCGCATCGTCGGCAACCGCGTCGCCGGCCAGGGCTGGGAGGAGAAGAGCATCGACCTGCCAGCCGCGAAGACGACCAGTGCGGGGACCTTCGAGAGCTCGTTTCCCGCGCCGGGTGACGTCGGTGGTCCCCACCGGATCGAGGCGACGGTGGCGGGCGCGAACGCGGTCGACACGACCGTGAGCATCACCCCGTCGGTGCTGTCGATCAGCCCGGCGTCGGGCCCCGCCGGCAGCACCTTCACGATCGCGCTGAACGGCGTGGGATGGACGGAGACGGCGAACATCTACACCGTCGTGTACGACAACGCCTACGTCGGGTACGTGTGCGGCTTCAACAGCCAGGGCAACGTCACGCTCCCGATGGTGGCGGCCGGTGCACCCGGATGGCACTTCGTCGACCTCTACCCGGCGATCTACAAGGGAGAGGAGACCGGCGGCCAGCAGAGCTTCCGGATCCCGCAGCTCACCTTCACCGACCATCCGGGCGAGAAGCTGCCCGTGTTCCACTTCGCCTTCCAGGTCACCGGCTGACCCCCGGTCAGGCCCGAGGCGCCCGCCCCCGAAGCGACAGCGTCGAGGTGCCCGGCGGTTCGGCCGGTTCGGTCGTCACCCGGATCCGCAACCGGCAGTCGGCCTTGCGCGGGTCGTTGGCCACGAGCTCCTCGACCGTGGCCGCGGTGCCGGCGGCGAGGCCCTCGGCGATCCCGAGGTGCAGCGCACACACGGTCGCGCGGTCGGCGATCGCACTCGTGGCGAACGGACAGCGGTGCAGGACGATCTCCGCGCCGTCGCCCGCGGCGCGGACCTCGGGCTCGAAACCCTGACGGGCCATGGCCGCGCTGATGTCGGCGACGGCGTCGCCCGACGGTGACGGCACGCGGAACTGGTCCGCCGCGCGCCGCCCGACCTCCTCGGCGTCGAGGCCGGTCCGGATGATCTCGACGAGGAGCCGGCTGAGCCGCTCGTAGGGCCCGGCGGTGCCCCACTGGCCCTCGACCGCCGGGTTCACCTCGTAGACGAGGCGCGGTCTCCCCGGTCCGTTGGCGCGCGCGCTGGTCTCGACGACGAGGCCGGCGGCGACGAGCTTGGCGAGGTGCTGGCGGATGGCGTTGTGGTTGAGCTCGAAGTGCTCGTTGATCTCGGCGACACCGACCGCGCCGCCGGCGGCGGCGATGTGCCGGAAGATGGCGTGGCGCGTCGGGTCGCCGAGTGCACGGGCTTGTTCCTGCAGGTTGGCGGTCGTCATCTGAGTAGAGCGCGTCGGCGCGGCGGGTCCAGTGTGCCGCGGCCGAGCACCGTTCATGTCACGGCACGCTGATCGAGACCGACGTGGTCGGCGCCGCCGTGGTCGTCGTACGGGCGGTGGTCGTCGAGGTCGACGCCGGCGGGGTGGTGGTGGGGCGAGCGGTCGTGGTGGGGCGAGCGGTCGTGGTGGTCGAGGGTGCGGTCGACGCCGGTGCGGTCGTCGGGGGCGCGGTCGTCGTTGCTCGTGTGGTGCTCGTGGTCGTGTCCGGCGACGGGCTCGGCGCTCGCTTCGAAGTGAGCGCGTACGCGACGGCCACGACGAGTCCGATGAGCAGGGCGAGGGCGAAGACGAGCGTGGCGATCTGCTGTCCCGACCGCCGCCGCCGGCGAGCGGGCGCCGGCGCCGGTGGACGGGGCTGGCGGGGCAGCACGGAGGTTGCCTCCGCGGCGGCCGCGGGGAGTGCGGTCGTGGTCGAGGCACGCGCCGGCACCGCGATCGTCGCGTCCGCGCCGGCGTCGCCCGCGAGCGCTGCGAGCATCTCGGCCGCCGACGCGAAGCGATCCTCGGGGTGGGGTCGCAGGGCTCGCTCGACGACGGCGGCCGTGGTGCGCGTCACCTGCGGGGAGCGGTCGCGCACCGGCACCGGAGTGCCTTCCTCCGCGGCAAGCGCGACCGCCATGGCGGTGTCGCCGGCAAACGGCCGGACGCCGGTGAGTGCCTCGTAGAGGACGGCGCCGACCGCCCACACGTCGCTGGCCGCCGTCGCCGGGGCGCCGCGCATCCGCTCGGGTGCGATGAACGACGGCGTTCCCATCACGAGGTTCGCGGTGGTCGCCGCCGACGAGGAGGCGTCGGCGTCGAGGGCCTTCGCGATGCCGAAGTCCGACAGCTTGGCGGTGCCGTCCGACGTGAAGAGGATGTTGGCCGGCTTGATGTCGCGGTGCAGCACGCCCGAGGCGTGGGCGGCGACGAGCGCGGACAGCACTGCGCGGCCGATCGCGACGGTCTCGCCCTCGGGCAGCCCCGAGGGCCGGAGCCGGTCGGCGAGCGTCGGTCCGGGCAGCAGCTCCATCACCTGGTAGGCGGTCCCGTCGTCGTCGCCGACGTCGTACACGGCCACGACGTTCGGATGGGAGACGCGGGCGGCCCACCGGGCCTCCGCCTCGAACCGCTCACGCAACGCGACGTCGCGGGCCAGCTCGGGTCGCAGGATCTTGAGGGCGACGCGGCGCCGGAGGCGAAGGTCCTCACCCTCGTACACGTCGGCCATCCCGCCCCGACCGAGGAGCGCGCCGACCCGGTACCGTCCCGACAGCTCGTCGCCGCGCTCCACACCGACAGTCTCGACCAAGACCGGACCTACCCGACCAACACGCTCGCGACGACCGCGGCGAGCGCGACGATCTCGCACAGGAGGCCGACGAGCGCGAGGCGCTCCTGCTCGGCGGTTTCGGCGGTCACCGCCAGCCTCGTGTTGACGACGACGAACGCACCCGCGGCCACGAGCAGCAGCAGGAACCCCCAGCTCCTCATGGGTCCGCGGTACCCGCCGCGCCGCAGGGTCACGCCTGCCCCTTCGCCCGCCGGCCCCTCGGTGGCGCTGGTCGTCACCGCGCGAGAGGGGCCGTTGTGCCTCTTACGCGTGCCGGTACGAGGTCGCCACGATTCGGAGAGGATGCGTGCTCCCGCGACCTCCCCCCCGCCCACGGATGCCGACGGGCGGCCGCTCGGGCTCCACGACGCCCCGGGCGGGCTCGGGGCCGGCTCGCTTCCCGCCGACCCGTCGACCTGGCCCCTCTCCGCCGTGTACTCGGCGCTCGCCTCGACTCCGGGCGGACTGGACGAGGACGAGGCCGCGGTCCGCCTCGTCCAAGTCGGGCCGAACGCCCTCGAAGAAGCTGCCGCGGTGCCGCTTCTTCGGCGTCTCGCCGGCAACTTCACCCACTTGATGGCGCTCCTGCTGTGGGCGGGCGGCGCGCTCGCGTTCGCTGCCGGGTTGCCGGAGATCGGCGTCGCCGTGTTCCTCGTCAACGTGATCAACGGGCTCTTCGCCTTCTGGCAGGAGTACAAGGCGGAGCGCGCCACCGAGGCCCTGCGAAAGCTCCTGCCCTCGAGCGTCACGGTGCTGCGGGGGGGCGCCGAACGGCGCGTCGCCGCCGAGGAGCTCGTGCCCGGCGACGTCATGGTCCTCGCCGAGGGTGACCGCATCCCCGCGGACGCGAGGCTCGTCGAGGCCCACGAGCTGGCCGCCGACCAGTCGACGCTCACGGGCGAGTCGTATCCGGCGCCGCGGACGGCGGCCCCCCTTCCCGCCGGCGACCGTCCGCCCTCGGCGCGCACCAACATCGTCTTCGCCGGGACGTCGGTGGCACGCGGGCGCGGGAAGGCCGTCGTCTTCGCCACGGGGATGCGCACGGAGTTCGGCGGGATCGCCCGGTTGACCCAGGGGATGCGGATCGACGACAGCCCGCTCCAGCGAGAGCTCGGTCGGGTGAGCAAGGCGGTCGCCGTCCTCGCGGTCGGCATCGGGATCGCCCTCTTCGTGTTGGTGCAGGCGTTGACGCCGATGCCCTTCGGGCGCGGCGTGGTGTTCGCCCTCGGGATCATCGTGGCCTTCGTTCCCGAGGGGATGCTCCCGACGGTCACCCTCTCGCTGGCGATGGCCACGCAACGGATGGCGAGACGCAACGCCCTCGTCAAGCGCTTGTCCGCGGTCGAGGCCCTCGGCTGCACCACCGTCATCTGCACCGACAAGACAGGGACGCTCACCCAGAACGAGATGACGGTGCGGGCGCTGTGGCTCGCGTCCGGCGCCATGGAGGTGACCGGCGTCGGGTACGGGCCGGAGGGGGAGGTCCGGCGAGCCGGCGGCCGGCCGGGCGCGGCGCCGGCCGACGTGCGGATGCTGCTCCTGGCGGCGGGGCTCGCCAACGACGCGCGGGTGGTCGCGCCCCGTGCCGACGAGGCAGGCAGCGGTCGGTGGACCGTCGTCGGTGACCCCACCGAAGCGGCGCTGCGTGTCGTCGCCGCAAAGGCAGGGATCGACCTCACCGGCGAGGAGCAGGTGGCGCCGCGCGTGCTCGACCTCCCCTTCGACTCGGCGCTCAAGCGGATGAGCACCCTCCATCGGGCCGCCGGCCGGGTGGTGCTCTACAGCAAGGGCGCGCCGAAGGAGCTGCTCGCCCGGTGCACCAGCATCCGCGTCGACTCGGTGGACGTGCCGCTCGACGACGAGCACCGGCGTGGAGTGCTCGCCGCCAACGACGAGTACAGCCGGCAGGGGCTGCGCGTTCTGGGTGTCGCGACACGCGAGATCGTCGGCTCGCTCCGTGGTGTGGAGCGCGGCGATCTGGAGTCGAGCCTGGTGTTCCTCGGTCTCATCGCCATGATGGATCCACCCCGCGACGAGGTCGCCGCCGCCGTCGCCACGTGCCGGCGGGCCGGCATCCGGATCCTGATGATGACGGGCGACTACGGCCTCACGGGCGAGAGCATCGCCCGGCGGATCGGTCTCCTCACCGGCCCCCGCGTCAGGATCGTGAACGGTGACGAGATCGACGCCATGGACGATGACGAGCTGGCTGCTGTGCTCGGTGGGGAGGTGCTCCTCGCGCGGACGACGCCGGCCCACAAGCTGCGCGTCGTCACCGTGCTCCAGGGCGCCGGGCACGTGGTGGCGGTGACGGGCGACGGCGTGAACGACGCGCCGGCGCTGAAGCGTGCCGACATCGGTGTGGCGATGGGCATGGCGGGCACCGACGTCGCCCGCGAGGCCGCGGACATGGTGCTGCTCGACGACAACTTCGCCTCGATCGTGAACGCCGTCGAGGAGGGCCGGACGGTCTATGCCGACATCCGCAAGTTCACGAGCTACATCTTCACGAGCAACGCGGCCGAGGCCATCCCCTTCACCCTCTTCGGGCTCAGCGGCGCCCGGATTCCTCTCGCCCTCGATGTGATGCACGTGCTGACCGTCGACCTCGGGACCGACCTCGCTCCCGCCTTGGCCCTCGGCGCCGAGGCGCCCGAGCGCGGCCTCATGGACCGGCCGCCTCGGGCGCGCGACGAGCACCTCATCACCCGGCGTCTGCTGCTCCGATCGCTGGTGTGGCTCGGCATCCCGGAGGGACTCGTCGCCATGACGATGTTCTACCTGCGGTTCTGGAGCGCGGGCTTCGGCGGTCAGTGGCTCGACCTGCCCGCGACGGGCAGGCTCTACCGCTCGGCCACCGCCATGGCGCTCGCCGGTGTCGTGATGGCGCAGGTGGGCAACCTGTTCGCGCACCGCACCGATCGCGAGTCGGTGTTCCGGCGGGGTCGGCGGCCGAACCCGCTCCTCTGGATCGGTGTGGCGACGGAGCTCGCGCTCGTGCTCGCCGTCGTCTACGTCCCACCCCTGCAGAAGGTGATCGGAACCGCTGCCCTCCCGGCGGCGGCCTGGGTGCCGCTGATCGCGGTGTCCCCGCTCCTGATGCTCCTCGACGAAGCCCGCAAGGCGGTCGTCCGCCGGCGCGAGCGGCTGGGAGGCCAGAGATGAAGATCATCGTCATCGGCTGCGGCCGTGTCGGCGCCGGACTGGCGCGGGATCTCGAGGCGCGGCACCGCACGGTCGCCGTCGTCGACACGGACCCGGGGGTCTTCGACCGCCTCGGGCCGACCTTCCGGGGCGCGCGGATCGGCGGCTCCGGGATGGACCGCCGGGTGCTCGAGCGCGCCGGGATCGAGCATGCGGACGGCCTCGCCGCCGTCACCGGAGCGGACGAGGTCAACGCCGTGGTCGCCCGCTTGGCGTCCCGCGTGTTCCGGGTGCCGCGCGTCGTCGCCCGTCTCTACGACGAGCGGGCGGCCGAGCTGTACCAGCGCCTCGGCATCCAGGCCATCTCACCCGTCGCATGGGGCATCCACCGGCTCGGCGACCTCCTCACCTTCTCGGAGGTGTCACCGGTGGCGACGCTCGGAGGCGGGGCGGTCGAGGTCGTCGAGTCGCGCGTTCCGGCAACCCTCGCGGGACGGCTCGCGGCGGAGCTGCAGGTGCCGGGCGAGGTCGACGTGATCGCCGTGACGCGCCACGGCGCCACCACCCTCGCCACGGCCGGAACCGAGTTCGAGGAGGGTGACGTGGTCCACCTCGCCGTCAACAGCGCGTCGAAGGAGCGGCTCGAAGCCCTCCTCGGCCGGCCGGAAGGGGTGTTCCAGTGACCATCAACGCGCTGATCGTGGGGGCCGGCCGCATCGGTGCCGCCGTGGCCGGCGCGCTGCTCGAGTCCGGGCACGTCGTGACCGTCGTCGATCCCGGCCGCGACCGCCTCGACGCGCTCGCGGCGGAGCTGCCGGGCGTGCGCGTGGTGTGCGGTAGCGGCACCGACGCCGTCGTCCTCGAGGGAGCCGGAGTCCGTTCCGCGGACGCGTTCGCAGCGGTGACCGGGATCGACGCGGTGAACCTGCTCGCGGCGACCCTCGCGCGCTTCGAGTTCGAGGTGCCGCGCACCATCGCGCGCATCGTCGACCCCCGAAACTCGTGGATGTACACGCCGGCGATGGGGGTCGACGTCGCGCTCGACCAGGCCGAGCTCATGGCGCACCTCGTCGCCGAGGAGCTGTCGCTGGGTGAGATGACCACGCTGCTCAAGCTGCGCCGCGGCCAGTACGAGCTCGTCGAGGAGCGCGTGCACGCCTCGGCGAGCGTGGCCGGCAAGGCGGTGCGCGACCTGCCGTGGCCTCCGCAGTGCACGCTCGTCGCAGTGCTCCGCGATGGCGAGCCGGTCATCGTCGACGGATCGACCGTGCTCCTGCCCGGCGACGAGCTCCTCGCGGTCGTCCACTCCGGACGCGCGGCGGAGCTGGCGTCGCTCCTCGAGGAGAGCAGCTCGTCGCCGGAGGTCTGACCGACGCCCTACCGGAACGCGAGGCCGGCGAAGTCTCCGGACGTGCGCCACTCATCGATGTAGCGGAAGTACGCCATCGCGCCGGCCGGGTACCCCACGTTGAGGCGGGCCGCCGGCCCGGGATCGTGGCCCTCGTTGTTGTAGTAGCCCGGGGTGCAGTCGGGCGACCCGAGCATCATGCCGGGGCCCGACAGGAGCAGGTCGATCCAGGCGTCCTCGGCATCCTTGGTGACCTCGACCTCCCGGAAGCCCTCGTCGAGGGCGTGCTTGACGGTGACCGCGATGGTGCGGCCGGCCTCGGTGAGGTTGTGGGGGATGTTCGAGATCAGGTTGGCGCCCTGGGTGGGGCCGACGATGAACGCGTTCGGGAAGCCATGGACGTGGATGCCGTGGAGCGACCGCATCCCGTCGCCCCAGTACTCCGAGAGCCGCAGTCCGCCCCGGCCGGTCAGGTCGAATCCGGCCCGCCGCGTGTACTCGGTGCCGACCTCGAAGCCCGAGGCGTAGATGATGCAGTCGACCTCGTACTCGCGACCGCCGGCCACCACGCCCCGCTCGGTGATGCCGTCGACGCCCAAGCCGTCGGTGTCGACGAGATGGGCGCCCGGCTCGTTGAACGCCTGGAGGTACTCGTCGTGGAAGCAGGGCCGCTTGCACAGCTGGCGGTACCACGCCTTCAGCCGTCGCGCCGTGTCGGGGTCGTCGACGATCGTGTCGACGCGCGCGCGGATCTCCTCCATCTTCTCGAAGTCGGCGTCCTCGAAGGCCTCCATCATCTTCTCCGGGGTGAAGGCCTCGCCCTGCGCCGCGGCCGCCATGATCCGCGCCCGGTACCGGCGGGCGATGTCGGTCCAGCCGTCCATCACCAGGTCGTCGTCCGCGAAGCCGCCGGTCTGGTTCGCGGTGAAGTTCTCGAGCCAGCGCTGCTGCCACCCGGGCGTCGCGATCTCCGCGAACCACTTGGGATCGGTGGGCCGGTTGTCGCGGACGTCGACCGACGACGGGGTGCGCTGGAACACGTAGAGCGCCTTGCACGCACGCGCCAGGTGCGGCACGCACTGCACCGCGGTGGCGCCGGTGCCGATGATCGCCACGCGCTTGTCGTGGAGGCGGTCGAGGGGTGACCCGGACGGGTCACCGCCGGTGTAGTCGTAGTCCCACCGGCTGGTGTGGAACGAGTGGCCGCGGAACGAGTCGATGCCGGGGATGCCCGGGAGCTTCGGCACGTGGAGCGGGCCCGTTCCCATCGCCACGAACTGGGCCGTGAACGCGTCGCCGCGGTTCGTGCGGACGAGCCACCGCGACCCCTCGTCCTGCCACTCGAGCGCGTCCACCTCGGTGTGGAACAGCGCGTCGTCGTAGAGCCCGTAGTGCGTGCCGATGCGCCGGCAGTGCTCGAGGATCTCGGGCGCGTGCGCGTACTTCTCGGTCGGCATGTGCCCGGTCTCTTCGAGCAGGGGCATGTAGACGAACGACGCGGTGTCGCACTGGGCTCCCGGGTAGCGGTTCCAGTACCACGTGCCGCCGAAGTCGCCGCCCTTCTCGACGATGCGCACGCTGTCGACGCCGGCCTCCTTCAGCCGCGCACCGGTGACGAGACCCGCGAAGCCGCCGCCGATGAACGCCACCGTGACGTGGTCGGTCAGCGGCGCCCGTTCGACGACCGGCGTGTAGGGATCGTCGAGGTAGTGGGCGAACCGCCCCGTGAGGCGCAGGTACTGGTCGTTGCCATCCGGGCGCAGCCGCTTCACGCGCTCCTCGGCGTACTTGCGCCGGAGCGCCTCCTTGTCGATGGGCGCGCTCGCGGGCGTGGGGGGATCGGCGACCGTCATGCGGCCGCCAATCTGTCACGTTCTGCGCGACCGGGGCCATGCCGGGCACGGGTGGCAGGCGTCTGCCGGGGCCCGGCGACAGGAGGAATTGTCCGACCAGCGGCAAACTGAGTAGGTATGGCCGACACGGCGGACGACGATGAGCGCCCGGAGGTGCACCTCGCCCGCATCGCCGGAGCAGGGGATGCACCGGTCGTGGAAGCGCTGCTCGACGGGGTCGTCGTCGCCGACGAGACCGGGCACATCGCCTATGCCAACCGGGCAGTGGAGCGGATCCTCGGCTGGTCGCCGGCAATGTTGCAGGGCCAGCCCGTGGCGCTCCTCGTCCCGGCCCGTTTCCGGTCCGCGCACGAGGCCGGTTTCGCGAACTTCGCCGCGGGAGGCCCGTCCCGTCTCATGGGCCATCCCATTCGAGTGCCGGCGCTGACCGCCGGCGGTACCGAGGCCCCGATCGAGCTCGTGCTCAGCAACCTCCCTCGCGGCAGCCGAGTGCTCGTGGTCGCGACGATTCGCGACGCATCCGAACGGGTCGACCTCGAGCGCCACAGCCACGTCGTCGAGCGGTTGCTCGCGCTCCTCGCGGAGGAGGATGCCGACGTCTCGTCCCGGCTCCTCGAGGTGGTGGGTTCGGCGCTCGAGTACGACACCGCCGCGCTGTGGCTCGTCGACGCCGACGGGCGGCACCTGCGCGCTCGCGACTTCTGGGCCCGGAACGGGCGCGACGTCGCCGGGTTCCGTGCGGCGACGGCAGCCGGTGTCGTGCCCCTCGGTGTCGGGCTCCCGGGCCGGGTCCTCGCGTCGCAATCGCCGATGTGGATCGCCGATCTGGAGGTCGACGCCAACTTCCCGCGCGCCGAGGCCGCGCTCGCGTCGTCGTTGCGGTCGGGTTTCGCCTTCCCGATCCTCGCCGGCGGGCGCACCGTGGGGGTGATCGAGCTGTTCGCCGGGCAGCGGCGCGCGCCCGATCGAGCGCTCCTCGCCGCCATGGGTGTGGTCGGCGAGCGCCTCGGCGGGATCCTCGCCCGGCTCGACGCGGAGCGCGAGCGGGAACGGCTCCTCGCGGTCCAGGAGTTCCTGCTCGGCGCGGCGCGCGTGCTCGCCGAGGCCGCCGACTACGCCGAGGCGCTCGACCGGCTCGCCGCCGTCGCCGTGCCGGCACTCGGCGACCTGTGCCTCATCGACGTCCTCGCCGACGACGGCACGCTCACGAGGATGGCGGCCCGCCACGCCGATCCGACGAAGCAGTCCGTCGTCGACGAGCTGCACGACCGCTACCCACCGGATCCCAACGGCTCCCATCCGAGCGTCGAGGCGATCCGAACGCGCCGGTCGCAGTGGGGCGCCGACCTCTCGGAGGAGTTCCTCCGCACGACGACGCGCGACGCCCGTCACCTCGAGCTCGTCAGGGCCCTCGGCGTGACCGCCTACATCTGCGTGCCGCTCGTCGCCGTCGACCGCGTGCTCGGGACGCTCACACTCGTGGTTGCCGGATCCGGCCGTCGGTTCGCCGGAGGCGACCTGTCGCTCGCGGAGGAGCTGGCCCGCCACGCGGCGACGCTCATCGATCGCGCCCGCCGGCACGATCGCGATCGCACCGCGGCCCACGAGCTGCAGCGGAGCCTGCTTCCCGACCGGCTTCCCGAGCTCCCCGGGCTGGCCCTCGCCGCTCGTTACCTGCCGGGTACCGAGGGCGCTGACGTCGGCGGCGACTGGTACGACGTGATGCGACTGAGGAGTGGCGCCGTCGCCCTCGTGATCGGCGACGTCGCCGGCCACGACATGGGTGCCGCCGGCGAGATGGGACAGCTTCGCCACGCACTGCGCGCCTACGCGGTCGACCGGGAAGACCCGGCGTCGCTCCTCAGCGCGCTGCGCACCTTCGCCGAGGCGGTCGGGCTCGAGCGCATCGCGACGGTCGCGGTGGCGGTGCTCGACCCGCGCACGGGTGAGCTCGGCGCCGCGTCGGCCGGTCACTTCCTCCCCGTGATCCGGCGCGCCGACGGCCGGATCGAGGTCGCGGCCGCCGACGCCGCGCCTCCACTCGGCGCGCCGGGTGGCGCCTGCGTCACGGGCAGGTCCCACCTCGAGCGGGGTGAGGCGGTCGTCCTCTTCACCGACGGCCTCGTGGAGGTACGGGGCGCCAACCTGGCGGACGGCCTCGCTCGCCTCGCCGAAGCGCTGGCGGAGCCGCTCGGCGGCGATCCGGGAGCCGCTTGCGACGCGCTCGTCGAGCGGATGCTCCGCGGCCGTGACCGCAACGACGACATCGCCGTCCTCCTCGCGCGACGTGCTTGAGCCTCGCCGCTATTTGTTCTACTGTTAACTAGAACAAATAGTCCGACCCCGAAACGAGGACGATCCGATGGACACCCTTGACGTGCGGCCGTTGCCGCCGAGGATCCGCCACGAGACGATCTTCGAGCGCCTCGGCGCCCTCGAGGTCGGCGCGACGCTCCGCCTGGTCAACGACCACGACCCCGTGCCGCTGCGCTACCAGCTCGACGCCACCCGGCCGGGGGAGTTCCGGTGGTCGTACGTGGACCAAGGCCCCGAGGAGTGGGCCGTCGACATCTCGCGCGAGGTCGACGGCGAGCCGCCGACGGTCACGCCGGCCGGCGGCGTCACCTTCGTCCGGCGGGGTGGGTCCGGGCCCGATGTGTGACCACTGCGGTTGCCGATCGTTCGGGCCGATCGCCGAGCTGACCGCCGAGCACGAGGAGATCCTGCGCCTGGCGTGGGACCTGGCGGAGGCGCACCGGAACCGCGTCCCCGGCGGCGAGGGGCTCGCGGCGGAGCTGCTCGCACGACTCGACGTCCACAACGTCTCCGAAGAGGGGGGCCTGTACCGGCTGCTGCTCGAGGTGTCGGACTTCTCGG
>DATAKR010000062.1:0-24790 GCA_036261495.1 Acidimicrobiales bacterium | reverse complement strand
CGCGGGGGCGCTCGCCACCTCGGCGCGCGCCGCCGGTGCGCGTGCCGTCGCGAGCGGGCAGTGGCTGGCGAACGTGTTCCTCGAAGTCGCACCGCACGTCCCGATCCGCGACGCCGCGACGCTGCGCGAGCACCACCGGGGGATGTCGGGCGCGGCCCTCGCCGAGGAGCTGATCCGCAACGCGTCGCGGGTGTCGGCGGCGGTCGGCGCCGCGTCGGGCGCGATGATCGGCGCCGAGGAGCTCGCGCCGCCGGCATGGATCACCGTGCCGTTCGAGCTCGTGGTGGAGACCCTCATCGTTGCGGCCGTCGAGCTCAAGCTCGTGGCCGAGCTGCACGAGGTCTACGGGCGGCCGGTGTCGGGCACCGGGATGGAGCGCACCCTCGCGCTCGTCCAGGCCTGGGCGCAGCGGCGTGGGGTCACGCCCGGCGCGGTCGTCCGCAACGGTGGCATCGGAGAAGCGCTCGGTCGCGGTACGCGCAACGAGGTGGTGCGAATGGTCCGCCGGCGGCTCGTGGCCCGGCTCGGCCGCAACAGCGCGTCGATGGCGCCGCTGTTCGCGGGCGTGCTCGCGGGCGCGGAGGTCAACCGCCGGGCCACCCGGTCGCTCGGTGAAGCGGTGATCCGCGACCTCGCCACCCGTCGCTGACGGCTCGGTTCACGCGAGCCGAACGCGGTGTGCGAGGCTTCACCTCGTGCATGTAGGCATCCTCGGAGGTACAGGACCGGCCGGCAGCGGCCTCGCGGTTCGGCTCGCCGACGCCGGTCTCGAAGTCGTCATCGGATCCCGCTCGAAGGAGCGCGCGCAGCAGACGTGCGACGAGCTCCAGAAGAAGTTCCCGGAGCGGACGTTCCAGCTGGAAGGCGGTGACAACCTTCGCGCCGCGTCCGCCGACCTGGTCATCGTCGCGACGCCGTGGGACGCCGCCGCCGTCACCGTCGCGAGCGTGGCGCACCGACTCGTCGGCAAGGTCGTCGTCTCGATGGCCAACGCCCTCGCCAAGGTGGGCGACGAGTTCGAGCCGCTCGTGCCGCCCCGCGGCTCGGTCGCGGCCCACGTGCAGGCCGCCGCGCCCGGCGCTCTGGTGTCGGCCGCGTTCCACCACCTCCCGGCGCGGGCGTTGATGCAGCTCGACAAGCCCGTCGACGGCGACGTGTTGGTGTGCTCCGACCACAAGGCCGCGTTCAACGCCACGGCCGAGCTGGTCGACCTGATCCCTGATCTGCGTCCCCTCGACGCCGGCACGCTCTCCAACGCCGCGCCGATCGAGGCGATCACCGCGGTCCTGCTGCAGCTGAACGTCCGCTACAAGACCCGGGCCGCGGTGCGGCTCACGGGGATCACCCTGCCGTGATGCGGCTGTACGACACCGCGCGGCAGTCGGTCGAACCCTTCGACCCCGGCCCCGTGGTGACGATGTACACCTGCGGTATCACGCCGTACGACGCGGCCCACATGGGCCACGCCGGCACCTACCTCCTCTACGACGTGCTGCAGCGGCGCCTCGTCGATCTGGGCCACCGGATCCACCTGGTCCGCAACGTCACCGACATCGACGACCCGCTGTTCGCCAAAGCACGCGAGCTCGGCGTCTTCTACCTCGACCTCGCGGCCGAGGAGATGGCCCGGTTCGACGCGTGCATGAAGGCGCTCGAGCTCCTCCCGGCCTGGAGCGAGCCCCGGGCCACGTCGGCGATCCCCGACATCCTCGGGTTCATCGGGATGGTCCTCGACAACGGCCATGCCTACCGCAGTGGCGGCTCGGTCTACTTCGACGTGACCACCTTCGAGCGGTTCGGACAGATCTCGCACCTCCCCGATGATCGGATGGTGCAGCTCGCCGCCGAGAACGGCGGGTTCCCGGACGATCCCCACAAGCGGCACCCGCTCGACTTCGTGCTGTGGCAGCCCTCGGCCGACGACGAGCCGGTGTGGGAGTCGCTGTGGGGTCCGGGCCGGCCGGGCTGGCACATCGAGTGCTCGGCGTTGGCCCTGCGCGAGCTCGGCACCACCATCGACCTCCACGGCGGCGCCACCGACCTCATCTTCCCCCACCACGAGTGCGAGGCCGCCCAGTCGGAGGCCGCCACGGGCGAGCTCTTCGTGCGGCACTGGCTGCACGCGCCGCTGATCTCGTACGAGGGCACGAAGATGTCGAAGTCGCTCGGCAACCTCGTGTTCGTCAGCGACCTGTTGAAGGAGTGGGAACCCGCGGCCATCCGGATCGCCACGCTGTCGAACCACTACCGGGCGCCCTGGGAGTGGACCGACGACGTGATGGCGCGGGCCACGCACCGCCTCGACGGGTGGCGCGCCGCGGCGGCCGGCGCCGGCGCCTTCTCGCCGGACGGTCTGCCGGCGCCCGGCGACGACACCGTGCTCGACGAGGTTCGGTCCGCAGTCGACGACGACCTCGACACGCCGCGCGCCATGGCCGCGATCGACGATGGGGCGTCGAGGGGCCGGCCCGTCGCGGCCGCGGCCGCCCTTCTCGGCGTCACGCTCTGAGTCCGGGCGGGGCAGGGTGGACGCCGACGATCTCGATCCCGATCCCATCGTCTCGCTCCGCCGGTGGAAGGCGGAGGCCGGCACCGACGCCGCGTGCCTTGCCACGGCGGGGTCGGACGGGTTGCCCGACGCCCGCATGGTGCTGGTCAAGGCGATCGAGCCCAACGGCATCTCGTTCTTCACGAACCGCGACAGCGCCAAGGGCCGACAGCTCGCCGAGAACCCGAACGCCGCCCTCGTGTTCTATTGGCAGGGCGACCGGCAGATCCGCGTTCGCGGCCCCGTCGAGCAGCTCGACGACGCCGCATCCGACGCGTACTGGGCGTCGCGCCCCCTCGGGAGCCGCCTCGGCGCGTGGGCGTCGGAGCAGTCGACGGTGATCGACGACCGGGCCACCCTCGAGCGCCGGCTCGCCGAGGTCCAGGAGCGGTTCGGCGCTGGTGACGTGCCCCGGCCGGAGTTCTGGGGCGGCTACGTCGTCCGGCCGGCCCTGATCGAGTTCTGGCACCACCGCGACGACCGGTTGCACGACCGGATCCGCTACCGCAGAGACCGCGGCGCATGGGTGCGCGAGCGGCTGTCGCCGTAACCGCCGTCCTGGCCGCCCTCGCGCTCGTGTGCACGGGAGGGGCCGTGGAACCGGCCCGTGCCGCCGCCGGTCCATCGCTCGCGGCGGTGCAGCCCGTCCTCGACGCGCGGACCGCCGCCGTGCGCGCCGGCGACCGCGAGGCTTGGGCGGCGACGATCGATCCAAACGCGCCGGCGGCGTTCCGCGACGAGCAGCTGGCCGAGTTCGACGGGCTCCACTCGTTGCCCCTCGCCACGTACGCGCTCACGGCGCGCCTCGACGACTCCGGTGATCTCTCGCGCGCCGCCGGCACGAAGTACGGCGCCCCGGTGTACCTCCCGGAGACCCGCCAGGTGCTGCGCTTCGACGGCTACGACGACCGCGACGCCGTCGACAGCCTCTGGCTCACGTTCGTGCAACGCGGCGACCGGTGGTACGTCGCCGCCGACGACGACCTCAGCGGGCTGGGTCTCGACACGGCGCGCGGCCTGTGGGACTTCGGTCCGGTCGCCGTCCTCCGGACCGACCACTTCCTCGTGCTCCACCACCCGGCCCAGGCCGAGCGCGCCCGAGCGCTGGCGTCGATCGGCGAGGACGCCATCGCCACGCTCGACCGGCGGTGGGACGAGCCGTGGCCCGGCCGCATCCCCATGGTGCTGCCGGGGTCGGTCGACGAGCTCGAGAAGATGCTCCAGTCGACGATCGACCTCGACAAGTTCGTCGCGTTCGTGAGCTACGGCGCGGTGCGCGACGACGGGTGGGTGGCGACCGCGCCGCGGATCTACGTCCAGGACGGCAACCTCTCGAAGTACAGCCGCGCCTACCAGGTGCAGACGCTCGTGCACGAGCTGTCACATGCCGCCGCCGCTCCGCTCGCCGGCCCCTTCGTGCCGGCGTGGGTGCACGAGGGCATCGCCGACTGGGTCGCCAAGGGGAGGGCCACCGACGAGCGTGCGCCGACCGGCAACGAGGGCCATCTGCCACGCGACTACGAGTTCTCGACCGGCTCGCAGTCGGCCATCATCCGCTCCTACTCCGAGGCCCGCTCGGCCGTCTCCTACCTCTCGGCTCGGGCCGGCGTGGGCGCCCCGACCGCGTTCCTCACCGCACTCGGCGACCCGAAGGTCGCGCCCGGCTCCGTCGACTTCCACGTCGACCAGGCGCTCCGCCAATCCGCCGGCGTCGGCCTCGCCGACCTCGAGCACGGCTGGCTCACCCGCCGCTGACGCCCCGCCGGCCCGCCCCACCCCCAACCCCCTCCGTTCTGCAGGCACTGGCGCGGCCTCGACCCGCGCCAGTGCCTGCAGAATGCGGGGGGTTGGGGTCGCGGGGCGCCACTAACCTCGGCGCATGGCCGACATCAGCGTGCGACTGCCCGACGGTTCCGAGAAGTCCCTGCCGTCGGGCACCACCGCTGCGGGTCTGGCCGAGTCGATCGGCGCCCGGCTGGCGAAGGCGGCCATCGCCGCGAGGGTCAACGGCGCCGAGGTCGACCTGTCGACGCCGCTCGGCGACGGCGACGAGGTGGCGATCATCACCGCGGCCACGCCAGAAGGCCGCCACATCCTGCGGCACTCGACGGCGCACGTGATGGCGCAGGCGGTCACCCAGCTGTGGCCGGGCGCGCAGTTCGCCATCGGGCCGCCGATCGAGGACGGCTTCTACTACGACTTCGACCTCCCCGGCGGCGCCACGTTCAGCGACGACGACCTCGAGCGCATCGAGGAGCGCATGCGCGAGATCGTCAAGGCCGATCAGCCCTTCGTGCGCGAGGAGCACTCGGTCGACGAGGGCCTCGAGCTGTTCGCCGACCAGCCGTACAAGCGGGAGATCATCGAGGGTGTCGACGCCGGCGAGGGCGCGGCCGGCGGCGTGGTGTCGGCCTACCGGAACTCACCCGAGTTCGTCGACCTCTGCCGCGGCCCGCACGTGCCCTCGACGAGCCGCCTCGGCGCGTTCAAGCTCACCAAGGTCGCCGCCGCGTACTGGCGGGGCGACGAGCACAACCAGCAGCTCCAGCGCATCTACGGCACGGCATGGGAGGACGAGAAGGCGCTCAGAGCGCACCTCGCCATGCTCGAGGAGGCCGAGAAGCGCGACCACCGCAAGCTCGGCATCGAGCTCGACCTGTTCTCGTTTCCGCCCGAGATCGGCAGCGGCCTCGCGGTGTTCCACCCGAAGGGCGGGACGATCCGCCGGGTGATGGAGGACTACTCGAGGCGCCGGCACGAGGCGGCCGACTACCTGTTCGTCAACTCGCCGCACATCTCGAAGAGCAACCTGTTCGACAAGTCGGGCCACCTCGGCTTCTTCCGCGAGTCGATGTACCCGCCCATGGAGCTCGAGAACGCCGAGTACTGGCTCAAGCCCATGAACTGCCCGTTCCACTGCCTCATCTACCAGTCGAAGGGGCGCAGCTACCGCGACCTGCCGATGCGGCTGTTCGAGTTCGGGTCGGTGTACCGCTACGAGAAGTCCGGGGTGGTGCACGGGCTCACGCGCGTGCGCGGCATGACCCAGGACGACGCCCACATCTTCTGCACCCGTGAGCAGATGGCCGAGGAGCTGCACTCGCTCCTCGTGTTCGTGCTCGGCCTCCTCGCCGACTACGGGCTCGAGGACTTCTACCTCGAGCTGTCGACCAAGCCCGAGGGCAAGGCCGTCGGAACCGACGAGGAGTGGGACGAAGCGACCGAGACCCTCCGCCAAGCGGCGTCGCAGATGGACCTCGAGCTGGTGATGGACCCGGGCGGCGGCGCCTTCTACGGTCCGAAGATCTCGGTGCAGGCGAAGGATGCGATCGGCCGCACCTGGCAGATGTCGACGATCCAGCTCGACTTCCAGGAGCCGCAGCGGTTCGGGCTCGAGTACCAGGCGGCCGACGGCACCCGGAAGCAGCCGATCATGATCCACCGGGCCCTGTTCGGCTCGGTCGAGCGGTTCTTCGGCGTGCTCACCGAGCACTACGCCGGCGCGTTCCCGGCGTGGCTCGCTCCCGTCCAGGTGCGGGTGCTCGGCGTGCGCGGCGACCACGACGAGCACGCCGGCAAGGTCGCGACCCGGCTGCGGTCGGAAGGTTTCCGGGTCGACACCGAGCGGGCCGACGAGCCGCTCGGCGCTCGGATCCGCAAGGCCAAGCTCGAGAAGATCCCCTACATCCTCGTCGTCGGCGACGACGACGTGGCCAACGGCACGGTCGGCGTCAACGAGCGGGGCAGCGAGCGGCCGGAGCGCGGCGTGGCCGAAGACGACTTCGTCGCCCGCCTCCGCCACGAGGCCCTTCCGCCCGATCAGCGCACCCCCGCCGTTCGCTGACCCCGACCGCCGCGCCGGGCCCGCCGGCCGAACGGCACCGCGCTGGCCGACGTTCGGCCCTCCCGCCGCGACCCGTGCTCGGTGAACCTCGTTCTGGAGAGTCACCGACGACGAGAAGGGGCGCGGAGATGGCCGAGGACCACGAGGAACCGTCCGTCGAAGACGAGGAGATCGACATGGCGACCTTCTCCCACGCGCTCATCAAGGGGACCATCCTCGGCGTGCCGCTCACGTTCGCGGTCGCCATGTTCGTGATGTGGATCGGTCCGCGGGACTGGGCGGTGTGGGGCGCGGCGCTGTGGTCCGCGATCGTCGCCGGCACCTTCTTCGGGGGCGTGTTCGCCCTCAACATCGCCATCGGCCGCGTGCAGACGCAGCACGCCACCGATCGGGCCGCCCGCCGCGCCGCGATCGCCACCGTGCGCACCCCCGGTGCGGCGACGCCGCACGCGGCCTGACCGGGTCCGGACGCCGGCGCGTCGCGGGGCGCCTGCGGGTCACTTGGGGTCACCGCGCCGGCGGGGCGCGGGTAGCGTCGCCCGCCGTGCTGGAGAGGCTGTGGGCAGGGTGGCGGACGGAGTACGTGTCGTCGGCGGCCGAGGCCGGCGTGGGCACCGAAGCCGTTGCGGGCGGTTCGGACGGCGGCGACGACGAGCCATGCGTGTTCTGCCGCATCCTCGCCTCGGGCGAGCCCGACGAGGTCACCAAGGTCCTGTGGCGCGGCGAGCGGACCGTCGCGCTCCTCAACGCCTTCCCCTACACGAGCGGCCACCTGATGGTGATGCCGGTTCGCCACGTCGGTGCCATCGAGGAGCTCACCGCCGCCGAAGGCGCCGAGGTGTGGGCGGCGGTCACTGACGCCGTCCGGGCGCTCAAGGCGGCCTACCGGCCCGAGGGCCTGAACGTCGGCGTGAACCTCGGGCGCGCCGCCGGCGCCGGCGTGCCCGGACACTTCCACGTGCACGCCCTGCCCCGATGGAACGGCGACACCAACTTCATGACGTCGCTCGCCGAGACCAGGGTCATGCCGGAGTCGCTCGACGCGACGTGGGAGAAGCTGAAGGGCGCGTGGCCCGGCCCCGCCGGGCCGGGCGCCGGCTGACCGGCTTTGTGCCGTCGGCGGCCGGCGGCAGATCATGGAGCGTGACCGACTCGAGCGACGACTACCGCGACGAGCTCCCGGAGGATCTCCAGCCGTCGGCGTTCGTCGGCGCCTACGCCTTCCCCGACAACAAGCGCCGGCGCGTCCCCGGTGCGATCTACCTCGCCGTCGGGCTCGTGCTGGTCGCGCTCGTCCTCGCCCGCGGCACCGGCGCGGTCTTCGTGAACCGAGGCTTCCTGATCGCCGGCGTGTCCCTCGTGGTCATAGGGCTCTACCACCTCGTTGCCGGGTGGCCGCTGAAGATCGACGCGACCGACGCCCTCGCGGCCGCGGCGCGCGAGGCCGGCTTCGCCATCGGCCACTCCTCCGCGCAGCTCGGATGGCGGGGCCTCGTCAGCCGGCCGACGTGGCGGCTGCTGCTCTACTCGGCCGAGGAGCCGCCCCTCCACCGCGGGCTGGTGATGGTCGACGGCGTCGACGGCTCGATCGTCGGGTCCTACATCGAGGACAACCCGGAGGACTGGTCGGAGTACATGGCACGCTGAGGGCGTGGCGGGCCCGGCGCGGTGGTGGAAGGCGGCGGATGCGGCGGGGAGGATCGACGACCCGGCGTGGTCGGAGCGGGTCGACGAGCGGCCACCGAGGTCGCGGCGCCGGGTGGTCGTCTCGACACTGGCCGCCGTCCTGCTCGCGATGGCGGCCGTCGGCGTCGCCGGCGTCGCCACCTACAACCGGTCGCGCTTCGGCCGGTGGGCGTTCTGGGCGTTGCCCTACCGGGTCGACTACTGCGGCCGGCGCTACTACCCCTCGAACCGCGAGATCTCCGGGACGCCGGCCGGCCTCACCGCGCAGGTGGCCGGGCGACCGGTGTGGCACACCGTCGAGCGGACGCTCACCGGGCGGCGCATCGAAGCGCCGGTGCAGGACCCGGAGCACAACATCTACGCCGTCTGCACGATGATCCTCTACATCAGGACCGGCGACCGCACCTACCGCCCCTACGTCCTCAGCGGCGGCCCGTAGCGCCGTGCCCGCGCCGTCCGCCGGCGCTTCTGGAGTCCCACGCCCACGGGTTGCGTGGCGGTGGCACTCCAGAACGGTGGCGGCTCAGTCGTGCTTGTCCTGGCGGACCTTGTCGTAGAGGTGCTGGGGCAGCACGTCGTAGTGGTCGTGCTCCACGGTGAACCGGCCGCGCCCGCCGGTGAGCGAGCGCAGGTCGATGGCGTAGCGCTGGACCTCGGCCGTGGGCACCATGGCGATGATGACCGACTCGCCGTCGTTGCCGGCTTCGGTGCCCTGCACCCGGCCGCGCCGGCTGTTGAGGTCGCCCAGGATGTCGCCCTGGTACTCGGCGGGCACCGACACCTCGAGGCGGGAGATCGGCTCGAGGATCACCGGGGTGGCCTTCGCCATCGACTCCTGCAGCGCCACCGACCCCGCCATCTTGAAGCTCATCTCCGACGAGTCGACGGAGTGGTACTTGCCGTCGTAGAGCGTGACGCGCAGGTCGACGATCGGGAAGCCGTAGTGCCCGCCGGTCTGCATCGTCTCCTGGATGCCCTTCTCGACGGCCGGGATGAACTGGCGGGGGATGGCGCCGCCGACGATCTGGTCGACGAACTCGAAGCCGGCGCCCCGATCGAGGGGCTCGACGCGGATGCTGGCGACGCCGAACTGGCCGTGGCCGCCGCTCTGCTTCTTGTACTTGCCCTCGGCTTCGGCCGGGCTGGTGACGGTCTCGCGGTAGGGGACCTTCACGTCCTCGGTGGTGATCTCGACGCCGAACTTGCGCTGCAGGCGCTCGACGACGATCTGCAGGTGGGTGTCGCCCGTGCCCGAGAGCAGCGTCTGCTTCGTCTCGTCGTCGCGGCGCACCTGGAGGGCCGGGTCCTCCTCCTGCAGGCGATGGATGGCCGTCATCAGCTTGTCCTCGTCGCCCTTCGACTTGGGCGAGATGGCGATCGTCAACGCCGGCGGCGGCAGCTCCGGACGGGGGACGACGACGGGCGTGCCCTTGGGCGCCAGCGTGTCGCCGGTGCCGGTGTCGGAGAGCTTGGCGACGGCGGCGATGTCGCCGGCGGGCACCTCGGCGACCTGCTCCTGCTCGTGGCCGCGGAGGGTGAACAGCGAGTGCAGCTTCTCGTCGACCTTGCTGCGCGAGTTGGCGAGCACCGTGTCGGGGCGGATCGTGCCCGAGAGCACCTTGAAGAGCGACACCTTGCCGACGTGGCGGTCGACGATGGTCTTGAACACGTAGGCGAGGGGCTGGCCCGCGGGGTCGCAGACGATCTCCTGCACGGAGTCGCCGGCCTCGACGGTGACCGGCGCCCGGTCGGCGGGCGACGGTCCGATCTCGGTGATGAACTTGGCGAGCAGGTCGACGCCGACGTCCTTCACCGCCGAGCCGAGGATCACCGGGAACACCTGGCAGGTGGCGACGCCCTTGGCGAGCGTGTCCTCGAGCTCCTTGGCCGACGGCACGTCGCCCTCGAGGTAGCGCTCCATCAACGAGTCGTCGGCCTCGACGATCTCCTCGACGAGCTGGTCGTGGATCTCGTGCTCGTGGACCTCGAGCTCGCCCGGGATCGCCTCGTCGTGGTGGTGGCCCTGGTCGTCGTCGTAGACGATGGCGGTGTCGGTGAGCAGGTCGGCCACGCCGTGGAACGCCGACTCCTCGCCGATGGGCAGCTCGAGGGGTGCGACGCCGTGGCCGAAGCGGTCGCGCAGCATCTCGAGCACGTGCTCGAAGTTGGCGCGCTCGCGGTCCTCCTTGTTGATGAAGAACATGCGGGGGAGCTGGAGACGCTCCGCGATCTTCCACACCGCCTCGGTCTGCACCTCGAGCCCCTCGACCGCGCTGACCACGAACACGGCGAGGTCGGCCACCCGCAGCGCGGCCTCGACGTCGGGGAGGAAGTCGGCGTAGCCGGGGCAGTCGAGGATGTTGATCTTGTAGCCGTCGTGCTCGAAGGGGGCGAGGGAGACGCTGGTGGAGATGCCGCGCTTGACCTCCTCGGGGTCGAAGTCGCTGACGGTCGTGCCGTCCTCCACCCGACCCTGGCGGTTGATCGCGCCGCCGCAGAACAGAAGTGCCTCGGTGAGGGTGGTCTTGCCCGCCCCGCCGTGCCCCACGAGTGCGACGTTGCGGATGTTCGCAGGCGGGAAGGTCTTCACGGTCTGGGCCCCCTTGTGGCACTCGTCACCGGTGTGGTTCGTGAGCGTACAGAACGGTTGCGGTACCTTGAAGACCAGATGGCCCGCCGTAAGGAGCCCTGAGCCTGTGTTCGATGGACGATGGCGGACCGGCGTCGACAGAGGCGTCAAGCCCGTCGGCGATGCGATCCGGCGCACCGGAATCACCGCCAACCACCTCACCGCTGCCGGCCTCGTCATGGCCGGCGTCACCGCTGTCGCCATCGGGTCGGGGCATCTCGCCATCGGCTTCGCGCTGCTGGTGCTGGCCGCCGTTCCCGACCTGCTCGATGGTGCCGTCGCCAAGGCGTCCGGCACCGCCTCGCCCCGCGGGGCGTTCTTCGACTCGGTCGCCGACCGGGTCACCGACACGCTCGTCCTCGGCGGCATCGCCTGGCATCTGGCGGTCACGAAGGGCGGCGTGTGGCCCATGCTGCCGTTCGCGGTGCTCGGCGTCTCGACGCTGATCTCCTACGAGCGCGCCAAGGCCGAGTCGCTCGGCTACCAGGCCAAGGGCGGGATCATGGAGCGGGCGGAGCGGATCATCGCCCTGTGCGCCGGCCTCGCGTTCCCGGTCCTCTTGGTGCCGGTCCTGTGGGTGATGCTCGCCCTCACGACGTTCACCGCCGTGCAGCGCTTCGTGAAGGTCTGGCGGCAGGCGAGCGCCACCGCCCCACGCCGTGAGCGGCCGCCCACCCGGCTGCAGATGTGGCGGGAGAGCAGCGGCGGGCGTGTGGTCGACTGGCGGGCCGCGGCCCAGCGCCGTCGCGAGCGGCCGCGCCGGGCCCGGCGGCGCACCGCCGCTCGCCGGCCCTGACCACCCCGGGCCAGCGCGCCGCCTACCTCGGCTACCGCGCCGGGTCGGCGGTCGCCAACGCCCTCCCGGAAGCGGTGGCGTCGGGCCTCGCCCACGCGCTCGGCGCCGGGTTGTCGGTCACGATGCGGGGCCGGCGCCGGATGCTCACCCGCCACCTGCGGCGGGTGTACGGGCCCGACCTCGACGGCCTCGCGCTCGAGGCGAAGGTGCAGGCCGCGTTCGACTCCTATGCCACCTACTGGCTCGAGTCGTTCCGCCTGGCCACGACCACGCCCGAGCAGCTCGACGCCGGCATGTCGTGGGAGGGCGTGGGCCACGTCGACGACGCGATCGCGAAGGGCCACGGCGTGATCATGGCCCTGCCCCACCTCGGCGGGTGGGACTTCGGTGGCGCCTGGCTGGCGTGCGTGGAGGGCTACCCGGCCACCGTGGTCGTCGAGTCGCTCGAGCCGCCCGAGCTGTTCGAGTGGTTCGCCGACCTCCGCCGGCGCATGGGCCTCACCGTCGTGCCCCACGGACCGGCGGCGGGGCCCGCGATCCTGCGGGCACTCCGGAACAACGAGGTCGTCGGCCTGGTGTCCGACCGCGACCTGGGTCGCACGGGCGTCGAGGTCGAGTTCTTCGGCGAGACCACCACGCTCCCGGCCGGCCCGGCCACGCTCGCGCTGCGCACGGGCGCCGTGCTGCTCACGTGCGGGATGTACTACACCGACGACGGCCATCTCGGAGTGGTCCGTCCTCCGATCGACACGTCGCGGCGCGGCGCGTTGAGGGACGACGTGGCCCGCATCACCCAGGCGCTCGCCGGCGAGCTCGAGGCGCTGATCCGGCGGGCGCCGGAGCAGTGGCACCTCCTGCAGCCCAACTGGCCGAGCGACTTCGAGCTGCAGTAGCGGCGAACGGCCCGTCCGGCGCCCGGCCGGCGGCGCGAGGCGGTGGACTACCCTCCCGGTGATGCGCGTCGCGCTCGTCTGTCCCTACAGCCTCACGCCACCCGGAGGCGTCCAGGGGCAGGTCCTCGGGCTCGCTCGTGCACTCCGAGGCCTCGGCCACATGACGCGGGTGCTCGCGCCGACCGACGGTCCGCCGCCCGACGCCGGCGTCACCGCGCTCGGCAAGTCGATCCCGCTGTCGTCGAACGGCTCCGTCGCGCCGATCGCGCCCGACCTGTCGTGCGCCCTCCGCACGATCCGGGCGCTCCGCGACGAGGACTTCGACGTCGTCCACCTGCACGAGCCCCTGGTCCCCGGGCCCACCCTCACGACGCTGCTGTTCACGGAGGTGCCGCTCGTCGGCACGTTCCACCGCGCCGGCGCCAGCGCCGCCTACGACCTCCTGAAGCCAGTGGTGCGCCCGCTCGCCAACCGCCTCGGCGTGCGGTGTGCGGTGTCGGAGGACGCCCGGTCGACCGCCCACGACGCCCTCGGCGGCGACTACGAGCTGGTGTTCAACGGCATCGAGATCGAGCGCTTCTCGAAGGCCGAGACGGTCGAGAGCGAACGCCCCACGATCCTCTTCATGGGGCGCCACGAGCCCCGCAAGGGTCTCGACGTGCTGCTCTCCGCGGCGCGGTCGTTGCCCGCCGACGTACGCATCCTGATCGGCAGCGACGGCCCCCAGACGGCCGAGCTGAAGGCGGCCTCTCGCGACGACCCCCGCATCGAGTGGCTGGGCCGCGTCACCGACGAGGAGAAGGCCACGCTGCTTCGGAGCGCCGACGTGTTCTGCGCCCCGTCGGTGAGCGGCGAGTCGTTCGGTGTCGTGCTCCTCGAGGCCATGGCCGCCTCGACACCCATCGTCGCCAGCGACCTGCCCGGCTACCGCAACGTGGCCCGCCCCGACGAGCACGCGCTTCTCGTCGAGCCGGGCGACGATCGCGCGCTGGCGGCGGCGCTGCGTCGCGTGCTCGACGACGGCGCCCTCCGCCGCCGTCTGGTCGAGGCGGGCGAGGCGCGCGCCCGCGAGTTCTCCATGGACCACCTGGCCGAGCGCTACCTCGAGCTGTACGAGCGCGCCGCCCCCTCCTGACGGCGCGCTCGCACGACCCTCGGCGGAACGCCTACCGCTCCGTGTCGATCCGCTGCGGCTGCGCGTCGACCCGGCGGAGGCCCCGGCGGATCAGGAGCACCGCGACGAGCGCGAGCGCGCCTCCGATCGCGACGGTCGTCGTTCCGCCCGTCCGCGGCAGCTCGGGCGCGGCGGCGGGTGCCGTCGGCGGCGCCGCGGGCGCGGCCGGAGCGAAATCCGACTCGCTCAGCACGGAGGCGACCTTGAACGTGGCCGGCTGACCGAGAGCGGCGTAGGTGATCCCCAACGACTGCTCGAGCGCCGAGATCGTCGACGTCACCTGCGGCATCGATCCGAGGAGACCCGAGATCGTCGGCGCCGTCGTGTTGTTGATCGTGTCGACGATCGCCGTGAGCGTCGCCGGCGGCGTCACCGTCACTGCCGCGCCCGTCACCCCGGCGGAGGCCTTCGTGTACGCGCCGGATTGGATCACGCTCGTCGCCTTGTCGAGCACCGTGACCTTGACGACCGACGCCAGGCCCGGGTCGAGCGCGCCGAGCACACCCGCCACCGTCGAGTCGACCGTGCTGACGAGGCCGCTGACGGTCGCCGCCGGACCGGCGAGGTCGAGGGCGCCGAGGTTGACGGCCCCGACCTTCACGGCGCCGACGGTCCCGGTCACCGTCGCGGCCGAGCCGGCGACGCCGTCGACGGCCTTCGTCGCGACGCCCACGGTCACGCCTTCGAGGCGGACGAGCGGGGCGGCGTCGAGTGTTGTCAGCGCGGTCGACAGGAGCCCGTCGAGCGTCGAGTTCAGCTGGTCGAGGAGCGCCTGCGCCTGGGCGAGCACGCCGGCCGTCGTGCCGGTCGCGGACGGCGCGGGGGCGGTGATCCCCACGGTGCCGAGGAGGCTCGCGGTCGCCGAGTCGAGCAGGGTCGTCACGTCGGTGACGGTGCCGGTGTTGTCGACCACGAGCGTCTGCTCGACCGACGCGAGCAGACCGGTGAGCGTCGTGACGGCGCTCTTCAGGTCGGTCGAGCCCGAGGGAAGCGGTAGCGCGCCGTTCAGCCCGAGCTGGGTGAGCAGGGCCGACACCTGGTCGACGGTGAGCTTGTCGAGGTTGATGCCCAGGCCCTGGAGGAGGGCGCCGAGATCGACCAGGTCGACGGCACCGACGGTGACCGAGCGGCTGCCCTCGCTGCTCGTCGGGCTGCTGGTCGACGCCAGCTTCGACGTCACCCGGTCGATCCGGGCCAGGCCACCGACGGCCGACACACCCGACACGCCGGCGTCGAGGGCGGCGGTGACGACACCCGACCCCGGCGACGCGGTCAAGGTCCCGGGGAGGACCGTGGCCGTCACGACCGGAGCCAGCGCCGCGAGGTTCCCCGACAACGCGGCGACGGTGTCGCCGGCCACCGACGTGCTCGTGGGGCCGGTGCTCTTGGCTTCGTACGGCCCGGCGGCCGGCACGGTGACGTTCAGCGGCGACGACGGCAGCACCGACGACGCGATCTTCGCGACGGTCAGCCGTGAGTACGAGCCCGGCACCGGAACGGCAGGATCCGACACCGACGGGTCGGTGTTGGTGAAGCCGGTGTCGGTGAGGAGGTGGAGGTCGAGGAGCGCGCCGGCGTCGCCGAGCTGCGCCGCCAGCGCCTCCGTGCGGGTGACCGTCGTCGCCACGGGCGCGGTCTGGGCGCCGGCCGGCACGGCGAACGCCGACGCGACGAGAGCTCCGGCCGCGAGCGCAGATGCGACAGATCGGAATGCAGGCATCGGTCCCCCAAAGGAGTGCAACTGACGAACGCCGCCACGAAACGCCGAAATCGGTCCTCGCGCCATGGCGCGCCGGCGTCATTCGCGGTGGCTCCGGCTGACTAGCCCGCGCCCGTCCGCCGGCGTCGGTGTCCATGGGCCGCCGCCGGCGCTCTGGCAGACTGCGTGTCGTGATCGTGATCTGGATCGTCCTCGCGCTCGTCGTCGTGGTGGTCCTGTACCTCGTCGTCGCGTACAACGGCCTCGTTCGGCTGCGGAACCGGATCGAGAACGCGTGGGCGCAGATCGACGTGCAGCTGCAGCGCCGCTACGACCTCATCCCGAACCTCGTCGAGACGGTGAAGGGCTACGCCGCCCACGAGAAGGGCGTGTTCGAGGAGGTGACGCAGGCGCGGGCCAGCGCGATCAACGCCCAGGGCGTCGCCGCGCAGGCCCAGGCCGAGAACATGGTGACCAGCGCCCTGAAGTCGCTCTTCGCCGTCGCCGAGGCGTACCCCGACCTCAAGGCGAACCAGAACTTCCTCGCCCTCCAGGAGGAGCTCTCCGGCACCGAGGGGAAGATCGCCTACGCCCGCCAGTTCTACAACGACACCGTGCAGGGCTACAACACCAAGATCCAGCAGTTCCCGACGGTGTTCATCGCCCGGGCCATGGGGTTCGAGGAGCGGGAGTACTTCGAGGCCGACGACACGAGCCGCGGCCCCGTCCAGGTGAAGTTCTGATCTCCCCGGCCGCCTCGACCCTTCCTCCCGATCCGTCTTGTACGACCAGGTAACCCAGAACAAGCGCCGTTCGGTACTGCTCGTCGCGGCGTTCATCGTCGTGGTGCTGGCGGTGGCGTGGGCGTTCGACCTCGTGATCGGCTGGGGCCCGTTCGGCATCGTCCTCGCCGTGGTGATCGCCGCCGGCGGCTCCGCGCTGTCGTACTGGAAATCCGACGCCATCGCGCTGGCGATGAGCCACGCCCGGCCGGCCGACCCGGTGGAGTATGCGCGGCTTCACAACGTCGTCGAGGGCCTCTGCATCGCCGCCGGGCTGCCCAAACCGCGGCTCTACGTGGTCGAGGACACGGCGCCGAACGCGTTCGCGACGGGGCGCGATCCGAAGCACGCCGCGCTCGCGGTCACGACCGGGCTGCTCGACAAGATGAACCGGATCGAGCTCGAAGGCGTGATCGCCCACGAGCTCAGCCACATCAAGAACTACGACATCCTGGTCAGCACGCTGGCGGTGACCCTCGTCGGCATCGTCGCGCTGCTGTCCGACTGGGCGCTGCGCTTCCTGTGGTGGGGCGGCCCCCGCCACCGTGACGACCGGTCGAGCGGCGGGGGCCCCCAGGCCGCGATGGCGCTGGTCGGCTTCGTGCTGCTCCTGCTGGCCCCGCTGGTCGCGAAGCTCATGCAGCTCGCCATCAGCCGTCGGCGGGAATCGCTGGCCGACGTCAGTGGGGTGTCACTCACCCGCTACCCTCCAGGGCTGATCTCCGCGCTGGAGAAGCTGCGCGACGACACCACGGTCGTGCACTCCGCGTCCCGGGCGACCGCGCACCTCTGGATCGAGGCGCCGACAGCCCAGGACTCGTCGGAGGGGCGGCTCGCCTGGTTGAACCGCCTGTTCAACACCCATCCACCACTCGAGGAGCGCATCGAGGCGCTCCGGGAGCTCTGAGAATGACGAAGCAACGCCTGGGGGCCGCGCTGGCGGCGGCGATGATCCTCCTCGCCGGCTGCGGCGGCGGCAAGGACAAGAAGGCGACCGCGAAGCCGACGACCACGACCGCGCCGCCATCGACGACGGCGGCGCCCGCGGCCGCGACCGCGCCACTCACGGGGCTCCCACCCGACCCCGCGACCGCCGGCCGGCCGGCGCTGATCGTGAAGATCGACAACGCGCCGAACGGCCGCCCGCAGCACGGCATCAACGACGCCGACGTCGTCATCGAAGAGGGCGTCGAGGGCGGCATCACGCGCCTCGCGACGATCTTCCAGTCGAAGGCGCCCGAGGAGGTCGGGCCGGTCCGTTCGGCACGTTCCACCGACATCTCGATCGCGACCCCGCTCAACCGCCCGCTCTTCGCCTACTCGGGCACCAACGCCGCGTTCCAGGCGCTCGTCAACGACGCGCCGCTCGTCGTGCTGTCGCAAGACGCCATGCCCGGCGCCTACTACCGGAAGGGCGGGCGGTCGGCGCCCTACAACCTCTGGGCGCGCGTCGGCGACCTCTACGGCGCGGCGGCCAAGGCCGGTGGTGCACCGAACCCGCTGTTCACCTACCTCGCCGCCGGTGAGGCGCCCGCCGGCGACCCCGCCAACGGCGTCACGCTGCAGTGGAAGGACAAGGTCGCCACCGATGTCTCCTGGACGTGGGATGCGGGCGCCGGCGTCTACCACCGCGTGATGAACGGGACGCCCCACGTCGACGACGACGGCAACCAGGTGGGTCCGAAGAACGTGATCGTGCAGTTCACCGAGTACGTCATCACCCCCTACGTCGACGCCGGCGGCAACCCGGTGCCGGAGGCCAAGCTCGTCGGCGGTGGCGACGCCTGGATCCTCACCGGCGGCAAGATCGTGAAGGGCCACTGGCAGCGCGACGCCGTCGACCAGGTCACCCGTTACCTCGATGCCGCGGGGAACCCGGTGAAGCTCACGCCGGGCCCGACCTGGGTGGAGCTGCCGAAGCCCGACATGGCGACGTCGTCGTGACGTCGCGTCATGGCTGCGGCGCTCGGCGCCGGGCGACCCGAGGTTCGGTCGCGCTCTCCGCGGGGCTCGCGCTCGTGCTCCTGGCGGGCGCCTGTGGAGGGGGTGGGTCGAAGACCAAGGCCACTGCGCAGACCGGCTCGTCGACCACCGCCGCGCCGACGACGACGGCGCCGCCCACGGTCCCGTCACCGATCACCGGCCTTCCCGTCGACCCCACCGTGGTCGGCCGACCCGTCGTCAGCGTGAAGGTCGACAACGGCCCCGACGGCCGTCCCCAAGCCGGCCTCGACAAGACCGACCTGATGGTGGAGGAGAAGGTCGAGGGCGGCGTCACCCGCTTCATCTCCGTGTTCCAGAGCCAGGACGCCGATCTCATCGGCCCCATCCGATCGGTGCGCACCACCGACGCGAACATCGTCGCCGCCTTCGGAGGCGTCTTCGTGTTCTCCGGTGGCGCGGGCATCGCGGTGAAGCGCATTCAGGGCGCACCGGTCAAGCTCGTGTCCGAGCAGGAGAACGGCGCCGACCCCTTCATCTACCCGCCGGGCAAGCGCCGGCCGTACATGACCTACTCGTCGACGCAGAAGCTGCGGAAGGCGGGCGGCGCCTCGCCCAAGGAGCTGAGTCCGTTCTTCTCGTTCCTGGCCGAGGGCGAGGAGTTCGCGCCGGCCGGCGTGGCGCCGGCCACGAAGGCGACGGTGGGGTTCGGCGGCAACACGACCGCGACCTTCGACTGGGACGCCGCGTCGCGGACCTGGCTCCGGTCGACCAACGGCGTTCCTCACACGCTGCAGGACGGCTCCCGGCTGGCGTTCACCAACGTGATCCTGCAGTCCGTGCCGTATCGCGGCGTGGGGTACCTCGACGCGTCGAAGACAGCGGTCGACGAAGCCGTCGTCGTGGGCACCGGTGACGCCGTCGTGCTCGTCGACGGCAAGCAGGTGAAGGCGCGCTGGACGAAGTCGTCGCCGGCCGAGCTGACCCGCTACACCGACAGCGCCGGCAACCCCATCAAGCTGCTCCCGGGGCGCACGCTCGTGGTGCTGCCGCCGACCAGTGCCTCGATCTCGATCTCCTGAGGGGAGCGCCTCGCGGGCCGCAGTACCCGATCGTGTTGGTCGCGTCGCCCTCGTAGACTGGCCTCATGTCGTCGCCTGAGACTCCTCGCGCCACCGCGTCCCCCCGCGTCACCGGCACCGACCGCGTGAAGCGCGGCCTGGCCGAGATGCTCCGGGGCGGCGTCATCATGGACGTGGTCACACCCGAGCAGGCGAAGATCGCCGAAGATGCCGGTGCCGTCTCGGTGATGGCGCTCGAGCGGGTGCCCGCCGACATCCGCCGCGACGGCGGCGTGGCCCGCATGAGCGACCCCGCGCTCATCGAGGGCATCAAGGCGGCCGTCACCATCCCGGTGATGGCGAAGGTGCGGATCGGTCACTTCGCCGAGGCGCAGGTGCTCGAGTCGCTCGGCGTCGACTACATCGACGAGTCCGAGGTGCTCACGCCGGCCGACGAGCTGCACCACATCGACAAGTGGCAGTTCACGGTGCCGTTCGTGTGCGGCGCCACCAGCCTCGGCGAGGCGCTCCGTCGCATCTCCGAGGGAGCGGCCATGATCCGCTCGAAGGGCGAGGCCGGTACCGGCGACGTCGTGCACGCGGTGCGCCACCTCCGCCAGATCCTCGGCGACATCAAGCGCGTCACCCAGGCCGACTCGGCCGAGATCTACGGCTGGGCCAAGACGCTCCAGGCACCCGTCGGCCTCGTGCAGGAGCTGGCCGACACCGGCAAGCTCCCGGTTCCGATGTTCTGCGCCGGCGGCATCGCCACCCCTGCCGACGCATCCCTCGTCATGCAGCTCGGCGCCGAGGCCGTGTTCGTGGGCTCGGGCATCTTCAAGAGCGAGAACCCGGCGCGCACCGCCCGGGCGATCGTCGAGGCCACCACGCACTACCGCGACGCGTCGATCGTCGCCAAGGTCAGCCGCGGGCTCGGCGAGGCCATGCGCGGAGAGGAAGCGGCCAAGGTCGAGACCCGGCTGGCCGATCGAGGCTGGTAGGGCCGATGGCGGGAAGCACCGGAAGGCCCCCAGGGCATGGCGACCGGCACCAAGATCGGCGTCCTGGCCCTGCAGGGGAACGTCCGCGAGCACTGCGTCGCGCTCGCTGAGGTCGGCGCCGAGCCGGTCGAGGTCCGCACCCCCGAAGATCTGAGCGCGGTCGACGCCCTCGTGCTGCCGGGGGGCGAGTCGACGACGATCTCGATGTTGCTCGAGTCGTCGGAGCTGTTCGACCCCGTCGCCGCTCGGCTCCGCGAGGGCATGCCGGCGTTCGGCACGTGCGCCGGCATGATCCTGCTCGCCGAAGAGGTCCTCGACGGCCGGCCCGATCAACGTTCCTTCGGCGTCATCGACATCTCGGTCCGGCGCAACGCCTTCGGCCGCCAGGTCGACTCCTTCGAGACCGACCTCGACGTCGCCGGCTTCCCGGGCCCGGTCGACGCCGTGTTCATCCGCGCCCCGTTCGTCGAGCGCGCCGGCGCCGGCGTGGAGGTCCTCGCCCGGGTCGACACCCATCCGGTCCTCTGCCGGCAGGGGCCGATCCTCGTCGCGTCGTTCCACCCGGAGCTGTCGACCGACCTCCGCATCCACTCGCTGTTCCTCGATCTCGCAGAAGGAGCCTGACCCATGTCCGGTCACTCGAAGTGGGCCACGATCAAGCACAAGAAGGGCGCGCAGGACAAGGCGCGAGGAAAGCTCTTCGCCAAGCTGATCCGCCAGGTCGAGGTCGCGGCGCGAGAGGGCGGCGGCGATCCCGAGTCGAACCCGACGCTGCGCACCATGTTCCAGAAGGCCCGGTCGGCCTCGGTGCCGATGGACACCATCGAGAAGGCGATCAAGCGCGGCACCGGCGAGCTCGAGGGCGTCCGCTACGAGTCGGTGAGCTACGAGGGCTACGCCCCCGCCGGCGTGGCAGTGATCGTGGAGTGCCTCACCGACAACCGGAACCGCACCGGCTCCGACGTCCGCAGCGTGTTCACGAAGAACGGCGGGTCGATGGCCGAGCCCGGCGCGGTCGCGTGGCAGTTCGAGCGCAAGGGCGTGGTGGTGCTGCCGAAGAAGCTCGGAGAGGACGATCTCATGGAGGTCGCCCTCGAGGCCGGCGCCGAGGATCTCCAGGATCAAGGCGACTCGTGGCAGCTGACGAGCGCGCCGACCGACTTCCACCAGCTGCGGACGGCGCTCGAGGGCGCCGGCATCTCCTACGACTCCGCCGACCTGATGCTCCTCCCGACGACCACCGTGCCGCTCGAGACCGAGGGCGACGCCCGCAAGGTGCTGAAGGTGCTCGACGCCCTCGAAGACCTCGACGACGTGCAGAACGTCTACGCCAACTTCGACATCCCCGACCAGGTCCTCACCGCCATCGAGGCATAGGTCCCGGCCGGGGCGTGACGCACGACACGTCCGGCGACTGTGAGGACCGCGGGCACCACCGGTACCGTCAGGGCATGGCACCGCCGCGCCTCGGCGTGGGCGACCGGGCGCCCGACTTCACGCTCCCGGGCACCGACGATCGCGACTACTCGCTGTCCGACTATCGCGGGCAGCCGGTCGTGCTGGTGTTCTATCCCGGCGACAACACGCCGGTGTGCACGATGCAGCTCAACACCTACTCCTCCGACATCGGCCAGTTCGACGAGCTCGGCGCGCAGATCCTGGCGATCAGCCCGCAGGACGTCGACAGCCACGAGCAGTTCGCCGGCGTCCACGGGTTCCAGTTCCCGCTGCTGGCCGACGTCGACAAGAGGGTGGCGCGGGCCTACTCGGTGCTCGGGCCGGTGGGCTTCTACCGCCGGTCGGTGTTCGTCGTGGATGCCGACGGCCTCATCCGCTACGCCCATCGCTCATCGGCCGGCCTCACCTTCCGCCGCACCGACGAGCTCGTCGCTGCCATCGAGGCCGCCAAGACTGCGGCCTGAGTCGCCCGGCGCCTCGAGACCCTCCCGTCTCGTCGCCGCCGGCCGGGTCCGCGTGTCCGCTGCCGGCGGCGGCTACGCTACGAACGAGTGTTCGTCCTCGGTGTCGATCCCGGGCTGTCGCGTTGCGGCTACGGCGCGGTGCGCCGCGAGCGTGCCGGCCTGCGCGCCGTCGCGTGCGGCGTGATCCGCACCGACCCCAACGCGCCCCTGCCGGCGCGGCTCGCCACGCTCGACACCGAGCTGCGCGCCCTGCTCGGCGAGCTCCGCCCCGACGCCGTCGTCGTCGAGCGGGTGTTCTTCCAGACCAACGTGCGCACGGCGATGTCCGTCGGCCAGGCGAGTGGCCTGGCCCTGGCTGCCGCCGCGCAGGCCGGCTGCGAGGTGGCGCAGTACACGGCCAACGAGGTGAAGCAGGCCGTCGCCGGCTACGGCGCCGCCACGAAGGAGCAGATGCAGCGGATGGTGCAGACCCTGTTGCGGTTGCCCGTCGTCCCCAGCCCGCCCGACGCCGCCGACGCCTTGGCGCTCGCCCTGTGCCATCTCGCGGTCGCACCGGTGCTCGGCCGGCTCGCCGCCGCCGAGCGAGGAGCACCGCGGTGATCGGGTCGCTGCGCGGGATCCTGCTCGATCGCAACGCCAAGGGGGAGGTGCTCGTCGAGGTCGGCGGCGTCGGATATCGCGTGCAGGTTCCCGCGAGCGCCCACGCCGTCCTCGGTGAGCTCGGGAGCCCGGTGTTCCTCCACGTGCACACCCACGTGCGTGAGGACGCCATCGTGCTGTACGGGTTCCCGACCTCGGAGGAGCGCGCCTGCTTCGACGCCCTCCTCGGCGCCCACGGCGTGGGTCCGGGGATGGCGCTCAACATCCTGTCGGTCCATTCGCCCGGCGCCCTCCGGCGCTCCGTCGCCACCGACGACGTCGACGCGCTCACGCTCGTACCGGGCGTCGGCAAGAAGACCGCGGCGCGGTTGCTGCTCGAGCTCAAGAGCCGCCTCGACGTGCCCGACGACGAGCCCCAGCTGGTCGCCGTCGGCGCCAACGGCACCGCCGCCGCGTTCGGTTCGGTTCGCGCCGAGGTGCGGGCCGCGCTCGCCGGCCTTGGCTACGGCGCCGACGAGGTCCGCGACGCCACCCGGTCGTTGCCCGACGAGGGAGGCGTGGAGGAGCTGCTGCGCCTCGCCCTCCGCACGCTCGCCACGAGCCGGTGAGCGCCTCGGAGATGGCGGCCTCGGGAGACCGCCCGCACAGCGCGCGACAGGAGCTGCTCGGTCCCGATCCGGTCGACCCCTTCGAGTCGGCCGAGGAGGTCACGCTCCGGCCCCGCCGGCTCGCCGAGTTCGTCGGCCAGCCGCAGCTCAAGGAGCACCTCGAGATCATGTTGGAGGCCGCCCGGCGAAGGGGGCAGGCGGTCGACCACGTCCTCTTCGCCGGCCCGCCCGGCCTGGGCAAGACCAGCCTGTCGGGGATCATCGCCGCCGAGATGGGCGTGGGCCTGCGGGTCACCTCGGGGCCGGCGCTCGTCCGTGCCGGCGACCTGGCGGCCATCCTCTCCGACCTCAACGAGGGCGACGTCCTCTTCATCGACGAGATACACCGCCTCGGCCGGGCCGTCGAGGAGATCCTCTACCCGGCGATGGAGGACTTCGTCCTCGACATCGTGCTCGGCAAGGGCCCGGCGGCGCGGTCGGTTCGCCTGCCGCTGCCGCACTTCACGCTCGTGGGCGCCACCACCCGAACCGGCCTCATCACCGGGCCGCTGCGTGACCGCTTCGGCTTCGTCGCCCGCCTCGACTACTACGGCGCCGGCGACCTCGAGACCATCATCTCCCGCTCGGCGCGGATACTCGGCGTCGAGATCGACGACGCCGGGTGCGGCGAGATCGCCCGACGGTCACGAGGCACGCCCCGCATCGCCAACCGGCTGCTGAAGCGGGTCCGCGACTTCGCCGAGGTGCGCGGCGACGGCGCCGTGTCGCACGACGTCGCCGCCAACGGCCTCGCGCTCTTCGGCGTCGACGACCTCGGACTCGACAAGGTCGACCGGGCGATCCTCGATGCCGTGTGCCGGCGCTTCGGCGGGGGCCCGGTCGGCCTCTCGACGCTGGCGGTCAGCGTGGGGGAGGAGACGGAGACGGTCGAGGACGTCTACGAGCCCTTCCTGCTGCAGCTGGGCCTGCTCATGCGGACGCCCCGGGGGCGCGTGGCGACGCCGGCCGCGTGGCAGCACCTGGGCCTGGAGGAGCCGCCCCCCTCCGCCGGCGGGGGATCCGCCGCGCTGTTCGACTGATCGACCGTCAGGGAGCCGAGACCTGCGGCACCGGCAGGGGATGGGGGATCGGGTCCTTCACGCACAGGCCCAGGTCGATGGCCTGCACCCCCGCGCAGCCCCAGTAGCCGCTCTGCGTCGTCGTCGGGGCTGCGGGCGGGCCGGCGAAGGCGGGCGCACCGACCAGCGTGATGACAACTGCGGCGGCTGCGGCCGCCGCGAGACGACGGACCCTCATGGCATGACCCCCTGGATGCTCCCGCCGACGTTCGACACCGTCGGATCGTTCGTGGTGGCGGCGATCGAGTTGTTGATCGAGTCGGGATCGAGCGCGGCGAAGGCCGTGCTCGGGACGTCGACGTTGACGGCGTCGTCGGACGACTCGCTCCGCGCCGCGTCGAATCCCACCTGATCGGCCACCGCCGTCTGGCCGCGGGGCGCCGCGAAGGCCGGTGCGGCACGGCCCGCTGGCGTCGACCGCGGGACCGGAGCGGTCGGGTGGAGCGCCGCCGGCGGCGCCGGCGCGGACTCCGCGCTCGTCACCATCG
>DATAKR010000054.1:0-17240 GCA_036261495.1 Acidimicrobiales bacterium | reverse complement strand
CATGACGCGCCGCCATCCCTCGATCGGATAGTCGCCGACGAGCGCCTGGTCGCCGCCGATCCCGGCGTTGTTGACGGCGATGTGCAGGCCGCCGAAGGCATCGACGGCGCGCTGCACCATGCGCTCGACGTCGGCCGGGTCGCTCACGTCGCCGACGTGGATCTCGGCGCCGGCGCCGATGTCGGCGGCCACGCGCTTCGCCGCGTCGCCCGACACATCGGAGACGAGCACGCGCGCGCCGTCGGCGGCGAGCAGGCGGGCACAGGCCTCGCCGATCCCCGAGCCGCCGCCGGTCACCAACGCCGCCTTGCCCTCGAACCGTGCTGTCATGTCGTCTCCCTCGAGCCTGGCATCGCCGTTCGCGGCATTCTCGCGCCGGTTCCGACGAGGGAGGAGACGAGGGATGGACCGGGTGGCGATGACCGCCTGCTGGATGGCGGCCGTCCGTGCCCGCGAGACGGCACGGCCCGACCGGCTCTTCGACGACCCGCTCGCCGCGACGCTCGCCGGCCCCGAAGGCGTCGACCTCATGCACCGGATGGAGGCCGGGTTCCCGGAGAACCCGACGATCCCGATCCGCACGCGCTTCTTCGACGACGCGCTCGTCGGTGCGGTGGCCGGCGGGCGGATCGGCCAGGTGGTCGTGCTGGCCGCCCACGGATGGGCCGCCCGCGCCTGCGAGTACGGCGACGACGCCGCCCACTTCGGGCGCTGGCCCTATCCGCCGATGCCGCGCGACGACCCCCGCCTGCCCCACAGCTATCTGATCGTCGGCGCGCGGTGAGGCGTCACCAGGTGTCGATGCACGGGCGCTTCTTGCCGCTGCGGGGCGCCGGCGGGGGCGACGACGCGACCGCCATCGAGATCCACCGCCGCGAGTCGGCCGGGTCGATGACGTCGTCGATCTCGAAGTAGGTCGCCGTGTTGAGCGCCTTTCCGTGCTCGTACATGCGGGCGACCATCGCCTCGAACGTCGCCGCCCGCTCGTCGGGGTCGTCGATCGCCTCGAGCTCCTTGCGGTAGCCGAGCCGGACCGCACCCTCGAGGCCCATCCCCCCGAACTCGCCGGTGGGCCATGCGACCGTGAACAGGGGCGCCTTGAAGCTGCCGCCCGCCATCGACTGCGCGCCGAGCCCGTAGCCCTTGCGCAGGATGATCGTGAAGAACGGCACGGTGAGGCTGGCGCCCGTCACGAACATGCGCGACACGTGACGCACGAGCGCGGTCGTCTCGGCGTCGGGGCCGACCATGAAGCCGGGTGTGTCGCAGAGGAAGAGGATCGGCAGATCGAAGGCGTCGCACAGCTGCATGAAGCGCGCCGCCTTGTCAGCCGCGTCGGCGTCGATGGCGCCCCCGAGGTGCGTCGGGTCGTTGCAGATGATCCCGAGCGGCTGCCCCTCCACGCGGGCCAGGGCCGTGACCATCCCGAGGCCGAAGCCGCGCCGCAGCTCGAGCACGCTGTCGGTGTCGGCCAGGGTGGTGATGACGTTGCGCACGTCGTAGGCGCGAAGGCGGTTCTCGGGGACGGCTTCCCGCAGCAGCCTCTGGTCGGCGCACTCCCACTCGGGCAGGGGACCGTGGAAGTACGAGAGGTACTGCTTGGCCGCCGCGACGGCCGCGGCCTCGTCGGCGACGGCGATGTCGACCACGCCGTTGGGCACCTGCACGTCCATCGGGCCGACATCCTCGGGCGCGAACACGCCCAGGCCGCCGCCCTCGATCATGGCCGGCCCGCCCATGCCGATGTTGCTGCCCTCGGTGGCGATGACGACGTCGCAGCATCCGAGCAGCGCGGCGTTCCCGGCGAAGCACCGACCGGAGGTGATGCCGACGAGCGGAACCAGCCCCGACAGGCCGGCGAAGAGGGCGAACGCCAGGCAGTCGAGGCCCGACACGCCCATGCCGTCGGTGTCGCCCGGCCGGCCGCCGCCGCCCTCGGTGAAGAAGACGACCGGGAGCCGCGACCGCTCGGTCACCTCGAACAGGCGGTCCTTCTTGCGGTGGTTCTGCAGGCCCTGCGTGCCGGCCAGGACGGTGTAGTCGTACGACATGATCGCCGTGGGGTGGCCGTCGACGCGACCCACGCCGCCGACGAGTCCGTCGCCGGGCGTGCGCACGATCAGGTCGTCGAGCGGCCGGCGGCGGCGCTGCGCCGCGATCACGAGCGGCCCGTACTCGACGAAGGTGCCGTCGTCACAGAGGTCGTCGACGTTCTCGCGAGCGGTGCGTTGCCCGGTCGCGCGACGTCGGGCCACCGCGTCCGGCCGGCGCTCGTCGTAGCCGAGGGCGTGGCGCTCGACGACCTCGGCCAAGTCCGGCCGGATGCGGTCGGTGTCGATCGCAGGGCCGGCGGACGCGACCTCGACCGCGACCTCGGCCGGCGTCAGCACCACGAGCACCTCGCCCGGCCGCACCGTGTCGCCAACCGACCCGGAGATCGACGCCACGACCCCGCCGCTCGGCGCGTCGACGACGTGCTCCATCTTCATCGACTCGAGCACCACGAGCTGCTGGCCGGGGCGCACCGTCGCACCCGGCGACACGTCGATCGACACGATCGTTCCCTGCAACGGCGACTCGACGTGTACCTCGTCCATGCTCCTGGTTCTAGTGCAGCCGGTGCTACGGCCGGACGAGTGCGGCGAGCAGCGCCTGGAGCTTGAGCTGGGTCTCGACGAGCTCGGTCTGCGGGTCGGACCCGTCGACGACGCCGACGCCCGCGAACAGGCGGGCCCGGCGGCCGGCGATCTCGGCGCACCGGATGCCGATCCCGAACTCTCCGTCACCGCGGGCGTCGACCCATCCGACGGGGCCGGCGTACCGGCCGCGGTCCATGCCCTCGTGCTCGTCGAGCCACTCGAGTGCAGGCCCGACCGGTGTGCCGCCGACGGCCGGCGTGGGGTGAAGCCGGGCGACGAGATCGAGGACGGACGTGTCGTCGGCGGCGAGCGCACCGCGGATGTCGGTGCCGAGGTGCAGCACGTTGCGCAGCGGCAGGATCGACGGCGTGTCGGGCACGTCGAGCTCGGCGCACAGGGCGCCGAGCTCCCGGGCGACCATGTCGACGAGCAGCCGGTGCTCCCACCGGTCCTTCACCGACGCGAGGAGCTCGGCCGCGAGCGCGTCGTCGGCCTCGGGGTCGCCGCTGCGGGGGTAGGTGCCGGCGAGGGGGTGCGACCGGACCTGTCGCCCGACGCGGCTGGCGAGCAGCTCGGGTGTGGCGCCCACGAACCCGTCGACCGAGAACACCATGCACGACGGGTAGAGCGAGCGGAGCCGGTCGACGACGTCGGGGACGACGATGGGCCGGTTGGCCTCGACGACGACCTCGCGTGCGAGCACCACCTTGTCGAACGCACCGGCGTCGATGGCGGCGATGGCCTCGGCGACGGTCGCACGCCAGTCGTCGTGGGATCGCGGCGAGGTCAGGATGAACCCATCGGGCAGGGAGGACGGCGAGGCCGCCGGCGCCAGCTCGAGGGGTGGGCGGGGCGCGGCCCCTTCGCCGATCGTCGTGAGCCACTGGCGGCCGTCGGGGCTGCGACGCACGCTGAGGGCGGGCACCACGAGCGTGGCGGGCGCGCCCGGCCGGAAGGGGAACGCGCCGATGGCGACCGGACCGGCACCCGCGTCGCGGCCGGCCCCGGCAGCCGCGTCGACGGCGATCGACCGGAGGGCGTCACCGACGATCGCGGCCGCGCCCTCGAGCCCGTGCGGCAGGTCGATCCGCAACGCCACGCCGCGGCCCGCCACCCCGGCGTGCTCGTGCTCGAAGAGCACCCCGCCGCTGCCGGCGACGGCGAGCAGGTCGATGGGAGTGGCGGCGTCGATCTCGACGGTGCGAGCGACGAGGCGGTCGGGGAGCGGTTGGGTGTCGGTCATGCGCGCCTCCCGGTGAGGAGCTGGGAGATGCCCGCCGAGAGCAGCCGCCGGCCGACGTCGTCGAAGCCGGCGTGGGCCAGCCGGGCCAGCATCTCGTCGGGTGGCGGCAGGTAGGCCACCGACTTGGGCAGGTAGCGGTACGCGGCGGGGTCGGACAGGAGGCCGCCGATGCGGGGCACGACGTGTCCGAAGTACACCGAGTGGCCCCACCGGAGCACCCGGTTGGTGGGCTGGGCGACGTCGAGGAGGGCGATCGAACCACCCGGCCGCACGACCCGTGCCAGCTCGTCGAAGAAGGCGCCGAGGTCGGCGAAGTTCCTCAGCGCGAACCCGCTCACCGCCCCGTCGACCGAATGGTCGGGGAACGGGAGCCGCAGCGCGTCCGCCTGCACGAGCGGCGCGTCGGTTCGGGCGTGCTGCAGCATGCCGAGCGAGAGGTCGACGCCGACCGGATCGTGACCGGCGGCGCGCAGGTCGCGGCAGAGGTCGCCGGTGCCCGCGGCGAGGTCGAGCACGCGCGATCCCGGCGCCAGCTCGAGCGTGCGGACCGTGCGCCGGCGCCAGCCCACGTCCATGCGGAACGTCATGATCCGGTTGACGAGGTCGTACCGCGGCGCGATGGCGTCGAACATCGACCGGACGGCGCGGACCTTCTCCGCACCTTCCGGCAGCTCCGCGTCGGCGAGATCGCGTCGCCGCGGGGTCACGTCGCCCTCTCCGGATCGGCGGCCCCGGCGACCGCGGCCAGCTCGGCATCGCCGCCGACCCGTTCGATGTGCTCCTGCGCGACCGCGAGCAGGGTGCGGCGGAAGTGGTGGGTGACGAGCTTGGTGGTGGCGGGCAGCAGCGTGCTGAAGGCGTCGACCAGGCGCTGGGCGGCGACGTCGTCGGCGAGGCCCTCGGCGCGGAGGGCTTGGCGCACGTGGCTGTCGAACAGCTCGACCGCTCGCTCGGCGACCTCGCGCATGGCCGCGTGGTGCCGGCGCGCCAGCTCGAGCACCTCGGCGAGGGGAAGGCCGGCTTCGAGGAGCGCCAGCCCGGCCGCGGCGATCTCGACGTCGGCCGGCGTGAACACCTCCCGGCCCTTCACGCGCCTCGGCACGAGCAGTCCGTCGCGCGCCACCGCCTCCACGAGCGGCAGCGGGATCCCGCTCCGGGCGGCGAGCTCGTCGAGGCCGAACGTCTCCTCGGCGTCGAGGCCGGGGGCCGGGAGCCGGTCGTGGTCGCCGGCGCTCGTCACCGCGGTCACCAGCGCCTCGTCGGCGGCGTCGAGCTCGCCGTCGAGCAGCCGGCGGATAGTGGCCAGGTTGAGGCCCTTGGCTTGAAGCGATCGGATGCGCGCCAGGCGGGCGAGGTGGTCGTCGCCGTACCAGGCGACCCGGCCTTCCCGGCGGGGAGGGGGAAGCAGCCCCTTCGCCTGGTAGAAGCGGACGGTGTCGACGGAGACGTCGGCCTGCGCCGCGAGCTGCTCGACCCGGAGCTCCACGCCGACCACTCTAGGAGTGATCGCTCACAATGTCGGAGTCGAGGCCGCCGGCGTGCGACGATGCCGGCGTGGAGCAGCCGTCCGATGCGTTCTGCCGTGGCTGTGGCCTCCCCGCCGGGCGGTGCGCGGGCGAGTGCGGGCGGCGCGGCGGGCTCGCCCGCTTCTGCCCGGCGTGCGGCCGCCGTCTGCAGGAGATCGTGGTCTTCCCCGGCGTGCAGGAGCATCGCTGCCGCGACCACGGCCCCCCGCCCGATCCCCGCGTACCTTGACCGCGCCAGCCGAGCGGCAAGCTCCCGCCGCCGTCAGGGCGCCGTTGGGAGCGCCAGCGAGCAGGCGCCAGCCGAGCGGCAAGCTCTCGCCGCCGTCAGGCGGCCTCTCCGCAGAGCGAGGCCATGAGAGCGGCCGCTCCGCAGAGCGAGGCCATCAGAGGGGCCGACGGCAGTGCTTGCACACGTCGTAGGCGCGTGAGGTCGGGCGGTCGCACCAGGGGCATCGGTACACGTCGATCTCGCCGCGCCGCAGGCGTCTCACCGCGGAGACGAGCATGCCGCCGACGGCGACGACGATCATCAGCTCGAACAGGTCGCGCAGCAGATGATCGGGCACGGCGTCGTCGGGGGCGGTCAGCCGGCCGCGGCGATGGCGTCGCCGGCGGTGCGCTGGGCCCAGCGGTAGTCGGGCTTTCCGGAGGGCGAGCGGACGATCTCGTGGACGAGCACGAGCTCCCTCGGCACCTTGTAGCCGGCGAGGGTGCGGTTGACGTGCGCGGCGAGCGTCTCGAGCGACGGCGGCGAGGCCGGGTCGCGAGGCGCGACGACGGCGGCCACGCGCTCGCCCCAGCGGTCGTCGGGCACGCCGACGACGACCGCGTCGAAGACGTCGTCGTGGGCCTTGAGCGCCGACTCGACCTCTTCGGGGTACACCTTCTCGCCGCCGGTGTTGATCGACACCGATCCGCGGCCGAGGACGGTGATGGTGCCGTCCGCCTCGATGGTGGCCATGTCGCCGGGGACGGCCCATCGCACACCGTCGACGACGGGGAAGGTGGCCGCCGTCTTGGCGGGATCGTTGTGGTAGCCGAGTGGGATGCGGCCTCGGCGCGCCAGGTGGCCGACGACGCCCGAGCCGGGCGCGACCGGCCGGAGCTCGTCGTCGAGCACGGTGGTCTCGCTGTTCATGGTGAAGCGGGGGTGGTCGCCGCTCACGCCCGGCGTCGCGACCATCTGGCCCTGGCCGCCGGTCTCGGACGCGCCGAAGCCGTCGACGACGATGACGGCGGGGAGCAGCTCGAGCAGCGTGGCCTTCAGGACGGGCGAGAGGATGGCCCCGCCGGAGAGGATCACCGACAACGCGGACAGGTCCCACCGGTCGGGCGCCGCCGCCAGCGCGTCGACGAGCGGGCGGGCGAAGGCGTCGCCGACGATCACGAGCGACGCGACGCGCTCGTCGTCGACGAGCTGCCAGAGGGCGCCGGCGTCGAGGTGGCGGTCGGGCGACACGACCACGGTGCCGCCGGTGAAGAACGTCGAGAACGCGAGCCAGTGCGCGGTGCCGTGCATGAACGGGCACGCCGGCAGGCAGCGTGCGCCGCGGGCGGTCACTCGCTCGACGAGGTCGGCAGGGCGAGCGAGCTCGGTGCCTCCCGCGGCGCCGCCGAGCGCGGCGAAGAAGATGTCCTCCTGGCGCCAGAGCACCCCTTTCGGCATCCCGGTCGTGCCGCCGGTGTAGAGCACGTACAGGTCGTCGGGCGAGCGGTCGCCGAAGTCGCGCGCCGGAGACGCGGCCCGGAGCGCGGCCTCGTAGGCGTCGCCGCGCTCGAGCACGGTGACGGCCCGTGGCCCGCCGTCGAGTGCTTCGCGCACATCGGTGGCGAGGTCGGCTTCCGTGACCACCGCGGTGACGCCGGCGTCGTCGAACAGGTACCGCAGCTCCGCCTGCCGGTACCGGTAGTTCACGTTGACCGGGACGGCCCGGATCTTGAACGCGGCCAGCATCGTCTCGAGGTACTCGGTGCCGTTGTAGAGGTGCACGCCCACCATGTCGCCGGCGGCGACGCCCCGCTCGGTGAGGACGTGGGCGAGGCGGTTGGCGCGCTCGTCGAGCTGCGCATAGGTGAAGCGGCGCTCGCCGCACACGAGGGCTTCGTCGTCGGGCACCGTGTCGACGACGAGCTCGAAGAGGTCGGCGAGGTTGAACGTCCGGCTCACTCGACGACCACGGAGTCGAGGCCCTCCTCGGGCTCCGGGAACTTCGGGTCGAGGCCCTCGAGCGTGTCGACGAGGATGGAGAGCGCCGCCCAGTCGCGGTACCACTTGTGATCGGCGGGGATCACGTACCAGGGCGCGTGCTCGGTGCTGGTCTTGGAGATGGCGTCCTCGAACGCCGCCACGTAGTCGTCCCACCGGGCGCGCTCGGCCAGGTCGCCCTTCGAGAACTTCCAGCGCTTGTGCGGGTTGTCGAGGCGCTTGCGGAAGCGTTCGGCCTGCTCGTCCTTCGAGATGTGGAGGAACAGCTTCACGACCGTCGTGCCGGCCTCGGTGAGGGTGTGCTCGAAGTCGTTGATGATGCCGTAGCGCTTCGACCACACCGACTTCGGGACGATGTCGTGCACACGCACGACGAGCACGTCCTCGTAGTGCGATCGGTTGAAGATGCCGATCTCGCCGCGGGCCGGCACCGCCTTGTGCACGCGCCACAAGAAGTCGTGGGCGAGCTCCTCGTCGGACGGCTCCTTGAAGCTCGTCACCTTGACGCCCTGCGGGTTCACCCCGGAGAACACCTTCTTGATGGTGCCGTCCTTGCCGCCGGCGTCGATCGCCTGCAGCACGAGCAGCAGGCTGCGCCGGTCCTCGGCCCACAGCCGCTCCTGGAGGTCTTCGAGGCGGCTGCGGAGCTCCTCGCTCGCGGCGTCGGTGGCGTCCTCGTCGCCGGGCGCGCCGGCGGTCGAACCGGGGTCGACGCCGCCGAGGTGCAGCTCGGTCCCGGGCGAAACCCTCCAGCGGTCGGAGCTCGGCGCCATCGGGGCATCGTATGGGCGCCGCGGGCGTCGCCCGCAACCGGATGGGCTAGCGGAACCAGACCTTCACGTACTCGCGGCTCATGGGGTGGACGAGCAGGGCGAACTTCGCGACGGCGAACAGCAGGCCGATCGCCATGCCGCCGCCGAGGATGCTCGACCCGCCGAGGATCGCGAGCACGAAGGGAAGGAGCCCGAGCACGGCGATGGCGAGGCCGAGGTAGTAGCCCCACTTCCGCTCGTTGGAGATGAAGTAGCCGGCCGCCACGTACCCGGCGATCAGCACGATGCCGATCGGGCTGAACAGGCCACCGCCGAGCAGCGCCAGGAATCCCGCGTCGAAGTACATGAGCATCACGGCGATGACGAGCGTCTGCGGCTGCGACTGGTTGATCCAGCGCCGGGTCTGCATGGGAGACCAGTCTGCCAGGCGGCCATCGCGTACCTACCGCGAGGCGGCTCGCAGCTGGCCGCACGCGGCGTCGATCTCGGTGCCCCGCGTTCGCCGGATGGTGGCGTTCACGCCGAGCGACGTGAGGCGGTCGCGGAACGCGCGGACCCGGTCGGGTGGCGTCCCTCGGGCCGGGTAGCCGGGTGTCGGGTTCAGCGGGATCAGGTTGACGTGGGCGCCGAGCGGGCGGGCATAGGCCGCCAGCTCGCCGGCGTCGGTGGGACGGTCGTTCACCCCGTCGATCAGCGCCCACTCGAAGGAGAGTCGGCGGTTCTTCGCGACGAGGTACCTCTCGCACGCCGACGCGAGGCGCTCCAGCGGGTAGCGCCGGTTGAGCGGGACGAGGCGGTCGCGCAGCTCGTCGTTCGCGGCGTGGAGCGAGACCGCCAGGTTGACGGGCAGGGCCTCCTCGGCGAGACGGAGGATCCCGGGCACGACGCCGACGGTCGACAACGTGAGGTGGCGCGCCGAGAGCTCGAGATCGTCGTGGATGCGCTCGACCGACCGCCACACCTCGTCGTAGTTGGCGAGCGGTTCGCCCATCCCCATGAACACCACGTTGGAGAGCCGCCGGCCCGAGGCGATCGCCGCGGCCCGTGCCCGCACCACCTGCTCGACGATCTCACCCGCGCCGAGGTGACGCTCGAAGCCGGCCTGCCCCGTCGCGCAGAACGAGCACGCCATGGCGCACCCGGCCTGCGACGAGACGCACACCGTCGAGCGGTCGCGGTAGTGCATGAGGACGGTCTCGATGCGCCGGCCGTCGGCCAGCTCCCACAGCCACTTCACGGTGTCGCCGCCGTCGCTCACCGACTCGAGGGCGAGCGCGAGGGCCGGGGCGAGGCGCGGCTCGCCGGCCAGACGGACCCGGAGCGCTTTCGGGAGCGTGGTCACCTCCGCCGGCGGGAGGCCGTGCCGGTAGAGCCCCTCCCACGCCTGGTCGACGCGGTATCGCGGCTCGCCGGCGAGGATCTCGGCGAGCTCGGCGCGCGTCAGGTCGTAGCGCGAGGTCGGGAGCACGGGTCCAGGGTAGGGGTGGCCCCGCCCGTAGCCGAGGCGCCGTATCCCCGGGCGGTCGCTACGGTGGCGCTCGATGGCCACCGACGAGGAGCTCGACTCGCACGCGCCCGGCGCGTTGCACGAGCACCACCACCGCAACATCCAGGGGGGCACGGCCCGGGCCACCATGTTCGGCGTGAGCGACGGCCTCGTGTCGAACATCGCGCTCATCCTCGGCATGGCCGGCGCCAACCCGGCGCCGAGCATCGTCCGCCTGGCCGGCATGGTGGGTCTGCTCGGTGGCGCCTTCTCGATGGCCGCCGGCGAGTACGTGTCGATGCGCGCCCAGACCGAGCTGCTCGAGCGCGAGCTCGAGCTCGAGCGGCGGGAGATCCTGCGTCGGCCCGACAACGAGCGGCGCGAGCTGGCCGCGATCTACCGCAACCGGGGCGTCGCGCCGGAGGTCGCCGATCGGCTGGCCCGCGAGATGATGGTCGACCCGGAGGTGGCGCTCGAGACCCACGCGCGTGAGGAGCTCGGCATCGACCCGTCGGAGCTCGGCTCGCCGATCTCGGCGGCGGTGTCCTCCTTCGCCGCCTTCGCCGTCGGTGCCGCCGTCCCGCTCGTCCCGTGGTTCTTCACCGGCGGCGGTGCCGGCAAGGTCGCCTCGCTCGCCGTCGGTGTGGTCGCCTCCGTGCTCGTGGGCGTGCTGCTCGCCCGCTTCACCGACCGCTCGCCGGTGCGCAGCGCCGGGCGCCAGCTGGTGATCGCCGTGCTCGCGGCCGGCGTTCCGTACCTCATCGGCAGCGCCGTCGGCGTCACCACGGGGTGATCAGGCCGGCGCCACGTCGCCGGTGTAGGCCCGGTCGACGTGGTCGACGGTGAAGCCGAGGTCGCGGTAGAGGCGCACCGCCCGCTCGTTCTCGGCGTCGACGTAGAGCATGCCGACGGTGAGGCCGCGCGCCGCCAGGTGGTCGAGCCCGGCCAGGACGAGCGCCCGTCCGAGCCCCTTTCCGGCCGCGTCGGGGTCGACGGCGATCACGTAGATCTCACCGAGGGGCGGGTGCTCGTCGGCGTGCACCTTCGTCCAGCAGAAGCCGGTCAGGCGACCGCCGTCCTCGTGGAGGAGGAACCCTTCGGGGTCGAACCAGGCCTCCTTCTCGCGCGCCTCGAGTGTCGCGAGGTCCCACCCGCCCTGCTCGGGGTGCAGCTCGAAGGCGCGGTTGTTGACGTCGAGCCACGCGCCTTCGTCGCGCCCCGGCACGAACGGTCGGGTCGCCAGCTCGTAGGGCTCGTCGACGGGCAGCGGGCGGCGCATCTGGAACAGGTCGCGTCCTCGCCGCAGGCCGGCGGCCTCGGCCACCGCCTCCTCCCACGGCTCGGGCTTCGGGATCCACAGGTGCACGTGACCGCCGCCCTCGGTCGCGACGATCTCGAGCGCCCGCGACAGCAGCTCGACGCCGATCGTCACGCCCTCTTCGGCGCGGTGGTGCGGATCGACGACGACGTCGACGGCCCAGCTCGCGGCGCCCCGGCTCACCTGGGCGTAGCCGACCGGGTGGTCGTGGCCGGGCTCGGTGGCGACGAGGCCGGCGAAGCCTTCGCGGCCGCCCTGCACGAGGTCGAGCCACTGGTGCTCGCCGAGCGGATGGTGGCCGTCGGCGGCGGTGGCGACGTCGAGGAGCTGCGAGACGGCGGCGATGTCGGCGGCGTCCATCTGCCGCTTGACGTCGAGCTGCCGCACGGGCCCGGACACTAACCTGCGCCGCCCGTGACCCCCTCACCTGCGGGCGGCCGTCGGTCGCGGCCGCGCACCCCGAAGGGCCGCGCCCGTGAGGTGGCTCGGCGGCTCGCCGACGAGTACCCGGGCACCGCGAAGGAGCTCTGCGCCCTGCGGCACGACGACCCCTTCCAGCTGCTCGTCGCGACCATCTTGTCGGCCCAGTCGACCGACGAGATGGTCAACAAGGTCACACCCACCTTGTTCGAGCGGTTCCCCGATCCCGACGCCCTCGCCGCCGCCGATCCGGCCGAGCTCGAGGAGGCCATCCACGCCACCGGGTTCTTCCGGCAGAAGGCGAAGAGCCTGCTCGGCATGGCCGCCGCGCTCGTCGAGCGGTTCGACGGCGAGGTCCCACGCGACCTCGCCGACCTCGTCACCCTGCCGGGCGTGGGCCGCAAGACGGGCAACGTGGTGCGGAGCGTCGCGTTCGACCTGCCCGGCCTTCCCGTCGACACCCACGTCGGGCGGCTGGCGCGCCGTCTCGGCCTGACGGAGCAGACCGACGCCGACAAGGCGGAACTGGAGCTGAACCGCCTCGTCCCCGCCGCCGAACGGGGTCTCCTGTCGTTGCGACTGATCCTCCACGGCCGCCGCGTGTGCGTGGCCCGCAAGCCGAAGTGCGGTGAGTGCGTTCTGAGCGACATCTGCCCGAGCGCCTTCCGTGCCGGCGGGTGAGCCCTAACAGTTCCCTCACGCGGGTCTCGTCAGCGGCTCACGTGGGCGTCCGACACTGAGCCTGGATCGAGAAACCCATCAAGGAGACCCTCCGATGCTCAGCACCCTCAAGAAGAACGTTGCGATCGCCACCGTGGCGCTCGGCGTCATGGGAGGCGGGGCCTATGCGCTGGCCCAGACCACGCCGGCCCGGCCGTCGCTCGACAACGTCAGCAACGCCGCCGTCGCGACCCTCGCCGACACCACCCCGGGCGCCACCTCCACCGCGACTCCCCGGGCTCGGCGGGCGCTCCTGCGGCGCTCCGTGCACGCGGAGCTCGTGGTCAAGGCGAAGGACGGCAGCTTCCAGACCATCGACATCGACAAGGGCACGTTGTCGAACGTCAACGGCGACGTGCTGAAGGTCGACCGGCCCGACGGGAAGCAGGTCACGGTGAAGGTCGACAGCGCGACCCGCTACCGCGGCATCTCGGGCGCCGGCGCCCTTCGCACCGGCGACAAGATCGTGGTCGTGTCGAAGGGCGGCACGGCCGTCGTCGTCGGCCAGCGGCCGGCTGGCTCGACGGCGCCGAGCGGCGCCCAGAGCGGCGCTCAGAGCTGACGGTCGGCAGCCGCCGCCGTCGCGGCGACGCCCTCACCCCGACCTGACCCCCTGACCTGACCCCCTGACCCGGACCTCGCGTCCGGGTCAGGCGCGCGTGGGCGGCGCGACGGTGAGGAGGCGAGCGAGGCGGCGCGACGCACCCTGCAGGTCGCGCTCGATCTCGAACAGCTCGGCCGAGAGGGTCTCGTCGTCGCCGGAGGCCGACGCCTCGGCCATCGCCGTCACCCGGCGCGTGAGCTCGTCGAGGGTGGCGGCCAGGGACGACAGCTCGGGCAGCGGGTTCGGCATGCGCCGATTCTCCCCGAACGGGCCGGTGTCCTCCCGCCGGACGCCTCAATCCGGCTCGTCGGCGGCAGAACGCCACCCGTAGCATGAGCGTCCCATGCTCACGCGACTCGACCTCCGCGGGAAGTCCGGCGACCTTCGCGACCTGATCCCGCGACCGCACGCCGCGACCGAGCCGCCGGTCGACGCCGTGCGTGCGGTGCTCGCCCAGGTGCGCGAGGGCGGCGACGCCGCCCTCCGGGAGCTGACGGCCCGCTTCGACGGGGTCGACGTCGATGCGCTCCGCGTTCCGCAGGCCGAGATCGAGGCGGCCCTCGCCGGGCTTCCACCGCTCCTGCGCGAAGCCCTCGAGACCGCCCGCGGCAACATCCTCGCCTACCACCGCGAGCAGCTTCACGGCGAGGCCCGCTTCGAGCGCGACGGGCTCGTGGTCCGCGAGGTCCGCCGGCCGGTCGACCGCGCCGGCGTCTACGTGCCCGGTGGCCTCGCGCCGCTCATCTCGACCGTGCTGATGACGGTGATCCCGGCCCGGGTCGCCGGCGTCGGTGAAGTGGTGCTGTGCTCGCCCCCCGACCGCGATACCGGGCGGGTCGCGCCCGGGATCCTCGCCGCGGCGGCACTCGCCGGCGTGGAGGAGGTCTACCGGGTCGGCGGTGCGCAGGCGATCGCGGCGATGGCCTACGGCACCGAGACGATCCGGCCGGTCGACGTGATCGTGGGGCCGGGCAACGTGTACGTGTCGCAGGCCAAGCGCGAGGTCGCGGGCGTCGTCGGCATCCCGTCGGCCTTCGCGGGGCCCTCGGAGGTCGTCGTTGTCGCCGACGACACCACGCCGGCGGAGTTCGCCGCCATCGACCTGATCGTGCAGGTGGAGCACGGGCCCGACGGGCTCGCGTGGTTGATCACCTGGAGCGAGGAGGCGGCCGATCGCATCGTCGAGGCCACGACCCGGCTCGCCGGCGGCCTCACCCGGCGCGACATCATCGAGGCGAACCTCGAGGCCAACTCCTACGTGGCGCTCGTCGACGGCCCCGAGCAGGCGATCGAGGTCGCGAACGCCATCGCACCCGAGCACCTCGAGCTCATGAACGCGGATCCCGAATCGCTCGTGCCGCTGGTGCGCCACGCCGGCGCGGTGTTCACCGGCGCCTACGCGCCCGCGAGCGTCGGCGACTACATCGCCGGGCCCAGCCACGTGCTCCCCACCTACGGCTCAGCCCGCTTCGCCGGCGCGCTCCGCGTCGACGACTTCTGCAAGCACGTCCACGTCGTCTCCGTCGACGAGAGCACGCTCGCCCGGCTGGCGCCCCACGTCGTCGCGCTGGCCGATGCCGAGGGACTCTCGGCGCACATGGAGTCGGTCCGACTGCGCGTCCCCCGATGACCGGCTTTCCCGAGCCGGCCGACAACCTGGGGGAGCTCGAGGGCTACCACTCCCCGCAGGTCGACGTCGAGGTCCGCCTCAACACCAACGAGTCGCCGTACGGTCCGCCGGCGGAGTGGGTGGGCGAGCTCGTCGGCGAGCTCGAGCGCATTCGATTCCACCGCTACCCCGACCGTGCCGCGCGCGACCTGCGCGAGGCCCTCGCCGAGCTGCACGGCGTGCGCGCCGAGCAGGTCTTCGTCGCCAACGGCTCCAACGAGGTGCTCCAGACGCTGTTCCTCGCGTACGGCGGGCCCGGCCGGTCGTGCGCGGTGTTCGAGCCGACGTACGCGATGCACTCACAGATCGGCCGCGTCACCTTCACCGAGGTCGCGGTGGGGGAGCGCGCCGCCGACTTCACGCTCGATCTCGCCGAGGTGCGGCGCGTGCTCGACGCTGCCGCTCCGTCGCTCACGTTCCTGTGCTCTCCCAACAACCCCACCGGCCTCGCCGAACCGCGCTCGGTCGTCGACGAGGTGCTCCGTCTCGCGCCCGGCCTCGTCGTCGTCGACGAGGCCTACGGGCAGTTCTCGTCGTGGACCGCGCTCGACCTCGTCGCCGACGACCTGCCGCTCGTCGTGACGCGCACCTACTCGAAGACGTGGTCGATGGCCGGCTTCCGCATCGGCTACCTCGTCGGGCCGGCGGCCGTCGTGGCCGAGCTCGACAAGCGGGTGCTGCCGTACCACCTCGACACCGTCAAGCAGCTCGCCGGCCGCCTCGCGCTGCAGCACCGCGACGAGATGGAGTCGCGGGTCGCCGCGCTCGTGGCCGAGCGCGAGCGCCTGTGCAGCGCGCTCGCGGCACTGCCCGTCAACAGCTGGCGCTCCGACGCCAACTTCGTCCTCTTCCGGCCCCTCGATCGCTCCGGCGACGAGGTGTGGGAGGGCCTCGTCGCCCGCTCGGTGCTCGTGCGCAACTGCTCGAGCTGGCCGCGGCTGAAGGACTGCCTGCGGGTCACCGTCGGCACGCCCGAGGAGGACGACCGCTTCCTGTCCGCGCTCGCCGAGGTGCTCTCATGACGTCCCCATCGACCGCCCCCACCCGGTCCTCGACCCGCACCCGCCGCACCGCCGAGACGGCGATCGAGGTCACCCTCGACGTCGACGGCGCCGGCGCGGCGAAGGTCGACACCGGACTGCCGTTCTTCGACCACATGGTCGCCCAGCTCGGCAAGCACGGCGGCTTCGACATCGAGGTCACGGCGACCGGCGACCTCGACGTCGACACGCACCACACCGTCGAGGACGTCGCCATCGTGCTCGGCGAGGCCCTGAGGGAGGCGCTCGGCGACAAGGCCGGCGTGCGGCGGTTCGCGTCGATCCTCCTCCCGCTCGACGAGGCGCTCGTGGAGGTGGCGCTCGACCTGTCGGGCCGCCCCTTCGTGGTCTACGAGGTCGAGTTCGCCGGCCCGTGGGACCCCGCGCCGCTCGGCACGCCGCCGTTCGACCCGCAGCTGGCCGAGCACTTCTGGCAGTCGTTCGCCACCGCCGCCGGGATCACGTTGCACGTGCGGTTGCGGTCGGGGCGCAACACCCATCACATCCTCGAGGCGGTCTTCAAGGCGGTGGCGCGATGCCTTCGCGACGCCGTGCGGGTCGAGGGCACCGGCGTGCCCTCGACCAAGGGGACCCTGTAGGTGGCGGGTCCGTACCTCGCCGTCCTCGACTACGGCATCGGCAACCTCCGCTCGGCCGAGAAGGCGTTGCAGCACGTCGGAGCCGACGCGCGGCTCGTCACCTCGCCGGTCGAGGTGGCGGGGGCGGCGGGGGTCGTCCTGCCCGGCGTCGGCGCGTTCGGGGCCTGCATGGCCGCGCTGCGGGCGTCGGGGCTCGACCGGGTCGTCTACGACACCGTCGACGCCGGCACGCCGTTCCTCGGCATCTGCGTCGGCATGCAGATGCTCTACCAGGGTTCCGACGAGGACCCCGCGGCCGCCGGTCTCGGCGTGCTGCCCGGACGGATCCGGCTGCTCCCTGAGGGCGTCAAGCGGCCGCAGATGCAGTGGAACCGCCTCGACGTGCTCGACGACGGCGACGCGCTCGTGGGCGGCCTTGGCGCCGGCGCCTGGGTCTACTTCGTCCACTCCTACGCGGCCGAGCCGACCGACGACGTGAGTGCCACCTGCGACTACGGCGGCCCGGTCGTGGCCGCCGTGGGCCGCCCCGGGCTGTGGGCCACGCAGTTCCACCCGGAGAAGTCGGGAACCGTGGGGCTCGGGCTGCTGCGCCGCTTCGTCGACGTGTGCGCCGGCACGGCCGAGGCGGCCTGACATGGACCTGTATCCCGCCATCGACATCCGCGGCGGCCGGTGCGTGCGGCTGCTGCACGGCGACTTCGCCCAGGAGACGGTGTACGGCGATGACCCCGTCGCCGTCGCCCGCGGCTACGAATCGGCCGGCGCGCCGTGGATCCACGTGGTCGACCTCGACGCCGCCCGCACCGGCGAGCCGCTCAACCGCCACCTCATCGCCGCCATCGCCGCCTCCGTCGACGTGCCGGTCCAGGCCGGGGGCGGCGTGCGCAGCGTCGAGGCGGCGGCGGCCCTGGCCGACGCCGGCGTGGCCCGTGTCGTCATGGGCACCGCCGCCATGGAGTCGCCCGCCCTCGTCGCCGAGATCGCGGCCCGGCAGCCC
>DATAKR010000043.1:0-2606 GCA_036261495.1 Acidimicrobiales bacterium | reverse complement strand
CCCCTGAGCGGCCCGCGTCGTTGCCGGACGGGTCGAGCGTCGCCGGCGGGTGGCGGGCGCAGACGTCGCGCGGCATGCGCCTCGAGCTCCCCGAGGGGCGGCTCCTCGCGGCCGTCGAGGCGAACCGCCGCTACCTGCTGCTGTTCCACGAGGGCGCCGACGTCGTTCCCGGGCCTTACACCTACCACCGGTTCTGGTTCCGCGACGCGGCCTACCTCCTCGCCGCGCTCGACCGCTACGGGTTCCACGCCGAGGCCGCCGAGGTGCTGCGCTCGTTCCCCGCTCGCCAGCACGTCGACGGCTTCTACTTCTCGCAGCGCCAGGAGTGGGACGCGAACGGGGCCGCGCTGTGGTCGATGGCCGAGCACTGGCGCCTGACCGGTGATCTCGATCCGATCGATCCGGTGTCGGTCGCCCGGGCGGTTCGGTGGATCGAGCGCAAGCGGCAGTCGAAGCGTCGCCGCAAGGACCGCGAGCTCAAGGGGTTGATGCCGGCGAGCGTGAGCGCGGAGCACCTCGGACCGTTCGACTACTTCTACTGGGACGACTTCTGGTCGCTACGCGGGCTCCGCGACGGGGCGATGTTGCTCGAGCGGGCGGGCGATCCCGACGCTGCGGCCGACGCCCGGGCGGCCGCCGACGGGCTCGAGCGCGACCTGATGCGATCGATCGCGATCGTCGAGGAGCGGCTCGGCACGCGCGCCATCCCCGCGGGTCCCCGCCGGCGGATCGACCCGGCGATCATCGGGTCGCTCGTCGCCTGTGAGCCGTTGCACCTGCTCGCGCCCGACGACCCGCGCATCGTCGCGACGACCGATGCGCTACGCGATCACTTCTGCATCGGCCCGGCCTTCTACCAGGCGATCAGCCACACCGGCTTCGGCACGTACCTCACGATGCAGCTGGCAGCCGTCGAGCTCGCCGCGGGCGATCGCCGCGCGCTCGACCGGCTTGCGTGGCTCGTCGAGCAGGCGACCGACACGTTCACCTGGCCGGAGGCGATCCATCCGCGTGTCGACGGTGGCTGCATGGGCGATGGCCACCACGGGTGGGCCGCCGCCGACTTCCTGTCGTTCGTGCGCAACCTGCTCGTGCGGGAAGTCGAGGAGGCGGGTGGACCGGCGGCCGGCGGACCCGGGTGGATCGGGCTGGCGCTGTGCTCGATGCTGCCCGACGAGTGGCTCGGCCAGCCGATCGAGGTCCACGATGCGCCGACGCACGCCGGCCGGTTGTCGTTCGCGGTGCGCTGGCACGGATCTCGTCCGGCGCTGCTCTGGGAGCTCGCGCCGCATCCGTGGGTCGAGCATCCGGTCCGGCTGACGGCGCCCGGGCTCGATCCGGCGTGGTCGTCGACGGAGCCGCGCGGTGAGGCGCTCCTCGGCCCCGTCGAGCTGCGGGTGCCGGCGGGGGAGTCGTTCTCGTGAGCGATGAGCTCCTCCCCGGCGCCGGCGGCGACGATCTCGCCGCCGAGGAGCTCGCCGCGGACGTCGACGAGCAGCTCCGCGCGTGGGGCGCCGCCGACGCGGAGATCGCTCGGGCGCGAGAGGCCGGCCTCGTCGCGCTGCTCGCCGTCGCCCAGGCGGTGATGCCCGGCGAGGCGCAGTACACCGAGCGCGACATCGCCGAGCGGGTGGGGATCGATCCTGCGACCGCGTCCCGCTACTGGCGGGCCCTCGGGTTCGCGGACGTCGATCCCGACGACCGGCTGTTCACCGACGCCGACGCCGACGCCCTCCTCACCGTCGCCACCATGATCCAGGTCGGCTTGACCGACGTCGAGGTGTCGGTGCAGATGGCGCGCGTCCTCGGCTCCTCGATGGCGAAGGTCGCCGAGGCGTTGCTGATGGCGAGCATGTCGGCCGAGCGGCCCGACTCGCTGACCGAGCTCCTCGCCCTCACCGCGGAGTCGAACCTCGAGACCCAGGCCCGCTTGCTCGAGTACGTGTGGCGCCGGCACATGCAGGCCGCGGCGCGCCGGCTGCTGGTCAACACCGAGGGCATCCGGGACCGCCCCGTGTACGACCTCGCCGTGGGCTTCGCCGACCTCGTCGGCTTCACCGCGCTCTCCCAGCAGGTCGATGATCGCGAGCTGGCCCACATCGTCGGCCGGTTCGAGTCGCTGGCCTTCGATCAGGTGGCGATGCACGGGGGCCGCGTCGCCAAGATGATCGGTGACGAGGTCATGTTCGTCGTCGAGCGTCCCGACGCCGCGCTCGACATCGCGCTGGATCTCGCCGAGCTGTACGCCGACGACGAGGTGCTGTCGGATGTGCGCGTCGCCGTCGCCTGCGGGCCGGTGCTGCTCCGGGAGGGCGACTACTTCGGTCCGGTCGTGAACCTCGCCAGCCGCATCGTGGGCATCGCGCTGCCGGGGTCGGTGGTGGTGTCGGAGTCCGTGCACGACACCGTGGCCGGCGACGACCGCTTCAAGTTCCGAGCGCTCCGGGCCCGCAACCTGAAGGACATCGGCCGCGTGAAGCTGTGGCGGGTGCGCCGCGGCGAGCCGGCCGCGGCGCCACTCGTCACGCGGGCGATCACCGGCTGAGCCGGGTCGCGGGGCGGTGTCAGCGCAATGTTCCGTCCAGCTGCGAGTAGGCCCTGAGCAC
>DATAKR010000042.1:0-4891 GCA_036261495.1 Acidimicrobiales bacterium | reverse complement strand
GCTCCGGCGGCGGCGCCGACGCTACCGGCGGCGCGTGGCGCCGACAAGGACGAGCTGCCGCCCCGGCGCCCTGACCGCTCCTACCAGCCGGCGGCCGACCCGCCGAGCGCCCGGGGGTCGGCGGCGCCGGCCAGGGCCGGCCCTGCGGTGGCGATCATGGAGGCGTGGCCGAAGTCGCCGCCCCAGGCGCGCGCCACGACCACGTCGTGGCCGAGGGTCGCGAGCCCGTCCACCCATGCCCGCGGCGCGGTGTCCTCGAGCACCACGCGCACCGTTCCCCGCCGGTCCCATGTGCCCGCACCCGGCTCGTCGCCCATCAGGACGAAGCGGGGCGCGGCGATCGCCTCACCCGGGCGCTCGTCGCTCACGAAGCGGCGGGCGAGCAGCTGCAGGAGGATGTGGGGCTGGCTGTCGCCGCCCATGGTGCCGAGCACGCAGTCGAGCCGGCCGTCGAGGTCGGTCACGAGCGCCGGCGCGAGCGTGTGCGGCGGCCGACGGCGCGGCCCGTACTCGGCGGGATGGCCGGGCTCGAGCGAGAACGCCGAGCCCCGGTTCTGCAGGAAGATCCGGACTCCCGGCACGATCAGCATCGATCCGAAGCCCTGGAAGTTCGACTGGATCAGCGACACTCCGGTGCCCTCGCCGTCGACGGCGCACATGTACATCGTGCCGCCCTCGCCGAACGTCCCGCCGATGCTCGCGGCACGCCCCGGGTCGATGGCATCGCGTCGGCGCGCGAGGCGCTCTGGCGCGATGAGGGCACGCCCGTCGGCGCGCTCGTGGAGGACCTCGATCCGGTCGAACGCGGCCTGGCGGGCGGCCTCCACGAGGAGGTGGGCCCAGCGCGGATCGTCGGCGTCGTCGGGGAGGTCGAGCCCCGAGGCGATCCACGCGCCGGCGAGGGTGAGGTAGCCCTGTGAGTTCGGCGGCACCGTCCAGATGCGGCGGCCCCAGGCGTCGACGGAGAGCGGGTCGACCCAGTCGGCGTTCGGCGACGCGAGGTCGTCGTCGGTGTACTCGCCGCCGCCGAGTGCGAGCAGTCCCTTTCCGAACTCACCCTCGTAGAAGCCGGCGCGGCCGGCGGCGGCGATGTCACCCAACGCCCGCGCCACCCCGGGCCGGCGCACCAGGTCGCCGGGGTGGAGCTCGCCGCCGGAGGTGTAGTCGGCCGTCTCGGGGTCGCCGAGGGCGTGCAGCCGCCGCGCCGATAGCGCGAGCGTGGGTGACGCAGGGAACCCGGCGCCCGCGTAGTCGATCGCCGGCGCGAGGACCTCGGCGAGGGGGAGGCGGCCGAAGCGCTCGTGCAGGGCGACCCATCCGTCGACGCAGCCGGGGACGGGCACGGCCGCGATCTCGCCGGTGCGTGGGATGCGGGTGAGGCCGGCGGCGCGGAGCCGGGCGGGGTCGGCACCCGACCCGGCGCGACCCGACGCGTTCAGCACCTCGGGCGCGGTGTCGCCCCGGCGGTGGACGAGGGCGAACAGGTCGCCACCCATGCCGCACAGGTGCTGGGAGGTGACGGCCAGGACGGCGCTCGACGCGACGGCGGCGTCGACGGCGGACCCGCCCGCCCGCAGCATGGCCACGCCGGCGGAGGAGGCCAGGTGGTCGACCGTGCACACCATCCCGCGGGCGGCGTAGCGGGTGGTGAAGGGCGCGAGGCGCGTCACGGCAGCTCCAGGGCCACCAGGGTGGCGTTGACGATGGCGTCGACGTCGATGGCGTAGGCGCGGTAGAGCTCGTCGATCGAGCCTGACTGGCCGAACCCGTCGACGCCGAGCGGCACGACCCGGGTTCCGAGCGCGGAGCCGAGCCAGGCCATCGAGTGGGACGACGCGTCGTGCACGGTGACGATCGGGGCCCTAGCCCATGCGCCCGGGAAAAGGGTCGTGAGGTGCGAGAGCGCCGACGGTCGCGACGCGTCGCGCACGGCCGCGGCGAGATCGTCGCGCCACCCGCGGTAGAGCCGGTCGAGCGAGGTGATGTCGACGACGTTGGCCGCCACTCCCTCGTCCGCCAGGGCGGCCGCCGCTTCGACGGCCTCGACCACCACCGGCCCCGACGCGCAGATCGTCACCGGCGCGGCCGCGCCGGCCCGCGCCGACGCGGTGGCGTCGACGAGCAGGTAGCCGCCGGCGAGCACCTCGTCGTGGAGCACGTCCTCGCCCCGGCGGGCGAGCGCCGCCGCGAAGGGCGACTGATCGACGGGTCGCGTCGACAGGCGCAGGTACATCGACTCCCCGTGCTCGAGGTCAGCCACCCGGGTGAGGCCGTCGCAGAGGAGCCAGTCGAGTGCGGTCGCGTACGCCGGCTCGGCGAAGGTCACCCTGGGCAGCTCGAGCCCGATCGACGCGGTGATGGTCGACTGGTGCGCGCCGCCCTCGGGGCTGAGGGAGATGCCGGCGGGGGTTCCGACGACGACGAACCGGGCGCCGGAGTAGAGCGAGTAGATGAACGCGTCGAGGCCGCGCGCGACGAACGGGTCGTAGACCGTGCCGACCGGAAGGAGCAGCTCGCCGGAGAGCTCGGCGGCGAGGCCGAGCTGGCCGAGCAGCAGGAACAGGTTCATCTCGCTGATGCCGAGCTCGATGTGCTGGCCCGCCGGCGACTGGTGCCAGCCGAGCAGGCGCCCCTCGCCGAGGTAGTCGGGCACGTCGGCGGGCGAGAAGACGCCGGCGCGGTTGATCCAGCCGCCGAGGTTGGTCGACACCGCGACGTCGGGCGACGTCGTCACCAGCCGTGGCCCGACAGCCTCATCGCGAGCGAGGCCGAGCAGCACCCGCCCGAACGCCTCCTGCGTCGAGACCGGTCGCCCGGTGGCGACGCCCACGCCGGCGGGCACCGCGAGGTGCGGCCCGGGGCTCGGCCCGGGGCTCGACGCATCCGTCGCTTCGGTCGGGCCCGGCGGGTGCAGGCGGGCCGCCACCTCCGCGCAGAGCTGCCCCTCGGGCGAGCCCGGCGGGAAGCGGTCCCACTCCGTGGTGGCGCCGAGAGCGAGCTCGTCGCGGAGCGTCGCGATGTGGTCGGTCGTGAGCAGCGCGGCATGGTTCAGGGGATCACCCGCGATGGGCAGCCCCCACCCCTTCACGGTGTACGCGAACACGACGCTCGGCCGGTCGGTGACGGCGTCGGCGGCGCGGTACGCGGTCATCAGCTCGCCGAGATCGTGGCCGCCGAGGTTGTGGAGCAGCGCGGCGAGGTCGTCGTCGGGGACGCGCTCGAGGAACCGCTTGACGTCGCCATCGCCGCCCTCGAGGAAGTGGTCGCGCAGGTCGGCACCCGTGCGTGCGAACGACGACTGGTACTGCTCGTTCGACATGGCATCGATGTGCGCCCGCAGGGCCTCGCCGCCCGGCTCGGCGAACGCCTGCTGCAGCCGGCCGCCGTACTTGGCCTCGACGACGTGCCATCCGGCGTCGCGGAAGAGGCCCTCGAGCCGGGCGGCCTTGATGCCCGGCACCACCCGGTCGAGGCTCTGACGGTTGAGGTCGACCACCCACAGCACGTTGCCGAGCGCCTCGGTGGCCGGATCGTTGATCGCCTCCCACACGTTGCCCTCGTCGAGCTCCGCGTCACCCACGAGGGAGATGAAGCGGCTCCGGGGGCGCGGGCCGAAGTGGCTGTCGACGTAACGACGAGTGACCGCGGCGAACAGTGGGGCGGCGGCGCCGAGGCCGACGCTGCCAGTGCTGAAGTCGACGGGGTCGGGGTCCTTGGTGCGGCTCGGGTAGGCCTGGAGCCCGCCGAAGGCGCGCAGCCTCGTGAGGTACGACCGGTCGAGCTCGCCGAGGAGGTACTGGATGGCGTGGAGCACCGGCGACGCGTGCGGCTTGACCGCGACCTTGTCGTCGGGCCCGAGGAACCCGAACCACAGGGCGGTCATGATCGACACGATCGACGCCGAGCTGGCCTGGTGCCCGCCGACCTTGATGCCGCCGGCGTCGGGGCGCTCGTGGTTGGCGGCGTCGACCATCCGCACGGCGAGCCAGAGCACCCGTTGCTGGATGGCTTCGAGCACCTCCATCGCCCGTAGGCTAGGCCGGGTGCCAGGGACCGAGCCGACCGACGATCGCACCGCCAGGTTCGGGGCACTGGTCCAAGGGCCGCCCGAGCTGCTGCAGGAGTCGCTGGCCGAGGCGACCCTTCTGGTCGCGGCCCACGCCGACCCGTCCGTCGACGTGAACCGGTATCTCGACGTCCTCGCCGGGTTCGCCGCCGCCTGCCCCGCGGGGGATCTCGACGCGGTGGTGCACCAGCTGTTCGACGTCGAGGCGTTCACCGGCAACTCGGCCGACTACTACGCCGCCGACAACTCCTACCTCGATCGCGTGATCGACCACCGGCTCGGCATCCCGATCACGCTGGCGGTCGTGCTCCTCGACGTGGCTCGGCGCGGCGGCGTGGTGCTGTCGGGTGTCGGGATGCCAGGCCACTTCCTCGTCCGGTCCGACGCCGATGACCGGCCGCGGTTCCTCGACCCGTTCGACCGTGGCCGCACGCTCAGCGTCGACGAGTGCGCGGCACGCTTCCACGCCACCCAGGGGGAGGATGCGCCGTTCGACATCTCCTACCTCGATCCGGTCGACGCCCGGGCGATCGTCGGGCGCATCCTCGCCAACCTGCGCGGCATCCACATGGCCAACCGCGACAGCCGCAACCTGGAGTGGGTCCTGCGCCTTCGGGGCCTCGTGCCCGGCGCCTCGATCCGCGACCGTGCCGAGCGCGCCGGCGTGCTGGCCGCCATGGGTCGGTACGCCGAGGCCGCCGACGTGCTCGAAGCCCTCGTCCCGGAGGCCACCGGCCCCGTCGTCGATCAGCTCGCCGGCCAGGCCAAGAAGCTCCGCGCCCGCCTCAACTGACCCTCCCCCTCGTTCTGGAGTGCCAGAGCCAC
>DATAKR010000041.1:0-3930 GCA_036261495.1 Acidimicrobiales bacterium | reverse complement strand
CGCCGATCGTGAGCGGCGGCACGCGCCGCATCCACCCCGCGTGCGCGGCCCGACGCTCGGCGACCAGCGCGCGCAGCGGCCCGCCGGCGGCGATCTCCTCCGGGGTGACGAACAGCACGTCCTCACGATCGGCGAGCAGGCGGCGGCCGACGAGGCGCGCTCCTCGACGCAGCACGGCGTCACGAAGGGAGCCGACGAGCACCAGCTGCCAGTGGGCGCGGTCCTCCCGCACGTCGACGTAGGTCGCGATGCGTGCCCGCCGCCGGTCGAAGCGCGCCCGGGCCTCGGGGTCGGTGAACCTCGACGCCACGTCGGCGGCCAGCACGTCGCGCCGCTGCGCGGCCGCCGCCCGCGCCTCCTCCGGCGACGCCACGCCGTCCGCGCTCACCGCCCGCAGCTGGTGCCAGAACCCGGCTCGCCGGTCGTTCCACGTCGGCGCCCCGATGTCCCACACCTCGGCTCGCTGGCCGAACTCGCCCAGGAAGGCGTCGAGCGCGGCGAAGAAGTCGCCGGCGTGGCCTTCCCCTCGCAGGCGATCCATCTCCCGGGCCGGATCGCCGGCGGCGAGCGCCGCCACCAGCTCCGGTGACGACCGCAGCCGCCGGCCGAGGCGCCACAGCTCTTCGTCGGCGCGCAGCGTCGAGTTCGGATGGCCCTGCGCGAGCTCGTAGGCGACCATGCGGGCGTCGTCACCGCACACCTCCCGGCATGCGCCGTCGAGCAGGTCGAGGTCGTTCGAGTTGGCGATGGCGGCGATCATCGTCATCTGCTGCCCGTACGCCTGGGCCTCGGCCAGCGCGGCGAACGGCTCACCGTCGCCGGCCCGGTTGAGGCGGTCGACGGCGTCGACCACGCGCGGCAGGCAGAACCGGCGCCAGATGGCCTCGGAGCTGCCGTGCTCCTCGATCAGCGCCCTCGTCGCCCGCGCCATCTGCTCGCGGTCCTCCGCCGGCATCGGCGCCGGGGAGTAGTAGGCGAAGCCGTTGGCGTCGGGACCCGGTCGCCACGTCGGGGGCATCGGCATGCCCGCCTCCGCGTAGGCCCGCTCGGAGCCAGGCACGCCGAGTCGTTCGAGGGCCTCGCCGAGCGGCGTGCGCGGGTCGCGGGCGTGCTCTCGGTCGGTGCGCCACATGGCCGCGGCGTCATCGGCGGACGCGAACCTGACGGGGAACGGCGTGCCGTCCGCGCACTGGTACTCGACTGTGATCATCGCCGCCTCCCCGGTCGCCGGCGCGAACCGTACCGCCGGGCGTCAGAGCGTGAGCGGCGACGGCTCCGGCACGGGGACGACCTGGCACGCGTCGCCGACGCCATTGCCGTCGAGGTCGGTCTGGCTGGGGTTGTAGACGGTCGGGCAGTTGTCGGTCTGGTTCGGCACGCCGTCGGCGTCGGGGTCGCGACCGTCGAACGGATCGCACGCGTCCCCGATCCCGTCGCCATCGCTGTCGACCTGCGAGGCATTCGGCGTGGAGGGACAGTTGTCCGACGCGTTCGCCACCCCATCACCATCGACATCCGGATCGCACGCGTCCCCGATCCCGTCACCGTCGGCGTCCGCCTGGTCGGCGTTCGGCGTGGTCGGGCAGTTGTCGACCGGGTCGGCCACGGTGTCGCCGTCACGGTCGCCATCGCACGCGTCCCCGACGCCGTCGCCGTCGAGGTCGGCCTGGTCGGGGTTGGCGACCCGGCTGCAGTTGTCGGCGCTTCCCACGCCGTCGTGATCGACATCCACCGCGTCGAGCGTCACGTCGCCCAGGGCGACGTCGTTGAGCCCGTCGACCGTCACCGCGCCGATCGAGCGCGAGGTGTAGCGCCCCTGCGAGTAGCACGCGCTCACCGTGACGCGGTACGTGCCGGCGTCGAGGCCCTTGATGGTGAAATCGCCGACGGGATCGCCGGGACCGCCGCCCTCGAACTTGGGCCCGTCGGCGAGGACGCACGCCGGGATGCGCTTGCCGGTGCCCGCATCGCGGGCCGTTCCCGTGATCCACGACCCGCGGGCGAGGACGAAGTCCTGGGTCACGGTGTCGCCGGGTGCGGGGATCACGATCGGCTTCGAGGTCTGGGCGGTCGCGAAGGGCACCTGGCTGAAGCACTGGTCGACCCGAAGCGTGTAGCGACCCCGTCGCAGGCCCCTGATCGTGTAGGTGCCATCGGCCGCCGCGATGCCGTAGGCCTGCATCGACCCGTCGCGGTCGTCGAGGGCCTTGACGCACGAGCTGGCCACCGGCGACCCGTCCGGCCCCGTGACGCGACCAGACACGTGGGCGGCCGGCGGCAGCGACGCGTCGATCCCGGTGTGGACCTCCCCAGCAGCGACGGCGATCGGATCCGCGGTGGACGGGCTGTCCGCGTTGCGCCACCACTCGAACCCGACCTGCGGGGCGGTGGTCGGATAGCTGCAGGAGGTGAATCGCACGGTGACGTCACCGGGCGGCAGGTTCTTGAGGGCGTAGGTGCCGTCGGCGGCCGACTGCGCCCACGACATGGCGTTGCCGTAGTGGCCCTCGACGCAGACCGGTCCGATGGGCTGACCCGTCGCGTCAGTGACCGTGCCGGAGATCGTGGCGGTGCGGGCGAGCTGGACGCGCGGCGCCTCGACGGTCTGGCCCTGCACGGTGTCGACCTGGATCGACTCGTACGTGTGCGTCGCCGGGTAGGCGCAGTCACCGGCGCGGAGCGTCGCCGTTCCCGTCGACATCCCGGTCATGACATAGCGGCCATCGGCGCCGGTACGCCCGCTCGACGTCGGCATCCCCGGACCGCCCGTGCTGTAGACGCACACGTCGGCGAGCGGGGCGCCGGTGTCGTCGACGACGGCCCCGGTCACCGTGCCACCGACCGGCAGCCGGACCGCCGGCGCCATCGTCGTCGCCCCGTTGGTGACGAGGATGTCGGCGGCCGAGCCCTCGTCCGCCGCGCCGCCGGCCCACACGGGCGCGTAGCGCGGCGCGCTCATCCCGCACTCGTAGAACCGGAGCCGGTACGGGCCGTCGGGGAGCGCGGTGATCGAGAACGTCGACAGGTCGTCGGGCCCGGTCGCGCCCGACGGCGGCGCCATCGAGTACGGCACGTGCTGCCCGGAGACGCTGATGCACATGCGCCGGTCGGGCGCGCCCCCGGTGGCGTCGTCGACGACCGTTCCCCGGATGCTGCCGGTGGGCCGGTAGGCGTGCACCCGCAGGTGCCCGGTCGCGCCATCGGCGCCGCCGACCTTGACGAGGTAGGACTGACCCGGGCCGGCGTTGAGCTGCACCATCGAGCGGAGCCCGTAGTCGTCGTCGCTGCACGAGGTCTGCCAGCGCCCGTAGGAGGTGTCCTGGTACACCGACATGACGGTGTCGAAGTCGCTGCCCCGCGTGTCGACCACGACCGGGCCCCACGACGCGACCGTCAACCGGAACCACACGGTCGCCCCGACCGACCCGCAGGTGGTGGCCGTCTCCGCCGGCGAGACGGTGGCGCCGGCCGTGTCCTGCTCGGTCGTCTGGTCGAGGGCGAGCGGCGTGGCGCCGGTCTCCTCGTCGTTGGCCACGGCGGGCGACCCGCCGCCGGCGCTCGCCGACGCCCTCGACGGCCGCCACATCCCGGCTCCGGTGACGAGCGCGGCCACGACCGCGACGATCACGACGACGCTGCTGCTCCTGCGCACTGACCCGCCTTCGACCCCGCCCGACCGCGGTGGCCGGTACGCCGCTTCACGTTCGGCACGCGGGGTCGTGGTTCCTGCTCGGCGGCCCGAACCGGACGACCCGCCGTGACGACCCGCCGTCACGCCGTCGCGGTCGCGGCCGGCGCTCCGTCGCCGAACCCGCTCAGTCGCCGAACCAGTGCCGGCGGCGCCGGATGGGCGGCGCGTCGGTGGTGGTGGCGTGCGCCGGCGCCCCCGTCGCCGGGAACGCGGCGACGTGCACGACCCGGCGCTCCCAT
>DATAKR010000039.1:0-2467 GCA_036261495.1 Acidimicrobiales bacterium | reverse complement strand
CCTCCGTCCGGCCGAGCCCGCCGGCCACCACGATCAGCCCGACCATCGCCAGCAGCACCAGGAACAGGATCGGTCCCCGGTGGTCCGGCGGCTGGCCCGGCGTCATCTCATCCGCAGACCGCCCCGTGGGCGGCCGACTGCACCACCCTGGCGTACTTGCCGAGCACGCCGCGGGTGTACTTGGGCGGGTTCGGTGCCCAGCCGTCGCGTCGGGACTCGAGGTCGTCGATCTCGACGTCGAGGCGGCGGTTGGCCACGTCGAGGGTGATCCGGTCGCCGTCGCGGACGAATGCGATCGGGCCGGCATCGACGGCCTCGGGCGCGATGTGGCCGACGCAGAGGCCAGTCGTACCGCCGGAGAACCGGCCGTCGGTGATCAGCAGCACGTCCTTGCCGAGCCCGGCGCCCTTGATGGCGCCGGTGATCGCGAGCATCTCGCGCATGCCGGGGCCGCCCTTGGGGCCCTCGTAGCGGATCACCACGACGTCGCGGGGCTTGATCTCGCCGCGCTCGAGGGCGTCCATCGCCGCCCGCTCGCCGTCGAAGACACGCGCCGTGCCGGTGAAGACCGAGTCGTCGAAGCCTGCGGTCTTCACGACCGCGCCCTCGGGGGCCAGGGAGCCCTTGAGGATCGTCAGCCCGCCGGTCTTGTGGATCGGGCGGTCGAGCTTGCGGATCACGTCGTCGTCGAGGTCGGGCGGCGCCAGCTCGGCCAGGTTCTCCGCCATCGTCTTCCCGGTGACGGTGAGGCAGTCGCCGTGCATGAGGCCGGCGTCCAGCAGCGCCTTCATGATCACCGGGATGCCGCCGATCTTGTCGACGTCGTTCATGACGTAGCGACCGAAGGGCTTGAGGTCACCGAGGTGCGGGACCTTGTCGCCGACCCGGTTGAAGTCGTCGATGGTCAGCTCGACGTCGGCCTCGCGGGCCATTGCCAGCAGGTGCAGTACGGCGTTGGTCGAGCCGCCGAGCGCCATCACGACCGTGATCGCGTTCTCGAACGCCTCGCGGGTCATGATCTGCCGGGCCGTGATGCCCTGCCGCAGCAGGTTCACGACCGCCTCGCCGGAGCGGTGCGCGAACCCGTCGCGGCGCCGGTCCACGGCGGGCGGTGCGGCGGAACCCGGCAGGGACATGCCGATCGCCTCGGCGACCGCGGCCATCGTGTTCGCGGTGTACATGCCGCCGCACGCGCCCTCGCCCGGACAGATCGCCCGCTCGATGCGGTCGACCTCCTCGCGGCTGATCTTGCCGGCCAGGCACGCGCCGACCGCCTCGAACGCGTCGATGATCGTCACGTCGTTGCCGTCGACCTGGCCCGGCATGATCGAGCCGGCGTACAGGAACACCGCGGCCAGGTCGAGCCGCGCGGCGGCCATCATCATGCCGGGCAGCGACTTGTCGCAGCCGGCCAGCAGCACCGAGCCGTCGAGGCGCTCGGCCATCATCACGGTCTCGACCGAGTCGGCGATCACCTCGCGCGACACCAGCGAGAAGTGCATGCCCTCGTGGCCCATCGAGATGCCGTCGGACACCGAGATGGTGCCGAACTCGAGCGGGTAGCCGCCGGCCGCGTGCACGCCGTTCTTGACCGCCTGCGCGAGCCGCTGGAGCGACAGGTTGCACGGGGTGATCTCGTTCCAGCTCGACGCGACGCCGATCTGCGGCTTGGCGAAGTCCTCGTCGCCCCTGCCGACCGCGCGCAGCATGCCACGGGCCGCGGCCCTCTCCAGGCCGTCGGTGACGTCGCGGGAACGGGGCTTGATGTCGGGGCTGGCCATGACCCCGAGGGTAGTGGCGCGCCGAGGACGTACGGACCGGAAGGTCACGATGTGACCGCCGGTGGCGTGGATGCTGTCGAGCGGGTCCCCGGGACCCCTAGCCTCGGGGTGTGACCCATCGCCAGGACGCGCCCGTGAGGTGGCAGGACCGCGACGCCGTGCTCTTCGACCTCGACGGCGTCCTCACGCCGACCGCCGAGGTGCACATGCGCGCCTGGTCGGACATGTTCAACGACTTCCTCGCGTCGTGGGAGGGCGAGGGCGACACCGCGCCGTACTCCGACGTCGACTACTTCGCCCAGGTCGACGGCAAGCCCCGGTACGACGGGGTGCGCGACTTCCTCGCCTCCCGCGGCATCCCCGCGGACGAGGACCTCGTGCACCAGCTCGGCGACCGCAAGAACGAGGCGTTCAACGTCGTGCTCGCCCGCGACGGCGTCGAGGCCTACCCCGGGTCCCTGCGCCTGCTCGACCACCTCGAGGGACTCGGCATGCCGCTCGGCGTCGTCTCCTCGTCGGCCAACGCGCCCGCCGTGCTCGAGGCGGCCGGGCTCCTCGACCGGTTCCGGACCGTGGTCAGCGGCGCCGTCGCGCGGGAGCTGCACCTGGCCGGCAAGCCGGCGCCGGACACGTTCCTGCACGCCGCGGCCGAGCTGGGCGCCACGCCCGGACGCGCCGTCGTCCTC
>DATAKR010000026.1:0-20078 GCA_036261495.1 Acidimicrobiales bacterium | reverse complement strand
AGGTCTCGTCGAGCGTGCCGAACCCGCCGGGGAGGACGGCGAAGCCGTCGGACTCCTTCAGCAGCATCAGCTTCCGCGTGAAGAAGTACTTCATCTCGACGAGCTTCGGATCCTTGGCGATGAACGGATTCGCGCCCTGCTCGAACGGGAGCCGGATGTTGATGCCGAAGGAGTGCTCGCGCCCGGCGCCTTCGCTCCCGGCGGCCATGATCCCCGGGCCGGCGCCGGTGATGATCATCCAGCCCCGCTTGGCCATCGCCGCCGCGAGGCGCCGCGTCTGGTCGTAGAGCGGGTCCTCAGGGCGGGTGCGTGCCGAGCCGAAGATCGTGAGCTTCGGCACGTCACGGTAGGGCGCGAACACACGGAAGGCCTCTCGCATCTCGGCCAGTGCCGAGGCGGCGATCTTCAGGTCGAGACGGTCGGGTTGGTCGGCGGCCAGGGCGAACACCGACGCGAACAGCTCGCCGAGCAGGTCGCGGTTGTCGACCGCGCCGGCGGCGTCGAGCAGGTCGTCGATCGGTCCCGCCAGCTCGGAGGGGACGGTGGGGCGGCGCGCAGCAGGCGTCATGCTCCCCCAGGCTTCCACCTCTACGCTGCCTCCGTGACCGACACCGTCACCCGCACGTGCAGCCGGTGCGGCGCGACCGCGGACGCGCCGGAAGGCGGGCTGCCCGAAGGCTGGTCGCTCGAGTCGAACGAGCGCGGCATCGGGTTCCTGTGTGGCACCTGCGTGCGCGCCAACATCCGGTCGATCGAGGGCAAGCTGCCGGAGGAGTACTGGGAGCGCTGAGCGGGCGGCGGTCGGGCGAAGCCCACCTGTGGCTGCTGTTCGAGGAGGCCGTCGCCACGGCGCGGCGCGAGGCGGACGCCGATCCTGCGGCGTGGGAGGCGCGGCGATCGTTCCGCGCCGCGTGCGACGCGCTCGTCGCCGTAGGCGGTGTGGCCCCCGTGATCGCCGACGCCATGACCGGCGAGCTGGAGGACGCGCTCGCGCTCCGCGGTCACCTGGCACCGACGGCGTTCAACGGCCGCGCCTATCCCGAGAGCGCGCCGCCCATCGACGCCCGAGGATCGGCCGACGCCTGGCTCGAGGCGGAGATCGTCCGCCACCTCGACCTGCTCGTCGGGATGCCGGTCCCGCACCGTCGCACCGCCGCCGCCGACACCATCCGGATCCTCCGCGGCCCCGTTCGCGCCCTGACGGCGTGGTCGGGGGCGGGCGACGCCGGCGAGCTGCTGCGGGAGCTCGCCTCGTCGCTGGCGGCCGCGGGTCTCGCGGCGGAGCCGACGGGCACCCCGCCTCGCCCGGCGTGGGTGCGGTTCCTTCGCCTGCCCGCCCTGGCCCCGGTGGCCGACGCCTCGCCCGTGGTCCGGCGCCGGCTCGACGTCCCGGCGGGGGTGCTCGACGGCAGCGACGTGGTGGTGCGCGACGTCGCGTGGTCGGCCGACGTCGTCGAGGTCCGCGTGGCGCGAGCAGGTGCCATGACGCCGACACCGCGGCGATGGCTGGCCCGGGTGATCGACCCCGTCGCCGGGCTCCACGCCGGCCAGCCCGGCGCAGCCAGCGGCACCGACGTCGTCTTCCGGCTGCGCCCGGGCCTGCAGGAGGTAGCCCCGACGATGGCGATCACGGTGGTCGCCGGGGCGGAGGCCGCCGACGTGGAGGTGGTGCTGTGAGCGCCCGCACCCCCTGGTGGGCCGGGATGCCCGATGCCGCCGTCGAGCTGCGATGCCAGGGCGAGCGCCACACCGTTCGCTGGCACGCCGGCCAGATCCTCGCCGCCGCCCACGGCGACGCCGACGCCGAAGCCGCGCTCGGCGCACTGGGCGGTGACCCACCGGCCTGCCTCGACCTGCTGGCCCGCTGGGGCCGCCAAGCCGCCTCGGTCGAGCTGGTGTCGCTCTGGCGGCGCCCAGGTGAGGACCTCACCGGCTTCGCACCCGCGCAGGTGCGGCCGCTCGTCGCCAACGCGTCCGGGCCCGGTGCTTCGCCGGCGGAGCAGCGCCGCGCGGATCTGCTGGTGCTGCTCGCGCTACCTGCCGCCATGGTCGACCGGTTGCTCCTCGCCGTTCTCGCCGCGACCTCGGAACGCTGGGCCGACGACGCGTTCCGGGCGCGGCACGGTCTCCGCCTCGGCGCGGCCCTGGCAGCACGGGCCGAGCCCGCCCTCGGCCGGTTCGCCTGCGACCTGGTGCCGCCGGGGCACGCCACGGTCACCGCCTCGCCGGCCCCGCCCGGTGAGCGCACCCACATCACCGCCCGGACGGCGGGCTCGGAGCGGATCCGTGTCGATGCGTTCCTGGGCCTCGAGTGGCTGGGCGAGGTCTGGGCCCGGGGGGTGAGCGAGGTGGAAGGCCGGATGGTCCTCGCCGTGCGCGGCGCCGACGTGGCGCGCCATGCGCTGGAGGTCGACCTCGCGACATGGCGTGAGGCACCGGGCGGCGGCTGGGCGTGCGCCGCCGAGCACGCCACGATCGAGCGCCAGCCCGAGGGCGGGTGGCGGCTGGCCCGCTGACGCCCCGAACGCGCTGACGCGCGTTCGGCGCGGGGCTCACACGCGGCCCTCGACGACCGCCTTCAGCCGCTCGAGCGACCCGCTGATGTTCTTCTGGGCGTCGCTGACGTTCTTCTTCTTCCCGCCCGGCAAGGCACGGAGGAAGGCCACCCAGGCCGGCACGGAGACGATCTGGTAGCTCTCCTCGACCTCGGTACCACCCTCGACCTCGCGGAGGCGGTACCGCCACCGCGTCGACTCCTTGCCGTTGTACTCCGTCGAGTAGGCGATCTCGCGCTGCGGTTGGTAGGCGGAGATCTCACAGACACGGGTCCACCGGATGCCGTTGAGGCGGTTGTGGCCCCGGAACCGGGCGCCCACCGCGGGCGCGGTGCTGCCCTCGACCCAGTCGACCTGGTGGCAGACCGGGCTCCACGCGGGCGTGCGGGTCGGATCGCCGACGTACGCCCACACCTCCGAGAGCGGCACCGCGACGACCGTGCGGTACTCGAGATCCGGCTCGGTGATGCTCCCCAGCGACACCATGTCAGGTCCTCCTCAGGCCGTCGCGGTGAGGCGTCCGTAGAGCGTGGTCCGCTGCTCGAGCGCACGCCCGAGGGGCTCGACGATCGCCCGGAACCCGGCCTCGTCCATCTCCTGGCCGTGCGACGCGCCCGCGGCGCGCGAGATGTTCTCGTCCATCAACGTGCCTCCAAGATCGTTGGCACCGGCGAGGAGCGCCTGGCGCACTCCACGTTCGCCCATCTTGACCCACGACACCTGCACGTTCGGCACCCAGCCGTCGTAGGCGATGCGGGCGACGGCGTGCATCAGCAGGGCCTCGCGGAACGTCGGCCCCCGCCGGCTCTTCTTCTGCAGGTAGATCGGCGACGCCATGTGCACGAACGGCAGCGGCACGAACTCGGTGAACCCGCCCGTCTCCTTCTGGAGGTCGCGGGTGCGAACCATGTGCCGGGCCCAGTGCACGGGCCGCTCGATCGACCCGAACATGATCGTGATGTTCGACCGGAGCCCCACGGAGTGGGCCGTGCGATGGGCGTCGAGCCACTCCTCGGTGTCGATCTTGTCGGGGCAGAGGTCCTTGCGGATCTCGTCGTCGAGGATCTCGGCGGCGGTGCCCGGCAGCGTCTTGAGCCCCGCAGCCATGAGACGGCGCAAGTAGTCGGCGAGCGGCTCGCCGTTGCGCTTGGCGCCCTCGGTGACCTCGAGTGCCGTGAAGCCGTGGATGTGGATCGTGGCGGACGCCGCCCGGACCGCCTTGATGACCTCGAGGTAGTAGTCGCCGTCGAAGCTCGGGTGGATACCGCCCTGCAGGCACACCTCCGTCGCGCCCTTCGCCTCGGCCTCGGCCACGCGCTCGCTGATCTCGTCGAGCTCGAGGAGGTACGGAGTGCCACGGAGGTTGAGCGAGAGCGGGCCCTTCGAGAAGGCACAGAACCGGCACTTGAAGGTGCACACGTTCGTGTAGTTGATGTTCCGGTTCAGGACGAACGTGACGGTGTCACCGACCGTGCGCCGGCGGAGCTCGTCGGCGACGCCGGCCACGGCGGCCACCTCGGGGCCGCGAGCGCCGAAGAGGGTGACGATCTCGTCGACGCCGACCTCCTGGCCGGCGAGCACGCCCTCGAGCACCTCGTCGACCGCGCCCCGCACGGCGGCGCGCGAGGCCGGTACCAGCACCGGAGGCTCGTCCTCGGCGCCCGAGTACCAGCGGTCCTCCGGATCGCGTGCGAGGCCTTCGGCGTCGGACCGGTCCACGACCGGGAAGCGCATGGCGGCGTCGAGCCACCGGTCCGGGTCGCAGGCGAACTCGGGATAGATCGTGAGGCGCGGCGCGAGCGCGAAGCCCTTCGCCTCGGTGACCTCGCGCAGGCGCTCGACCGCCGGCCACGGGCGCTCGGGGTTGACGTGGTCGGGTGTGACCGGCGAGACCCCGCCCCAGTCGTCGATCCCCGCGTCGAGGAGGGCACCGAAGTCGTCGGAGAGGTTGGGCGGCGCCTGGACGTGCACGTCGGCGGGCAGGAGGAGGCGCGCCACCGCGATCGACCAGAGGAACTCCTCGGTCGGGCAGGGAGGCTCGGCGTGCATGGAGGTGCCGGGCTTCGGCAGGAAGTTCTGGACGATGACCTCCTGCACGTGGCCGTGGCGCTCGTGGCTCGCCGCGATGGCAGCGAGCGCAGCCAGGCGGTCCTCCCGCGTCTCGCCGATGCCGCACAGGATCCCGGTGGTGAACGGGATCGCCAGCTCGCCGGCGGCCTCGAGGGTCGCCAACCGGCGCTCCGGGGTCTTGTCGGGCGAGCCGCGGTGTGCCGCCAGCCCGCCGTCGAGCGATTCGATCATCATCCCTTGGCTCGCCGACACCTCCCGCAGGCGCGCCAGCTCGTCGCGGTGGAGCGCACCGGCGTTGGCGTGGGGGAGCAGGCCGGTCTCCTCGATGACGAGCCGGCACATGGCGACGAGATAGTCGACCGTCGATCCGTAGCCGTGCTCGCCGAGCCACTCCCGGGCCGCCGGGTAGCGCTCCTCGGGCCGCTCGCCCAGCGTGAACAGCGCTTCGGAGCACCCCGCCGCCGCACCGGCGCGGGCGACCGCGAGCACCTGGTCGGGTGAGAGGTAGGGCGCGACCACGCGAGCCGGGGGCTGGGCGAAGGTGCAGTAGCCGCACTTGTCGCGGCAGAGGTGGGTGAGCGGTATGAACACCTTGGGCGACCAGGTGATGCGCGTCCCGTGGTGGGCGTCACGGACGGCGGCGGCGGCCCGCATCACGTCGTCGATCGGCGCGTCGAGGAGCGCTCGCGCGTCGGACGGTGCGGCGGGCGCCGGACGGGCGGCGGTGTCGGTCACGCGGTCTCCCGGTGTCGGCCGGGGCCGGGTCGGCTCCGGATCTCGGTGGGTGTGACGGTGGTGTTGCACGCCCAGCACACGAAGGTCTGGTCGAGCGGTGCGTCGCAGCCGGCATGGGTGAGCACCAGCGGGGGGCCACCGTCGTCGGCCAGCCACTTGTCGCCCCATCGCATGAGCGCGACCAGCGCGGGGGACAGGTCGATGCCCTTCGGCGTGAGCCGGTACTCGTAGCGGGTGGGGCGCGATTGGTAGGGCCGGCGCGCCAGGATCCCGGCCTCGACGAGCTTGTGCAGGCGGTCGGTGAGGATGTTGCGGGCGATGCCGAGGTCCCGCTGGAAGTCCTCGAACCGCCGCACGCCGCGGAAGGAGTCACGCAGGATCAGCATCGTCCAGCGCTCGCCGATGATCTCGAGCGTGCGCGCGATCGAGCAGTCGGGTTGCGGATCCGGCCAGGGCATCGGCGCGGGACCCTAGCAGGTCCGTTTCGATCTGCAACTGACCGCGGAAGGGGGACCGATCAGCCGGGACGCGGCGCGGCGGCCCGATCGACGAGCCAGACGACACGGTCGGCCTCGATCCGCGCGGCCGGCACGTCGGCGCCGTCGTAGACCGCCTGCATGGCTGCCTGCTTCTCCTCGCCCGCGACGGTGACGAGCACCAGCCGCGCCCGAGAGATGCCGGCGAGCGTGAGCGTCATGCGCGGGAACGGGTTCACGCCGTTGGGGTCCTCGTTGAGGACGACGAGGAGGCCGGGGTCGGCGTCGAGCGCCGGCGATCCCGGGAAGAGCGACGCGGTGTGGCCGTCGGGCCCGAGGCCGAGGTGGACGAGGTCGAACCTCCCGAGCTCCCCGACGCGGAGCTGGTAGGGCTCGGGCCCCTCGTCGCAGCGCATCGGATGTATGGAGTGCGCGGCGCCGACGCGGCGCAGCAGCGACTCCCGCCCGAGCCGCTCGTTCGAGTCGGGGGAATCCGGGGGAACGCAGCGCTCGTCACCCCAGTAGACGTCGACCTGCCACCAGTCGATCTCCTCGGCACCCACCTGGGCGAGGCGCTCGTAGCAGGCGCGCGCCGTCTCGCCTCCCGACAGCGCGATCGAGAAGTCTTCACCCGCCCGGGCGTGGTACGCCTCGACGACGCGGTCGGCGAACTCGCCGGGCACGTCGTCGACGACGATGAGCTCACCGTTCATAGGTCCTCGGGAATCTACGCAGACGGGAGCGCCAGGGCGACCCTGAGCGCACCTTCGTAGACGGGATCGCGCTCGAGGTGCGAGAGCGCGTCGGCAAGCCCCCACGCAGGAGTGGCATCCGGGAGCACGACGACCGAGCTCGACTCGGGTCCGCCGCTGATGTGGGCCCGGGCGGTGACCATCCGCTCGTCGCCGGCGCGCACGACCTCGAACCGCGCCGTCCGACCGCCGGCGACGGCGTCGATGCCGATGCTGACGTGCAGCGCGTCGTGCAGCTCGACGACGTCGTGCTCGAGGCCGAGGCGGTCGACGAGCCACCCGCCGAGCAGGTGCCGTGGTCCGGTCTTGCCGAACACCTGCACGCTCCGGACGCCCGACAGGAACGGGCGGAGCTCACGACCGTCAAACAGCCCGGCGAGCAGCGCCCGCCACGGCGCCAGCCGCACCCACGACAGGTCGACGACCGGGCGCTCTTCGAGCAACGACGCGATCGTCTCGAAGCAGTCGGTGTCGCCGAAGCCGCGTGCGTCGACGAGGATCACGTCGGAGGCGCGGATCATGGCGTCGTCGGCGGCAGGCAGCCCGTCGACGAACCACGACACCACCGGCAGGTCGGCGACGGTGAACGGCTCGATCAGCGAGTCGAGGTGATCGGTGACGTCGCCGCGGACCGTGAGCTCGATGTCCTCGAACCAGAGCTCGGCGCCGTCGGCGCGGCCGCCGAGCAGCCGCACCTCGGCGTCGACCCCGGTGTCGCCGTAGGGATCGGTGAGGATCAGCAACGTGCGCGCCGGATGCCGGCCCCCGAGCTCGTACACCGCCGACATGGCCCAGTCGGCGTTCGAGCGCCGCGAGGCCAGCATCACGAGGGTCATGACCGTCGTGCGGAACGGCGGAAGCCGCTCGGGCTTGCGCAGGCCCTCCATGGCGGCCAGCACGTCGGCGACCTTGACGTTCTCGTCGGACCAGACCGACAGCGTTAGGGGCTGCGCCACCGGTGCCCGTCGCGCTCGATGAGGCGGTCCGCGGCCTTCGGTCCCCACGTGCCCGCCTCGTAGCGGGCAAGCGGCGCGTCGCCGGCCGCCCACGCTCCCAGGATCGGATCGACGATGCGCCACGCCTGGTCGACCTCGTCGGTGCGGATGAAGAGCGTCGGGTCGCCGACCATGGCATCGAGCAGCAGTCGCTCATAGGCGTCCGGCGACTCCTCCACGAACGCCGCGCCGTAGGAGAAGTCCATCGACACCGATCGCACGCGGAACGCCTGCCCCGGCACCTTGGCGCCGAACCGGAGGGTGATCCCCTCGTCGGGCTGGATGCGCAGCACGAGTGAGTTGCGCTGCAACCCGCGCGCCATGTCGGACGGGAACGGCAGGTGCGGCACCGACTTGAACTCCATCGCGACCTCGGTGATGCGCTTCGGGAGGCGCTTGCCGGTGCGGATGTAGAACGGCACGCCGGCCCAGCGCCAGTTGTCGACCGACAGCCGCATGGCGACGTAGGTCTCCGTGGTGCTGTCGGGCGCCACGTCCTCCTCGGCGCGGTAGCTCTTGACCTCCTCGCCCTCGACCCACCCGGCGTCGTACTGGGCCCGCACCACCTCGGTGGCGACCTCGTCGGGCGTGAGGATGTCGACAGCACGGAGGGCCTTCACCTTCTCGTCCCGGATCCCGCGCGCGTTGATGGTCGCCGGCGGCTCCATCGCCGTGAGTGCCAGCACCTGCATGACGTGGTTCTGCACGATGTCGCGCATGGCGCCCGCGGTCTCGTAGAAGCCGGCGCGGTGGCCGACCCCCAGCGACTCGGCGACAGTGATCTGCACGTGGTCGACGTAGCGACGGTTCCAGATGGGCTCGAAGATGGCGTTGGCGAAGCGCAGCGCCAGGACGTTCTGGACCGTCTCCTTCCCGAGGTAGTGGTCGATCCGGTAGATCTGGTCCTCGTCGAGCACCTGGTGCAGCTCGGCGTCGAGCCGCGCCGCGCTCTCGAGGTCGCGGCCGAAGGGCTTCTCGATGACGATCCGCGCGAACGAGTCGGAGTCCTTGGGCTTCGCGAGGCCGTGCTCGCCGAGGCCGGTCACGACCTTCGAGAACACCTGCGGGACCGTCGCGAGGTAGTAGACGCGGTTGCCGGCGGTGCCGCGCTCGCGGTCGAGGGCGTCGAGCACCCGTCGCAGCCGTTCGAAGGTGGTCGTCTCGGTGTAGTCGCCGGCGACGTAGCGGAAGCTCCTGGTGAGCGCTTCCCACTCGGGCCCGGCGTCCTTGACCGCCTCGGCCATGCGCGCCTGGAAGTCGTCGTCGCTCAGCTCGGTGCGCGCCACGCCGACCACGGAGAACCCGGCAGGGAGCAGCCGCCGCCGCGCGAGGTGCTCGAGCGCGGGCATGAGCTTGCGGTGGGTGAGGTCGCCCGACGCGCCGAAGACCACGAGAGCGAGGGGCGGGGCCCGCCGTTCGGTGCCGAGGCCGGCGTCGAGCGGGTTGACGTCGTCGCCGGTGGTCACGTCGGCGGGGCGTGCCCGGATCCGGGCTTGGTGCCGGCGCCCTCGGGGCCGACCCGCTCCGGTCCGGCGGTCGCCGCCTGCTTCGCGTGCTCGGCGGCGGCGGACTCGGTGAAGAACCGGTGGCCGCCGAACTCGTTGCGCAGCGCGGCCACGATCCGTGCCGCGAACTTCTCGTCGTCGCGGGAGGCGAAACGCGCGTAGAGCGATGCCGCGATGACAGGCGTCGCCACCGCCCGGTTGATGCCCTCCTCGACGGTCCACCGACCTTCGCCGGAGTCCTCGACGTATCCCCGGATCGAGGCGAACTCGTCGGGGTTCTGGAGTGCGAGCTCGGTGAGCTCGAGGAGCCAGCTGCGGACGACGGAGCCGTGGTTCCAGACGGCCGCGATCTGGTGGAGGTCGAGGCCGAACTCCTCGGCTGCCTCGAGGAGGGCGAAGCCCTCGGCGTAGGCCTGCAGCATCCCGTACTCGATGCCGTTGTGGACCATCTTCACGAAGTGGCCGGAGCCGACCGGGCCGACGTGGGCGTAGCCGTCCTCGGGTGCGAGCGCGGTGAAGATCGGCTCGAGCCGGCGGACGGCGGCATCGGGCCCCCCCACCATCAAGCAGTAGCCGACCTTGAGGCCCCAGACGCCACCCGACGTGCCCGCGTCGATGAAGTCGATCCCCTTCTCCTCCAGACGCTTCGCCATCGCGATGGAGTCGGTGAAGCGGGAGTTGCCCCCGTCGATCACCGCGTCACCCGGCGACAGGAGACCGGCGAGCTCGTCGATCGTCGACTCCGTCGGAGGGCCGGCAGGCACCATCACCCACACCGCCCGCGGTGCATCCAGCTTCTTGACGAGGTCGCCGAGATCGGTGGCGCCGGCGGCCCCCTGGCTCTCGGCGGCGGCGACGGTGTCGGCGTTGCGATCGAAGGCGACCACCTCGTGACCGTGCTGGATCAGCCGCTCGGTCATGTTGCCGCCCATGCGGCCGAGTCCGACCATGCCGATCTGCACGTCAGCTCACCTCCTGAAGGTGGTCGGCGGCGACGCGCAGCACGCGCCGGCCGTGGTTCACGAGGCTCTCGTAATCGCCGATCGCCTGCGCCGCGATGAGCGTGGCGAAGTCGTAGTCGTAGCCAGGGATGGTGATGTTCGCCGTCGGATGCGGGGGCACGATCTGCACCGCCACCACCGACGACGGTCCGCCCTTGTGCAGCTGGCCGGTGGAGTGGAGGAACCGGGGTCCGTAGCCGACGGTGACGGGGATGCCGTCGAAGGCGTCGCGCACCTTGCGCCGGAGCGAATGCAGGGCGTCGTCCTGCCCGTACGGCAGGTACACCTGCAGGCTGACGTAGTCGCCGGGCGTGATCGTGTCGCCGATCCATGCCATCACGCCGGCCGGGTCGGCGGTCGGCACCTCGGGCAGCGGGAGCGACGACAGGACCCGGGTGGTGTTCTGCTTCGACTCGGTGACGTTGGGCTCGTCGAAGGGGTCGATCCCCAGCACGTGCCCGGCGACGGCGGTGGCGATCTCCCAGCGCATGAACTCGCCACCGAGGTCGTGGGCCTCGCCGATGTGGACGCCGACGTCGAAGCGGTCGCCCCCCTCCTCCGCCTCGAGCGTGGGGACCGGGATGCAGCCGGTGCCCTGCTTGCCGGTCGACTCGGCGATGAGCTGCTCGACCCAGAGCCCGAAGGCGGCGGCGGTCGGCGCGGTGCGGATGGTGACCTTGTCGCGACCTTCCCGAGCGGCCCGGCCCATGGCGAGGCCGAGCTCGATGGCCTCCTCGGGCTCGATCGACATGGCCCGCGCGCACAGCTCGGCGATGTCGTAGCCGAGGATCGCCGCCGGCACGAGACCGAAGTAGGAGAGGACGGAGTAGCGGCCGCCGATGTCGGGCCGGTTCTCGAAGAGCCGGGCGAAGCCGCGGTCCTTGGCGAGCTCGCCGAGCTCGGTGCCGGGGTCGGTGATGGCGGCGTAGCGGCTGCCGTCGGGAACGCGCTCCCACGCGTGGGCGAGGAGCGTCTTGACCTCGAGCGTGCCGCCCGACTTCGACGACACGAGGAAGAAGGCGTCGTCGAGCTCGATCGACGCGATCGTGCGCGGATCGGTGGTGTCGAGGACGACGAGACGGTCCGAGACGGCGAAGGCGCGCAACACCTCGGGGCCGAGCGACGAGCCACCCATGCCGATCAGGACCACCTTCGACTGCGTGATGCCGTCGGCAAAGCCCTTCAGATCTCCGGCCTCGCGGGCGAACTCGGCCGGGCTCTCGAGCCAGCCAAGCCGGTTGGCCGACACGTTGCCGTCGGGCCACAGCGTGGAGTCGCGCCGGCGGAGCCGGTCGAGCAGATCGCTCACGTCGGTGTCCCTACCCCTTCAGCTGGTTGGCCTTGTCCTGCAGCGATTGCAGGAGCTCGTCGAACGACTTCGAGAAGGCGGCCACGCCTTCGTCCTCGAGCGTGCGGGCCACGTCCTCCATCTCGATCCCGTGCGCTTCGATGCGCTCGAGCACGTCCCGCGCCGCGTCGGGCTCGGCGTCGACCGTCCGGGCGACGGTGCCGTGATCGAGGAACGCCGCCACGGTCTTGTCGGGCATGGTGTTCACCGTGTCGGGCCCGACGAGCGTGTCGACATAGAGCAGGTCGGGGTACTCGGGGTTCTTGGTGGAGGTCGACGCCCAGAGCGGCCGCTGCACGCGCGCGCCGCGAGCGGCGAGCGCCTCCCAGCGCGGGCCCGAGAACTTCTCGAGGAACAGCTGGTAGGCCACCTGCGCCTGGGCGACGGCTGCCTGGCCGCGCAGCGCGAGTGCCTCCTCGCCGCCGATCGCCTCGAGGCGCCGGTCGACCTCGGTGTCGACCCGGCTGACGAAGAACGACGCGACGCTCGCGACGGCCGACAGGTCGCCGTCGTGGGCCTCGAGCCCGGCGAGGTACGCCTCGATGACCTCGGCGTAGCGCTGCACCGAGAAGATCAACGTCACGTTGATGCTGTGGCCCTCGCTGATCATCTGACGGATCGACGGCAGGCCCGCCTCGGTGCCCGGGATCTTCACCAGGAGGTTCGGCTCGGCGATGCGCTCGTGGAACTGGCGGGCGGCTGCCGTCGTCGCGTCGGTCTCGTAGGCGAGCGACGGGGCCACCTCGATCGACACGAACCCGTCGGCGCCCTTGCTGGCGTCGTGAACGGGTCGCAGCGTGCGAAGCGCCTCGCGGATGTCGTCGAACACCATCGTCCAGTACGCGTCCTCCACGCTCGAGGAGTCGAGGAGGTCGGCGAACTGGGCGTCGTAGGCGTCGGACCCGGCGATCGCCTTCTGGAAGATCGTCGGGTTGGAGGTCACCCCCCGGATCCCTTCGTCGACGAGGCGTCGGAGTGAGCCGTCCCGGAGCCCCGCTCGGGTGATGTTGTCGATCCAGGGGCTCTGCCCCTGCTCGTCGAACAGCTGATGCAGGCGCGTCACACTCGGACCCTACCCGTGCGAGGGCCGCCGGCGACCCCGCCTTCCCGCCCGATCGCGGTTCAGCGCGAACCGCGTCGAGCGCCTCGGCGATCAGCCGCCGTTCTTGACGAGGCGGCGGGCGGCGTCGGCGATGGCGGCCGCGTCGATGCCGGCCTGGGCGAGCAGCTGGTCGGGCGTGCCCGAGCCGGGCATGTCGCGCACGGCGAGCTTGACGAGGTGCAGGGGAGCACCGAGGTCGCTGAGCGCGTCGAGCACGGCGTCGCCCAGCCCGCCCTCGGGCCAGTGATCCTCGACGGTGATCACCCGGCCCGACGTGGCGCGCGCCGCGTCCCGCAGGGTCTCGCCGTCGATCGGCTTCACCGAGTAGAGATCGACGACGCGGGCCGCGATGCCTTCGCCGGCCAGGGTGTCGGTCGCGGCGATCGCCTCGTGCAGGGTGATGCCGGCCGCGACGATGGTGACCTGGTCGTCGGCCGACGTCCGCACCACCTTCGATCCGCCCACCTCGAACGTCTCGTCCGGTCCGTAGATCACCGGCGTGTTGCCGCGTGTCGTGCGGAGGAACGAGATCCCCGGGAGGTCGGCCATCAACCGCACGAGGGCGGCGGTCTGGTTCGCATCCGACGGGTAGAGCACCGTGCTCCCGTGGATGGCCCGGAACTCCGCGAGGTCTTCGAGCGCCATCTGGGAGGGGCCGTCCTCGCCGATGGAGACGCCGGCGTGCGAACCGCAGAGCGACATGGTCGCCCGGCTGATCGCGGCCATGCGGACGAAGTCGTAGGAGCGGGAGAGGAACGCGGCGAACGTCGACGCGAACGGACGCCAGCCCCTGACCTGCATCCCGACGGCCGCCGCGACGAGCTGCTGCTCGGCGATGAACATCTCGAAGAAGCGGTCGGGGTGCGCCGCCTGGAACTCCTCGGAGTACGTCGAGTTGCCGACCTCGCCGTCGAGCGCGACGACGTCGCCACGTGATCCGCCCAAGGCGGCCAGGGCGTCGCCGTAGGCCTTGCGGGTCGCGACCTTGGTGCCCAGCTCGTAGGTGGGCGGGGCCGGTTGACCGCCGACCTCGAAGACGTGCGCCGTGCCCGGCGCGGGCTTCTGCACCTCGATGCGCAGGTTGCGGATGCCGCCGAGCTCTTCGATGGCCTGCTCGGGGTCGTCGAGGGGCTTGCCGTGGAACCCGTTCTTGTTCTCGACCTCGGCGACCCCCTTGCCCTTGATCGTGCGGGCGATGATCGCCGTCGGCTTTCCGGCAGTCGCGGCCGCCTCGCCGAACGCGGCGTCGATCTCGTCGACGTCGTGCCCGTCGATCTCTATGGCGCGCCAGCCGAACGCCTCGGCGCGGGCCTTGTAGGCGTCGAGGTCCCAGCCGTGCATGGTCTCGCCCCGCTGGCCGAGCCGGTTGACGTCGACGATGGCGCACAGGTTGTCGAGCTGGGAGTGGCCCGCCTGTTCGAACGCCTCCCAGATCGACCCCTCGGCCATCTCGCTGTCGCCGCAGAGGACCCACACGCGGTAGGGGAGCCGGTCGAGGCGCTTGCCCGCGAGCGCGATGCCGACGGCGATCGGAAGCCCCTGGCCGAGCGACCCCGTGGCGACGTCGACCCAAGGCAGCACCGGTGTGGGGTGCCCCTCGAGCCGGCTGCCGAGCTTTCGGAAGGTGAGCAGCTCCTCGTCGCTCACCGCACCGACCGCCTTGAAGAGCGAGTACACGAGCGGGGAGGCGTGCCCCTTCGAGAAGATGAGGTGGTCGTTGGCCGGGTCGTCGGGCTGGTCGAAGTCGTACCGGAGGTGGTTCGCCGCGAGCACGGCGATCAGATCGGCTGCCGACATCGACGAGGTGGGATGCCCCGACTTCGCCGCGGCCGCCGCCCGCACCGAATCGACCCGGAGCTGCTGCCCGAGCTCTCGCAGTTCTTCGGCGGTTGTCACGGGGGGACCCTACCCGGCCCCCGCTCGGGCGTCGTCGCTGTTGGCGTCGGACAGGAGCGCGATCGACACCGCCTCGCCGTGCACGAACGAGCGGCCGTGCACCGGGGCGAACGTCCCGGCCGAGAAGAACCCCGACACCGCCGCCGGCGCGGCCTCGTCGTCGAGCACCGAAGCGTCGTGGTGGCGCTCGCCGAACAGCCGGCGCCCCCGGTTCCGGGTCGGGAACAGGAGCGCGGCCGACGCGTCGCGACCGGCGAGCACCCGGCGGAGGTCGTCGTCCGCACTGGCGGCGGAGTGCACGTGGAGCTGCACGGTCTGACCCACGTCGACCTCGCCCTCGACCGCGATCCAGCCGGTCGCCCGGTTGCCGCCGAGCACGGGACGGATGACGAAGTCGCCCGGTCGGTGATCGGGCTCGTGCTCGTCGACGACGAACCCGACGCGGAGCCCGCCGGAGTTGACGGCGGCGATGTCGTCCTCGGAGAGCTCGGTGTCGGCCAGGTGGTCGATGCGCTCGAGCGGCGGCCGCCCTCCGAGGCCGGTGATGCGGTTGCCGGTCGCGGCCGTGATCACGAAGGGCGCCCCGACCGGCCGGCATCCCTGGCTCAGCACGACGTCGATCGCGACACCCGCCCCGAAGGCGACGCCGACGCAGCCGTCCCGCCGGATGTGGTCGCCGACGAGCAGGCGGCTCCCACCCGGTGCCGAGCCGCCGGACGCGAAGCCGCCGAACACCGGCACGCCCGGCCACCGGGTGGCGACGGCCTCGAGGAGGCTGCCGGCCGCGACCGAGGAGGGATCGGCGAAGAGCGCCACTGCGGACGGCTCGACGCCGAGGTCCTCGGGCAACCCGACGACGCCGTCAAGAGTGGCCGACAAGGAAAGCGGCGCCACGCCGCCGGCGAGGCGCGCCGCGAACACGCTGATCCCCGCCGTCTCCTCGACCTCCCACGACCGGCCGACGATCGACTCGGTCACGGCGCCGACGATCACGCGGGCGTCGAGGAGGTCGCGGACGGCACGAGCGGCGTCGTCCAGCGCGCCGGAGTGCTGGCGGGTGACGAACACCAGCGCGAGGTCGAGGCCCGCGCCGATCGTGTCGAGCACGTGGCCCGCGACCTCGCCGACCGCGTGGGCGGCGACCGGGTGCTCGGACAGTGCGGCAGCAAAGGGCACGGCGCGAGGTCGGCGGCGGGCGGCGGTTCCGCTACTTGGTGAGGGCCCGCGCTACGCGGACGGCAGGAGGGTGAGGGGCACGACGGTGACGGGGCCGGCGTCGAGCTGGCAGTGGGCCTCTATCGTGCTGTAGTCCTCGTAGGTGAGCTCGGCGCGGACGAGTCGATAGCCGAACTTGCCCGGCTCGACCTCGAACGGCATCACGCTGCGGGCCACCTGGTCGCCGGCCTCGTTCGTGAACACGACCTCGAGGGCCGAGAACCCGTTCTCGTCCGGGCGGCACCGCACGAGCACGACGAGATGGGGCGTGATCGTGACCGGCGGCGGCGAGGGGGCGGCCAGGGAGAACATGATCCCCGTGAGGTCGACGCGCGTCGAGGGCCCGGGGACCTGACGGAAGTCGATGTTCTCCACGAAGGTGGCGGAGACGATGTCCATGCGCCCACCCTAGGGCGGGCCGATCGCCGCGCCCGCCGGGTCACCGAGGCGGGTCAGGTGTCCGGCCCGCCCGTGCTCTCCGAGCCGTCCGCGGCGCTCGGCGGCGGCGCGTCGTCCGGCTCCGGCGCGTCGTCACCGTCGTCGGCCGGGCGGGCGTCATCGGCCGGGTCACGCCAGCGTCGTTCGGCCTTCGAGCGGAGGAGATCGCCGAGCGTCTCCATCTGCGACGGCGTGAGGCGCTCGCCCGGCTCCCAGTCGGGGTGCCGGGACCGGAAGCGGTCGAGGTCGGCGGCGGTGAGCACCTCGCGGGGGTCGTCACGGTCGGACACGCGCACGTCGACGCGACGATCCCGCGACCGGTGACGTCCGCGGCCGCGGTCCGAGCGCATCAGCCGGGCCTCCCGGAGCACGTCGCGGATCTCGTCGCCAAGGTCGATGCCGAGCACCGAGAGGGGGCCGAGGAGGCGATCGTCCTCCTCGTCGATCTCGGCTTCGTCGGGCTCCGGCTCGGTGGTGAGATCGATCCCCTCCGTCTCCGCGGCGACGAGCTCGTCGAGCCCGAACCGGCCGAGCTCCTTCGCGAGCCGATCGGCGGCGCCGGGGTCGCGGTCGACCAGCGCTCGGTAGAGGAGGACGTCGAGCGCCGCCTGGATGGGCCCCCCGTCCGCCGGCGGACCGCCCGCCGCCACCTGCCGCGCCAGGCGGTTGCGATGTCGCTCGATCGCCGAGAAGGTCGGCATCAGCGACCGCGCGTAGTCGTAGCGCCCCTGGGGTGCACCCGTGCCGGCGAGCGTCGAGTCGAGGAATGCCTGGAACGCTTTCGAGAGCCCGCCCATCCCGCCCCGCAAGGTCTTCAGCCGCGCCATCTGCTCGTCGGTCACATAGACCGTCACCTTCGCCACTTCGAGCGCCTCCCGTTCATGTATGGCGCTGACGCCATACATCGACACCGTACACATGCGCGGGAGGCTGTCAAGGCCTCACCTCAGGGTGCCAGCCCGGCGATCCAGACCTCCGACACGGTGAGGTCGGGCGTCAGCGCGACGAGATCGGCCCGGGCTCCGGGCACGATCCGCCCGCGGTCGGCACGACCGAGGAGCGCCGCTGGCGTGGTCGAGGCGGCGCCGACGGCGTCGGCGAGCGGAACACCGCACTCGGTGACCATCCGCCGCACCGCGGCGTCCATCGTCAGCGCGGAGCCGGCCAGCGTGCCGTCGGCGAGCCGGGGCGCACCGTCGCGCACCTCGATGGCGCGGTCACCGACGCGGGCCGACTCCCAGGCGACGGCGTCGGTGACGAGGACCCAGTGGCCCGCGCCCTTCGCCAGCGCCGCCGTTCGCAGCACCGCCGGGTGGACGTGGACGCCGTCCGCGATGACCGAGGGCGTGAGCCGATCGTCGGAGAGCGCAGCGCCGAGCAGGCCGGGGCGGCGATGGTGCAGCGGGCCCATCCCGTTGAAGAGGTGCGTGACGAGGCGAGCGCCGGCGTCGGCGCCACGCCGCGCCTCCTCGAACGTCGCAGTCGAGTGGCCCAGGCTCACGAGCACGCCCCGCCCGGCCAGGAGCCGGATGGCGTCGGGCGCGCCCGGCAGCTCCGGCGCGAGGGTGACGACGCGCACCGAGTCGGGGAGCGCTCCCAGCCACTCGAGGTCGATCGGTACGAGGTGCTGACGCCGGTGGGCGCCGGGCGCGCCACCCAGGAACGGTCCTTCGAGGTGGGCGCCCAGCACCGTGGGCCGACCCGCGGCGTCGGGCCGAGATGCAGCCTCGCCGATGCGGGCGATCGGCTCCGCGTAGGCGCCGAGCGGGGCGGTCACGAGCGCCGGGCACCACGCCGTGACGCCCTGGGCGAGGATCAGCTCGTCGAGCCGGTCCCAGTCACGGTCACGAGCGGCGCTGCAGTCGACGTCGGCGAAACCGTTGACCTGGAGGTCGACGAAGCCGGGCGCGAGCACCCGGTCGGGCACGGCCGAGCCGGCGGGCACCGGGCCGACCTCGACGATGCGTCCGCCGTCGACCTCGATGCGGGCCCGCTCACGCAGGCCTTCGGGGGTGACGACCGCGGACGCGGTGACGGTGAACGAGCGACCCATGCACCAACTGTGACGCGCCGGCGCCGTCCTCAGGACGCGAGGCGCTCCATGACGCGGTCGTGATCGAGCCGCACCGTGGCCTGCTTCGTGACCTCGAGCACGCGGATGAGCCACCAGGCCGGGTCGATCTCGCCCTTGGCGAGAGCGAGGCAGGCGGAGGTCGGGGCCGCGTGGTGGTTGTTGTGCAGGCCCTCGCCGCACGTGAGCCAGGCCAGCCATTGGTTGTTGGTGGCCTTGTTGTCGCGAGGACGCTGGCCGTAGGTGTGGCCGATGGCGTTCACGGCCGCGTTGAGCAGCAGGTAGAGCGCGGTGTGGACGCCGGCGGCGAGGAGGCCGAGCCAGGGGCCGAACACGACGATCAACGCCACGATCCCGATGCCGAGCCCGAGCCACGCCCGATCGAACAGGGCGCGATCCCACTTGTCGGCCGGAAGGTCGCGGGCGTAGCGCGTCACGATCGTTCCGTCCTTGAGCGCCTTGCGGTACAGCGAGACGTTGCCGAACTGCACCATGGCGAAGCCCTCGAGGATGGGCGAGTGCGGATCGCCCTCGACGTCGGAGAAGGCGTGGTGCTTGCGGTGCACCGCGACCCACTGGCGCGGGCGGATCCCGGTGGTCATCCAGAGGAGGGCTCGGAACCCGAACGACGCCGCGGGCGTGAGGGTGAGCGCGCGGTGCGAGAGCGTGCGATGGAGGTAGACCGTCGTGGCGAGCGTCGCGATCTGGGTCACGGCGAATGCCACGAGGAGGGCGGTGATCACGTGCATTGCCCCTCACCGTACCAGCCCTACCGACCGGTAGGTAGGCAGCCTGAGCGGTGCCGTGACGGGCCGCTCGGCGCCGCCCGGTCAGCCCCCGAGAAGCACGCGACCGGTAGCCTTGTCGCATGGCTGTCGCCGGAGCGCCCACGTCGACGCGCCAGGCGATCCTCGACGAATCCCTGGTGTTGTTCGCCGAGCGCGGCTACGACGGCACGTCGCTCAACGACATCGCGGCCCGCGTCGGCATCCGCCGCCCCAGCCTGCTGCACCACTTCCCGTCGAAGGAAGCGCTGTACCGCGCCGTGTTCGCCGAGCACGTGGCCGACTGGTTCGACCGGGTGGAGGAAGCCGTCGAGCACCCGAAGGACGGGTGGGCCCAGGTCGACCGGGTGCTGACCGCCGCCTTCACGTTCTTCATGGAGAACCCCGAGTTCGTGCGCCTGGCCCGGCGGGAGGCGCTCGAGGGCGGCGGCCACCTCGGGATCAGCCTCGGCGAGATGCTGCGCCCGCTCATGGACCGTGCCATCGGGTTCTTCGACCGCCAGATGAGCGAGGGCACCTTCCGCCGGCACGATCCGGAGCAGCTGATCCTCACGGGGTACGGCGCCCTCCTCACCTACTTCAGCGACCTGCCGTTCCTCGAGGCGCTGATCGGGCGTGACCCGCTCTCGCCCGAGGCGCTCGCGGTCCGCCTCGAGCACGTCCGCAGCTTCTTCCGCGCCGCGCTCGTCCCCGGCTCCTGACGCACCGCACCGGCGCGTAACGTCCCGGCCCATGCCCCCGAGCGATCGCCGCGTCCAGGTCCCGCCGAACTGCGACCTCACCCTGGGCATGGTCTGCCTCGACAAGAGCGAGCCGGGGCGGAGCGTGTGGCAGATGGTCGCCGATGAGCGCTTCTCGAACCCGGTCGGCATGGTGCAGGGCGGCTTCGTCGCGGCCTTCGCCGACTCGGCCATGGGGGCGGCGTCGGTCACGTTCGCCCGTGAGCGCAAGGTGTTCTCGGCCAACGCCGAGATGAAGGTCTCGTTCCTCAAGCCGGCGAAGATCGGCAGCACACTGACCTGCACCGCCCACGTCATCGCCGGCGGCTCCCGCGCCGCCTTCGCCGAGGCCGAGGTCGTCGACGACGAGGGCCGGCTCGTCGCCAAGGCGTCCTCCACCTACATCCTCACGCCC
>DATAKR010000016.1:0-8043 GCA_036261495.1 Acidimicrobiales bacterium | reverse complement strand
CGGTCTTCACGCCCCGGCCGTGGCCCCCCGGCGCCGTCGTCGACGCCGACACCGTCGACCACCTCCGCACGTCGCCGGCGGCGGTGGTGCTCGACGCCCGCGCCGGCGAGCGCTACCGGGGCGAGGTGGAGCCGGTCGACGCCCGGCCCGGCCACGTCCCGGGTGCCCGCAACGCGCCGTGGGAGGGCAACCTCGACCCCGCGACCGGCCGCCTGCTCCCGGCCGAGGCGCTGCGCGACCGGTTCACCGCGCTCGGCGCCGGCGAGGGGCGGACGGTCGTCGCGTACTGCGGGTCGGGCGTCACCGCCTGCCACGACCTGCTCGCCCTCGAGGTGGCCGGGCTCGGCCCGGGGCGGCTCTACCCGGGCTCGTGGTCGGACTGGGCGGCGCAGCCCGATCGGCCGGCGGCGACCGGTCCGGATCCGGCCGGAACAGGGGACCCCTCGCCGGTACGGTGACCCGGTGCGCCGGATCGTCGTCCTCGCCGTGATCTGGGGATGGTCGTTCCTGTTCATCAAGGTCGCGGTGGAGGGGATGACACCGACGACGGTGGCGGCGGCGAGGATCGTCCTCGGCGCGCTCGTGATGGTCGCCATGCTGGCGCTGCGACGCGAGGCGCTGCCCCGCGACCCGCAGCTGTGGCGCCACTTCGCGGTCATGGGGTTCACCTACAGCGCGCTGCCGTTCAGCCTGCTCGCGTGGGGCGAGCAGTACATCACCTCGGCGCTCGCGGCGGTTCTCAACGCGTCGACGCCGCTCTTCGCCGCGCTCCTCACGGTCGTGGTCCTCGAGGAGCGGCTCACCCGGCTGCAGTCGGTGGGGCTCGTCCTCGGCTTCGTCGGCGTGGCCGTCGCCGCCGGCGTGGGCACGGGCGACATCGCGGCGTCGTCGATCGGCGGGATCCTCGCGGTGATCGGCACCTCCGCGTCCTACGGCGTCGCCTTCGTCTACGCCAGGCGCCACCTCGGTGGTGTCGCGCCGATCACGGCGACCTGCGGCCAGCTCCTGGCGGCGACGGTGCTCGTGCTGCCCTTCGCCGTGGTCACGACGCTTCGCCAGGGGATCCACCTCGCCCCGCACCGGATCCTCGCCGTCGCGATCCTCGGCGTCGTCGGCACCGGCATCGCCTACGTCATCAACTACCGCTCGATCGCCGACGTCGGGGCGACGCGGGCGTCGGTCGTGACCCAGCTCGTCCCCGTCGTCGCGGTCACCGTCGGTGTGCTGTTCCTCCACGAGCCCTTCCGGCTCAAGCTGGTCGCCGGCGGCGCGCTCACCATCCTCGGCATCGCGCTCCTCCACGACCGGGTTCGCTTCGGTGCTCGCGCTCGCGCCGCGGCGCCCGAAGCTCCGTAGGTAGCGTCCGCAGCCGTGGCCGTCCTGATCGAGCAGCTCCCCCTGTGGGTGGCGAGCACGAACGCGTGGATCGTCTCGGCCCAGGGCGCCGGCGGCGAGTGCGTGCTCGTGGACGCGCCGCCGGACCCGGCCGCGATCCTCGACCGGCTTGCCGTCCGCGGGCTCCGCCTCGTCGCGCTGCTCACCACCCACGGCCACGTCGACCACGTCGGTGGGATCGGCTCCGTCGTCCGCGCCACCGACGCCGGCCTGCCCGTGCACATCCACGAGCTCGACCGCCACATGCTGCTCGACCCGGTGGGCACCAACGGCAGGTTCGGCCGGTACCTCGAAGAGGCCGAGATCGACGTGCGGCCGCCGGAGGTCGTCGTCGACGTCGACGACGGCCAGCGGGTCTCCGGGGCCGGCATGACCTTCACCGCCCTGCACACGCCGGGGCACACGCGGGGATCGACCTGCTTCCTGCTGGAGGTCGATGGCGAGCCGCCGATGCTGTTCAGCGGCGACCACCTGTTCAAGGGGTCGATCGGGCGGTTCGACCTGCCCGGCGGCTCGTACGAGCAGCTGATGGCGTCGATGGCGGAGAAGATCCTCCCCCTCGACGACGACGTCGAGGTGCTGCCGGGCCACGGCGACCGCACGACGATCGCCTACGAACGCCGCACCAACCCGTTCCTCGTCGACCTCCAGCAGGACCTCGGGCGCACCTAGCGACGCTCCGATCACCGCGCCGGCACACACCGCGTCTCGGTTTGGCGGTCCCGAACCGTGGGGATCGGTCCCCTGTGAACGCCGTTGCCTCCGAGGACCCCGCCGACACCAGAGCGGAGCGGACCGTCGCCGCGGCTCGCCGCACCGCCCACGAGAGCCCGTGGCCCGAGCGCGTCGCCCGCGCCGGTCTGGTGGCGCGGGGCGCAATGCACGTCGTGATCGGCTGGCTGGCGTTGCGGATCGCGTTCGGCCACGCCAGTCAGCACGCCGACGCGCGCGGCGCGCTGGCGGCGGTGGCGTCGCAGCCGGGGGGTCGGATCCTCGTGATCGTGCTTGCCCTCGGGTTCCTCGCCTATGCGGGCTGGCGGCTCTACGAGGCCGCCCTGAACCCGGAGGGGTGCGGGGCCAAGGACCGCCTCTCGGCGCTCGGGAAGGGACTCGTCTACCTGGCCCTCGCCGGCGTCGCCGCCTCCTACGTGGTCGGCGCGCACGCAGGGGCGTCCTCGAGCAGTCCCAAGGAGCAGGACGTGACCGCCGGCGTGATGGGATGGCCGGCCGGGCGCGTGCTGATCGCCGCCGTGGGTCTCGTCATCATCACCGTCGGCATCGTGAACGTGTGGCAGGGCATCACGCGGACCTTCGAGCGCGACCTCAAGCACTACGAGATGTCACCTGGTCAGCGGCACGCCGTGGTGGGTCTCGGCGTCGCCGGGCTCGTCGGGCGCGGCCTCGCCTTCGGAATCTCCGGCGGGTTCGTCCTGCGGGCCGCGATCCGTGTCGATCGCCGCGGCGTCGGCCTCGACGCCGCGCTCCACGAGGTGGCGGGGCACACGCGCGGCGACGTGCTCCTCGCTGCCGTGGCGCTCGGCTTCATCGCCTTCGGATTGTTCGACTGGGCGCTGGCCCGCTACCGCCGCGTGTTCAGCTCGTAACCGGGCGGCGTCAGCTGCGATCGTTGACGAGGCGGGTCCGCACGGGGTGCGTGTCGTCGAACTCGAGCGCCTTCTCGAGGTGGACGATCGTGCCGTCCTCGGCCTTGGTCTCGAAGTCGACGCGATCCACGAGCGCGCGCATCATGCCGATGCCGCGCCCGCTCTCCGCCGTGAGATCGATGGTGCCGTCGTCGCCGACGTGCTCGAACCCGATCCCGCCATCCTTGACTCGGATGATGCAGCGGGCGTCGTCGACGGTCAGGGTCACCTCGTAGTCGTCGTCGACGGTGGCGTGGTCGAGCACGTTGGTGCACGCCTCGGTGAGTGCGAGGAGGATCGCATCGACGCACGAGGGGTCGACGCCGACCTCGCTCATGGAGAACCTGCAGATGTGGCGCACCACGGGAACCGACAGCTCGTCCCGGGGCAGGCAGAGGGAGAGGTTGATCTCGAGGGGCACGGCTCGTACGTTCCCGCCGGGCCGGCGTTCCAAGCCGCGAAACGCGCACTTCGCGTGTGACATCCGGGGCACCGCGGCGGCGAACGGGTCCGGTGTGCCGTGGCGAAGCGGAGGCTGTACGGTCGTCGCGGCACCCACGCGGCGGTGCTGGAATCGGCATACAGCGACGGCTCAAACCCGTTGGTCCGAAAGGACATGAGGGTTCGATCCCCTCCCGCCGCACCCTTCGTCTCGACCACGTCGTAACGTTCGCGTCGTGCTCCGCCGCCGCCGTGCCGCCGCCCGCCCCCGCCGCCGCCTGCGACGCCTCGCTCTGCTGAGCGTGCTCGCCGGCGCCGGCTACGCGGTCCGCCAGCGCAAGCTCACCGAGAACCAACAGCGCTTCGGGCTCCCGTAGCCCCGACCAGTGCCCCGGGCCTCACGCCGCGATGGCGGCGAGGAGGTTCTTCGGGGTGTCCTTCGGCGAGATCTTGTACCACGCCTCCTGGATGCGACCCTTCTCGTCGATCAGGAACGCCGAGCGGATGATGCCCATGTACTTCCGGCCGTACATGGAGCGCTCGCCCCACGTGCCGTAGGCCTCGGCGACCGCATGGTCCTCGTCCGACAGGAGCGGGAAGCCGAGCGAGTACTTCTCGTCGAACTTGGCCTGCTTCGACGGCGCGTCGGGACTGATGCCCACAACCGCGGTGTCGCCGATGGCGCCGAGCACGTCGCGGAGCCCGCACGCCTGGGTCGTGCAGCCCGGAGTGTCGGCCTTCGGATAGAAGTAGACGAGCGCCTTGCGGCCCTTGAAGTCGGAGAGCTTCACCTTCTTCCCCGACTGGTCGACGAGCGTGAACGCGGGGGCCTTGTCGCCGGGCTCGAGCATGGGCGGACTCTACCGAGCCTCGTCCTCGCGTCGTCGCCAGCCGCCCGCGACGCCCCTCACCCGGATGACTAGTCGCTTCTGACCGTTACGAAACCGCCCGAAGGCGCCATGGATGCGCGGCCGGCACATGCCGAGACACCCCATGTGAACGCGTCGGCGGCTTCGGTCACGGTGACGGTGAAGGTGCCCACGGCACCGTCGTTGCCCCACGACCTGCCGCGCACCGGCGCGGACATCGACGTCCTCGTGATGGTGGCGCTGCTGCTGATCGTGACCGGCGTCGTCGCGCTCTTGATCGCCCGAACCCGACTGGAGAACCCCAATGCGTAAGTCCCGCCTACTCGCCGGAGTCGGCGCGCTCGCGCTCGGTGGCGCGATGGCGATCCCCGCCGGCGCGCAGACCAACGTCGGCGTGACCCTCACCAACCCGAGCTCCTCGCGCACCTTGTACGTCGAGGACATGGCCGGCCAGCCGCTCAACACGCTGGCCTTCGGCACCAACCGGTCGCTGCCGTTCCGCGTCCGCGTCGTCGACAACGCGTTCTCGCGCCAGCAGTTCACCGTGAACGCGTCGATGACGAACCTCTACGTCGACAACGGCGGCAACCCCGACCCAGCCCAGCCGTCGATCCCGTCGAGCCAGGTGTCACTCGGCTCGCAGGCCACGCCGCTCAACATCCTGAACGTCGCCGCCCAGGTGCAGCCCCTCGTGGACACGGTGTCGACGATCACCGACACGACGATCTGCTCGGTCCTCGGCGTCGCGCTCGCTCCGGTCAACGGCACCAACGCCTGCCAGCTCACGACCTCCGGTCTCACCGGCACCGTGCAGGACCTCACCGTGCCGATCAACCTGAGCAACCTCACCAACCTGCCGCTGCTGCCGCAGGCGAACGAGACGGGCAACTTCCCGTGGGCCGAGTACGGCGCCGGCACCGCGGGCGCGACCGACACCGCCGGCAAGAACGCCGAGACGGCCGCCAGTCAGACCCCGACCCAGCGGCGCATGATCAGCGGCCAGCCGGTCAGCGACGCGACCGTGCTCTCCGCGCTCGACACCGTGCTCGGAGCCGTCCCGCAGTCGTCGCTCGTGCCGACCGCGACGGTCGTCTCGGCCCTGCAGAGCACCTACAGCACGACGTGGGGCCTCCTCAGCCAGGCGCAGATCACGACGATCCTCGCCAACACCCTCGCCACGGCACAGGCGCTGGTTCCCGGACAGATCCTCTCGCAGACCGGCACCTACATGTCGCTGCCGACGCTGAACGTCGACACGACCGGCGCCGCCGCCGGCGACTACCTCGGCACCCTCGTCGTCACGGCGCTCCAGTAGGCATGCGCCGGCTCCTCCTGCTCGTTGCTTCGGGCGTGCTCCTCGCCATCTTGGCGGGGAGCGCGCCCGCGGGCGCGATCGAGACGTCGTCGTTCGGCATCGACGTCGCCTCGCCGACCAAGGACGGCCGCCTCCACGTGGAGGTGCGGGCCGGGCACACGTCGACCACCACCATCCGGGTCTGGAACAAGGACACCGCCGCCCCGCTCACACTCCGGCTCTCGGCCGTCCCTGCCCGGGTCGACGCGACCGGTGCCGCCTCGCTCGGCGGCGACGCCACGGCGGTCAAGTGGGTGTCGTTCGCCGTCAAGGAGATCACGCTCAAGCCGGGCGAGCGGCGCGACGTCGAGGTGCGGGTGACGGCGCCGAGGAAGATCGCGGCCGACCAGCGGACGCTCGCGGTGATGGCCGAGCCGGTGATCGCCGGCGCCGCGCCCGCCGTGATGCAGCGGCTCGCGGTCACCACCTACGTCGTTCCCGCCCACGGGTCGCTCGTCGCCGGCCTCGGCTGGCTGCCGTGGATCGCGCTCATCGTGCTGCTTGCGGTGGCCGTCGCCCTCGGGCGCTCGTGGCTGAAGCCGCCTGCGGGTCCGCGGGTCATGACCGCTACGGTCATGGCCGGTGACCAGCCCTGCTGACCTGACCATCGGGTCGTTCTCGACGACGGCCCCCTGGATCGTCGAGCCCGACGCACTCCCCTGGCGGCGCGGCCTCGACCGCACGAGAGCGGCGACGCATGCCGAGGTGCCGAAGCTCACTCGCCGGCGCCTCCTTCCCCCGGGCGCCAGGGTGGTCACCGTCGGGGCTCGCCTCGCTCGGGCCGTCGGCGGCTGGTACGTCACCGGCCGCCGGCGGGGACCGGAGCAGTCCCGCGCCGACCTCTCCCGCCGGCTCCGGAAGGCGTTCGAACGCCTCGGTCCGACCTACATCAAGCTGGGCCAGATCCTGTCGTCCGGCGAGGGCATCTTCCCCGAGGAGCTGGTGCGCGAGTTCCGCCTCCTCCGCGACCAGGTGCCGGCCGAGCCGTTCGAGGTCGTGAAGGAGATCGTCGAGCACGACCTCGGCGCCTCCCTCGACGTCGTGTTCGCCGAGTTCGACCGCACGCCGCTCGCCGCCGCCTCGATCGCCCAGGTGCACGCCGCCCGGCTCCGCACCGGCGAGGAGGTCGTGGTCAAGGTGCAGCGGCCGCAGGTCGCCACGCTCGTCCGCCGCGACCTCGAGGCGATGTCGTGGATCGCGCCGGTGCTGGTCGGGCGCATCCCCGTGGCCGCGCTGGCCAATCCGCCGGCGCTCGTCGACCTCTTCGCCGAGACCATCGTCGAGGAGCTCGACTTCCGCCTCGAGGCCGAGAACATGCTCGACATCGCCCGCATCCTCGCCGAGACCGAGCAGCGGTCGATGGTGGTGCCGCGACCGCACCCCGAGCTGGTCACCAAGCGGGTGCTCGTGATGGAGCGCCTCGACGGGTTCTCCTTCGACGACGTCGAGGGCATGCGGGCGGCGGGCATCGACACCAGCGCCGTCGTGCGCGCCGGGATGGTGTCGTTCCTCGAGGGCGCCATCCTCTACGGCGTCTTCCACGGCGACCTCCACGGCGGCAACCTCCTCGTCCGCTCCGACGGGTCGGTGGCGCTCCTCGACTACGGCATCACCGGCCGGCTCGACGAGAACCGCCGCCTGGCGTTCCTCCGCCTCCTCATGGGCGGCACCGTCAACGACCTCACCATGCAGCTCGAAGCGCTTCGGGATCTCGGCGCGCTCCCACCCGACACCGACCTGGCCGAGCTCATCACCGAGCTCGGGCTCGACCGGCCGCCCAAGGACCCGACGCAGATGGACCCCGACGAGCTGCTCGGCGAGATCCGCGACGTCACCAAAGCGCTCCTCGGCTACGGCGCGCGGATGCCGAAGGAGCTGATGCTGTTCGTGAAGGACATGCTCTTTTGTAACTCGGCCTTTGCCGTGCTCGCACCCGACGTCGACCTGTTCGCCGAGATAGCGAACATCGCCGCGCACTTCGCCACGCGGCATGGCGAGACGATCGCTGCTCAAGTCGGGATCGACCCGCGTGAGCACGAGGTCGACCTTGACGGGATGCGCGCAAGCTTCGGCGCGCCGGGAGCGGAGTCTCTGACGCTCCGCGAGCTACAGGAGCGGCGCGACCTGATCCGCAAGCGGATGGAAGCGCACCGAAAGCACCACGGCGTGACCGTGCGGGACGTACTCGGCTAGGGACGTGTCGCCCGCGTCGGGCACTTATGGCGCGTAATGGTAACGCTCAAGGAGGCCCGGCCACTTTTCCGATGACACGTGAAGGACACACCTCCACGCTGTCGCATCGGCATCGGACCGCATGGTCTTGAGGGCGGAATTTAATTTC
>DATAKR010000006.1:0-3103 GCA_036261495.1 Acidimicrobiales bacterium | reverse complement strand
GGCCGCCGGCGGAGGCCGCCCACCACAACATCCACTTCGGCGGACAGTGGCGGGAGGCGTTCGACGCCCTGCTCACACGGGGCGAGCGCATGCCCGACCCGTCGATCCTCGTGACGTCGCACTCGCACTCCGACCCGTCGCTCGCGCCGCCCGGCGCCTCGACGCTCTACGTGCTCGAGCCCACCCCGAACCTCGACGGCGCGATCGACTGGGTGAGCGCACGCGAGCCGTTCAAGACATCGCTGGTGGAGCGGGTGGGCGCGCTCGGGTACCCGACCGCCGAGGTCGACGTCGAGGTCTTCTACAACCCGTCCGACTGGGAGCGGATGGGCATGGAGCGGGGCACGCCGTTCGCGCTGTCGCACCGCTTCTTCCAGAGCGGCCCGTTCCGGCCGGCCAACGTCGACCGCCGGGCGCCGGGGCTCGTGCTCGTCGGCTCGTCGACGGTCCCGGGGGTCGGCGTGCCGATGGTGCTGCTGTCGGGGCGGCTCGCGGCGGAACGAGTCGAGGAGGTCGGGGCATGACCATCACGCTCGAGGAGTCCTACGAGCGGTGTCGTGAGCTCAACCGGCGCTACGGCACCACCTACTACTGGTCGACCTTCGTGCTGCCCAAGGTGAAGCGCCACCACGTGCACGCGCTCTACGGGTTCTGCCGGCATGCCGACGACATCGTCGACGACCTCGGGCCGGCGCCGGTCGAGGCCCGCGAGCGCGGCCTCACCGACTTCGGCGAGCGGTTCTTCGCCGATCTCGAACGCGGCCGTTCCGACGATCCGGTGCTCAAGGCCGTGGTGCACACGGTGCGCGCCTTCGACATCGACCCCGGCTGCTTCCGTCGCTTCCTCCACTCGATGGCGATGGACCTGACCGTCGACCGCTACGACACGTTCGACGACCTGCTCGGCTACATGGACGGCTCGGCGGCGGTGATCGGCGAGATGATGCTCCCGATCCTCGAACCCTTCGACCAGGCGGCCGCGCTCCCCCACGCGCGCGACCTTGGCAACGCGTTCCAGCTCACCAACTTCCTGCGCGACGTGAGCGAGGACCTCGACCGCGGCCGCGTGTACCTGCCCCAGGACGACCTGCGCCGCTTCGACGCCCAGGTCGCGATCAAGGAGCGCCGGGTCACCCCGCAGTGGGCGGACCTGATGCGGTTCGAGATCGCCCGGACCCGTCGGCTGTACGCGTCGGCCGATCTGGGGGTGGGCATGCTGCCGGCCGCCTCCGCCCGGTGCATCCACGCCGCCCGGGTGCTCTACTCCGGGATCCTCGACCAGATCGAGGCCGCCGGCTACGACGTGTTCTCCACTCGCGTGTCGGTGCCGGCCTGGCGCAAGGTGGCGATGGCCGGCCGCCTCGGCCTCCTCCGCCGGTAGCCCCCGCCCCCGCCCCCGCCCCCTCCCCCGCGTTCTGGAGTCCCAGAGCCACGCAACGCGTGGGCGTGGCACTCCAGAACGGGGGAGGTCAGGTGGCGAGGGGGTCGCGGCTCGTCGCCGACGCGCGCAGGCGCAGCTCGGACGGCACCACCGGGAACAGCATCCCGTAGGGCTCGCCGCCGTAGAGGTGGTGGATCCGGTGGGCGGCCTTGAGCCGCTCGAGGAGCGCGACCTCGGGAAGGCGACCGAGGCGGCCGTGGATGTAGACGTCGTGCACGAACAGGTAGCACGCGCCGTAGAGCGTGACGCCGACGCCGGCCACGAGCACCGGGTGCAACGACGGCAACGACGCACCGGCCGCCATCGCCAGGATCGTGACGCCGGCGAAGATCACCGGGTAGGCGTCGTTAGCCTCGAACGTGCCGACGCGCGCCTGGTGGTGGCTGCGGTGGAGCCCGATCCCGGCGCCGTGCATCACGAACCGGTGGGCGAGGTAGCTGACCGCCTCCATGGCGACGAACGCGACCACCACGATCACACCGTCGGCGAGGCTCACGTCAGGCGCGGTCATCGGGATCCAGCCTACGACCGGCCGCGTCCCAAAGGAGCATCGCGAGCGTGACCATGGCGAAGCCGAACAGGTAGTCCTCGACGGGGATGTCCCACGGGAACCGCACGCCGGAGAACCGGCCGGCGTCGTAGATCACGATCGGCGCGGACAGCTTGGTGAGCCACCCGTCGACGAGCACCATGAAGAACAGGATGATCGCCCACGACAGCCAGAAGGCGAGCGTCCGGAACAGGCCGGTCCGCAGCCACACGAGCTCGAGCGCCACGACGGCGACCGCCGCGACGGCCGCGGCGAGGGTGTACTCCGGCACCCTCAGTGCCCTCCGCGGAGCCGGCGGAGCAGACGCCGCACCGTGTCGAGGGTGAGCAACCCGCAGATCGGGATCACCACGAAGAACACCAGCTCCTCGAGCGGGAGGTTCGGGGGAACGTCCCAGCCGACGGTGTAGCGGGCGCTGTAGCTCCAGTGGTGGCGGGCGATGGCGACCATGTCCCACACCGAGAACACCGCCACCACCGGCGCCAGCGCGACGACCAGCCGGCGGGGCCGGCGCCACACGCGGGCGCCGAGCACGAGCTCGAGCGGGAGGGTCACGAGCAGGCAGAGACCCATGAGGATGAGGTACTGATAGCGGTCCATGTCGGGTGCGGTCGAGGCGTCGATGCGGTTCTTCGGTCCGGAGGAGGTCGCGATCGCGACGGAGCGCCCCTTCCAGCTGGTCGACGTCACCGACCGTATCGCCGCCGTCGTCGCTACTTCGGGCCTCGCCGCGGGGAGCGCCCAGGTGTGGTGCCCGCACACGAGCTGCGGTCTCGCCGTCACCGAGATGGAGGACGGCCTGCACGCCGACGTCGAGGCGCTGGCCGAGCGGCTGGCGCCGATCGACGGCGACTACGTCCACGACGACCTGGCCCGGCGCCACCAGAACCTCGAGCCCGACGAGCGCCGCAACGGATGGAGCCACCTGCGGGCCCTGCTGCTCACCGCCCCGACGGTCGTCGTCCCCGTGGTCGCCGGCGGGCTGGCGCTCGGCCAGTGGCAACGGCTGTTCCTCGTCGAGCTCGACGGGCCCCGCCGCCGGCGGGTCTCGGTGCAGGCCTGGGGACGGGCTGGCACCCCCGATGGGGCTTAGGGGACGCGGCGGGGTAGCC
>DATAKR010000003.1:0-19087 GCA_036261495.1 Acidimicrobiales bacterium | reverse complement strand
GCTCGACATCGCGACGCGCGGCTCGGCGGCCTGCCTGGGGCGGTCCGGCGAGCTCGGGACGCTCGCGCCGGGCGCCGCCGGCGACCTCGTGTGCTGGCCGCTCACCGGCCTCGCCTTCGCCGGGGCCCTCACCGATCCCGTCGAGGCGTGGCTGCGGTGCGGGCCCGTGGCCGCCCGCCACACCGTCGTTGCCGGTGTCCCGGTGGTCGAGGACGGCGAGCTCGCGCATCGCGGTGTGGCCGAGATGCTGCGACGGCACCGGATCGTGGCGTCACGGTTGCAGCGCCTCCCGCGATAGTGCGGAACGGCCCTAGCGCCGGCTGCCGCCGCCGGCGTGGAGTGGACGCGGCCGCTGGCGGAAGGAAGCGACATGGCACTCGGACTCGTCGACCACCTCGTCGACCGGGACACCTACGGGCGAACGGTGGCCCGCTTCCGTGACGAGCGGATCCTGCTGCCGACGTTCGCCGAGCTCGCCGATCCGGCGCGGATACCAGCCTCGATCCAGGAGTTGCTCGCTCGCGTCGGCCCCGACGACGCGCACCCGCTGAACCTCTTCCGGATCCACTGGTACAACGACGCGGAGCGCACGGGTCAGGTCGCCGTCCCCGGCCATGTGGTGCTGCCACGCGAGCTCACCGGCGTCGACGCCCGGATCGCGGTGGTCTTCGGTGACCGCTTTCCGATGATCCGCGCCCACAAGGTCCTCGCCGCGTACGGCTGCCTCGTGCCGCGCATCGTCGCCGGCGAGTTCGATCCGACGCGGCACCGCGCCGTGTGGCCGTCGACCGGCAACTACTGCCGTGGTGGCGTCGCGATCTCGCGGATCCTGGGCTGTCGAGGCGTCGCGGTCCTGCCCGAGGGCATGAGCGAGGAGCGCTTCGAGTGGCTCCGGCGGTGGGTCGTCGACCCCGCCGACATCATCACGACGCGTGGCACCGAGAGCAACGTCAAGGAGATCTACGACGCGTGCGAGGAGCTCGACCGCGATCCCGCGACGGTCGTGTTCAACCAGTTCGCGGAGTTCGGCAACCACCTCGTGCACTACCTCTGCACCGGTCGCGCGCTCGGCGCGGTGTTCGAGGCGTTGCAGGCGCGCGACCCCACTCGAGAGCTGCGGCTGCGAGCCTTCGTCTCGGCGTCGGGGTCGGCCGGGACGCTCGGCGCCGGCGACCACCTGAAGGATCACTACGGCGCGTCCATCGCCGCGGCCGAAGCGCTCGAGTGCCCGACGCTGCTCCGCAACGGGTTCGGCGAGCACAACATCCAGGGCATCGGCGACAAGCACGTGCCGCTGATCCACAACGCGAACAACACCGACTTCGTCGTCGACGTCACCGATCGCGCCACCGATCAGCTGTCGGTGCTGTTCTCCTCGCCCGAGGGCCTCGGCTACCTCCACGACCGCCGCGGCGTCCCCGACGACGTGCTCGCGACCCTTCGGTCGTTCGGGCTCTCGAGCATCTGCAACGTGATCGCCGCCGTGAAGCTCGCCAAGCACCTCGACTTGGGTGAGGACGACGTCATCGTCACCGTCGCGACCGACGGGGCCGAGATGTACGAGAGCGAGCGCCGGCGAATCGAGGCGCGCGACTTCCCCGGCGGGTTCGGGGCGGCGTCGGCCGGCGAGGTCTTCGCGGAGTGGATGCTCGGCGCCGACGTCGACAACCTGCTCGAGACGACCACCGCCGACCGCGCCCGCATCTTCAACCTCGGGTACTTCACTTGGGTCGAGCAGCGCGGCGTGCCGATCGCCGACTTCGTCGCCCGCAAGGACCCATCGTTCTGGGTGGCACTCCGGAGCCACCTCGCCGAATGGGACGTCATGATCGAGGAGTTCAACGCGCGAACCGGCGTGGCCGCCGAATGGTGACCGCGCCGTGACCACCGGAGTGACCGGCGTGCCCAGCCGGCTGATCTGCAGTGGATGCGGCGCCGAGCCGGCCGTCACCGAGGCGTACCCGTTCCGGTGCCCGAACGCGGGTCGCGGCGACGTCGACCACGTGCTCGCGCGCGTCCTCGACCCGGAGCAGACCGGCTTCCCCGGCGACGACATGACGCAGCCCAACCCGTTCATCCGCTACCGCGGCCTGCTCCACAGCCGCCATCGCGCCCTCGCCGGCGGCCTGCCCGACCGCGACTTCGTCGGCCTCGTCGAGCAGCTCGACACCGAGGTCGCGCGTGTCGACGGCCGCGGTTTCCGCGCCACACCGTTCGCCCGCGACGCGTCCGTGTCCGACGCCTTGGGCTTCTCCGCGACCGGTGGCGTGTGGGTCAAGGACGAGACCGGCAACGTCGCCGGCTCGCACAAGGGCCGGCACCTGATGGGAGTGATGTTGCACCTCGAGGTCGCCGAACGGGTGGGGCTGGCGGACCCTGACGCTCGTCCTGATCTCGCCATCGCGAGCTGCGGGAACGCGGCCCTCGCCGCCGCGGTGCTCGCCGCCGCGGCCGGTCGAGTGCTGCGGGTGTTCGTGCCCGCCGGCGCCGACACCGCCATCACGACCCGCCTCGGCGAGCTCGGCGCCCAGGTCGTGACGTGTCCGCGCCCACCCGGCGCCGCGGGTGATCCCACGTATCTCGCGCTGCGGCAGGCGCTCGACGGCGGCGCGATCCCGTTCACGTGCCAGGGCAACGAGAACGGCCTCGTGATCGAGGGTGGCGAGACGCTGGGCTACGAGATGGTGACCGACCTCCGGCGGGAGGGCACCACGCTCGATCACCTGGTGGTGCAGGTCGGCGGCGGCGCCCTCGCGAGCGCGTGCATCCAGGCCCTGGACGAGGCGGCCGCCCTCGGTGCGCTGGCGCCCCTCCCACGGGTCCACACGGTGCAGACCGCCGGCGCCCACCCGCTCGAGCGTGCCTACCACCGGGTGCGAGCCCTCCTCCCCGCCGGCGCCTCCGGCGCGGCGGCACGCCACCTCGACGCGGCGCTGGCGACCGCGGCGTCGCACCGATCACGCTTCATGTGGCCGTGGGAGGACGAGCCGGCCAGCATCGCCACCGGCATCCTCGACGACGAGACCTACGACTGGCTCGCCGTCGTCCGCGGCATGCTCGCCACCGACGGTCGCCCCGTCGTCGTCGACGAGGCGACCTTGGCCGCGGCCCACGGCCTCGCTCACGCCGGCGGCCATCACGTCTGTGCCACGGGGTCGTCGGGGCTCGCGGGGCTCATGGCGCTGATGGAGGACGGCACCATCGCGGCCGGAGATCGCGTCGCGGTGCTGTTCACGGGCGCCGATCGGAGCTGAGCCTCGGCGGGCCGCGGCACGGAGGGTCGATCGGCCCTGGCGGGCGCGGCACGGGCACGGCTCGATGGGACCCGTGGAACCTGCCGTGCCGCGCTCCTCACCGACGGTCGCGCTGTGCGGAGCGACCCTGGTCGTCGAGCTCGACCCACCCACCGTGATGGTCGCCGACGTCGTCATCGCCGGCGACCGCGTCGCCGCGCTCGCGCCCGCCCCGCCCGGGGTCGCCCGTCGCGACTGCACGGGCGCGCTGATCGTTCCCGGCAACGTCTGCGCGCACCACCATCTCTACTCCGCGCTGAGCCGGGGCATGCCCTACCACCTCGCGCCGCCCACGACGTTCACGGAGATCCTCCAGCGGGTCTGGTGGCGCCTCGACCGCGCCCTCGACGACGGCTCGATCCGCGCATCGGCGCTGGCCGCGGGGTTGGACGCGCTGCTCGCAGGGACGACGACGATCGTCGACCACCACGCCTCGCCCAACGCCATCGACGGGTCGCTCGACGTGATCGCCGACGCCCTGGGAGAGCTCGGGCTGCGCGCCGTGCTGTCCTACGAGGTGTCCGACCGCGATGGCCCCGAACGGGCCCGCGCGGGCATCGCCGAGAACGTCCGCTTCCTCCGAGAGCGCCGACCCCTGGCACGCGGGATGATGGGCGCCCACGCCTCGTTCACGCTGTCGGACGCGACGCTCGACGCCCTGGTCGACGGCGCGCGAGCCGCCGGCGCCGGCGTCCACATCCACGTGGCCGAAGACGACGTCGACCAGCGCGACGCCGAGGCCCGTCACCACCGGCGCGTCATCGAGCGGCTGCGGACCGCCGGCGCGCTCACCGAGGACGCGCTCCTCGCGCACTGCATCCACGTCGACCCCTCCGAGGTCAAGGCGATCGCGGACGCCGGGGCGACGGTCGTGTGCAACCCGCGGAGCAACATGAACAACGCCGTCGGCCACTCGCCGTTCAACTCCACGGGCGGGCGCGTCGCGCTCGGCACCGACGGCATCGGCGGCGACATGTTCACCGAGTCCCAGGCGGGCTACTTCAGAACGCGCGAGGCCGACATCGAGACCCCGGGTGGCTGGCCCTTGGCCCGGCTCGCAGAAGGGGCTCGGCTGGCCGGGCGGATCTTCGGGGAACCCCTCCTCGGCACGTTGCGACCCGGCGCGCCGGCCGACCTCGTCGTGCTCGACTACCCGTCGCCGACCGCCGTCACCGCTGACAACCTCGCGGCTCACTGGACGTTCGGGCTCTCCGCGGCCGCCGTGCGCGAGGTGTTCGTCGCCGGCCGGCTTGTCGTCGAGGGACGCCGATCGACCCGCGTCGACCAGGTGGAGGTGGAGCGGTCGAGCCGCCGTGAAGCGGACCGGCTCTGGACGCACCTCGAGGCGCTCCCGGCCCACGACTTCCAACCCCAAGGGGGTCCGCATTGAGCAGGGTCGCGCTGTACCTCCAGGACAAGCACCCCATCCGCGACGGGATGGAGTACGCCCGCTACGCCGAGGAGAGCGGCTTCGAAGCGGTGTGGCAGGCCGAGAGCCGGCTCGTGCGCGAGGCGACCGTGCCGATGGCGGCGTATGCGTCGGTGACGAGCCGCATCAAGGTCGCCTCGGGAGTGATCCCCATCTGGACCCGCAACGTGGGCCTCCTCGCGGCGACGTTCTCGACACTCGACGACCTCGCGCCCGGGCGCGTCATCCTCGGTCTCGGCGCGTGGTGGGAGCCGCTCGCGGCCAAGGTGGGAGTCGACCGGCGCAAGCCGCTGAAGGCGATGCGCGAGGTGGTCGAAGCGACCCGCCGCCTCCTCGCCATGGAACGGGTCACCTACCAGGGCGAGTTCGTGCACCTCGACGGCGTCGAGATCGACATCGTCCACGGCGACCGTTCGCCGAAGCCGGTGCCGATCTACGTCGGCGCCACCGGGATGCAGATGATGGAGCTGGCGGCCGCGATCGGCGACGGGGTGGTCCTCAACTACATGGTCGGCCCCGACTACAACAAGCGTGCGCTCGAAGCGATCGCGATCGGCGCCGAGCGGGCCGGACGGTCCCTCGACGACATCGACCGGCCCCAGCTGGTCGTCTGCTCCGTCGACCACGATCGCGAGCTCGCGCTCGACCGGTCGCGCGAGCTGCTCACCCAGTACCTGGGTCAGCAGCCGCACATCATGAAGGCGAGCGGCGTCGATCCCGCGCTCATCGACGCGATCGGCAGGATCCTCACCTGGCCGGCAGGCCCGGACGAGATCCGCAAGGCGATGCGGCTCGTGCCCGACGAGGCGGTGCAGATGATCACCGCCTCCGGCACGCCGGACGAGTGCCGGGCCAAGGTCGCCGAGTACGTCGAGAACGGCGCCACCTGCCCGATCCTCTACCCCCTCGGCGACGACGTCCGGCTGATGATCGACACGTTCGCCACCTCGCAGGAGATCCGCCGATGAGAAGCTTCCTGGGCCGCGACATCCTCTCGCTGAAGGACTTCGAGCGCGACGAGTACTTCCAGGTGTTTGCGGTCGCCGACGAGCTGCGGCCCCATGCCGAGAAGCGGCACAACGCCGACCTGCTCCGCGACAAGACGCTCCTCACCGCGTTCTACCAACCGTCGACGCGCACGCGCCTCGCCACCGAGGCGGCGATGCACCGGCTCGGCGGCCACGTGCTCGGCTTCTCCGACGCCAAGATGACCCGGGCCGGCGACTTCTACCAGGAGTCGATGAAGGACACGGTCCACATGCTCGAGTACTACGGCGACGTGATCGCCATGCGCCACCACCAGCAGGGCGCGCCGGCCGAAGCCGCGAGATGGGCCTCCGTGCCGGTGATCAACTGCGGCGACGGGTGGGGCGAGCATCCCACCCAGGTGCTCACCGACCTCTACACCATCTGGAAGTCGAAGGGCCGGCTCGACGGGCTGCAAGTGCTGTGCGTCGGCGACATGCGCATGCGGACGATGCACTCGATCCTCTACGCCATGGCACAGTTCGACATGGAGGCGATGGTGGTGTCGCCACCGGAGATGTCGCTCCTCGACGAGTTCAAGGCCGAGCTCGACGAGCGCAACGTCTGTTACCGCGAGGTCGAAGCGGTCGAGAAGTGCATCGCCGACGCCGACGTCATCTACATGGAGCCGGTCGTGCAGGCCGACTACACCCAGGCGCGGGTCGACCCCTCGGCCGACCACGGGCGCACGCCGCCGGCGTACCAGGTGACCCGGCAGCTCCTGCGCGACAAGGCCAAGGGCGACGCCATCATCCTTCACTCCCTGCCGCGGATGGACGAGCTCCCGCCGGACGTCGACAGCACCCGTCACGCCCGCTACTGGTTCGAGGCCTTCAACGGCGTGGTGTTGCGCATGGGTCTGCTCGCCCTCGTCCTCGGCGCCATCGAGTGACCGGAAGGAGGAGGACCTGATGCAGACCGGCCTTCGCGGTCGCGATGTCATCGACTTCGACGAGTGGACGCGCGACGAGATCGAGACGGTTCTCGACGTGGCGTTCACGTTGAAGCGTGAACGCGCGCTCGGGATCCCCCACCCGCTCTTGCGCGACAAGGTGCTCGCCATGCTGTTCTTCTTCTCGAGCACCCGCACCCGCGCCTCGTTCGAGGCCGGCATGGCGCAGCTCGGGGGGCACGCGCAGTTCATCGAGAGCCGGTCGACGCAGATCGCCCACGGCGACACCGCCAAGGAGATCGGCGAGATCCTCGGCCGCTACAACGACGGCATCGCGATCCGGCACTGCGACTGGGACACCGGCAACCGGTACCTGCGCGAGGTCGCGGAGGCGAGCCGGGTGCCGGTGCTCAACATGCAGTGCGACGTGTTCCACCCGCACCAGGCGCTGGCCGACCTCATGACGATCCTCGAGCGGTTCGGCGACCCGCGGGGCCGCACGGTCACGGTGAGCTGGGCGTGTGCGAAGAGCTACCTGAAGCCGATCTCGGTGCCGCAGAGCCTCATCCTGCTGCTGCCGCGGTTCGGTATGAACGTCCGCCTGGTCCACCCGCCGGAGTTCGGCCTCCTGCCGGACATCGTCGACAAGGCGAAGGAGAACGCCCGCGCCGGGCACGGGTCGTTCGACATCCTCCACGACTTCGAGGAGGGCATCCGCGGCACCGACGTCGTCTACGCCAAGAGCTGGGGCGCGATGCTGACGACGACCGACGAGGTCGAGGAGCGCCGGCTCGTCGACAAGTACGAGTCGTGGATCGCCGACGCACGGCGGCTCTCGATCGCGAGTGACGACGCCGTCTACATGCACCCGCTCCCTGCGGAGCGCGGCGTGGAGGTGACCGACGAGGTGATCGACGGCCCGCGATCGGTCGTCTACGACCAGGCGGAGAACCGGCTCCACGGCCAGAAGGCGGTCATGGCGCTGACGATGGGCTGAGCCGGGGCCGGCGGGTCGGGAGGCCGGCGGGCGGGCATGGACTTTGGGCCCTATCCCGGTTCACTCGCCCAGGGCACGGTGAGGCCATGACGACAGTCACGGGGTATTGGCGCCCCACGTCGGTCGCGGCCGCCTTCGAGCTCCTCGAGCGCCCGGGCGCGATCGCGATGGGTGGCGGGACCACGATCAACGCGTCGCCGCGCTCCGAGCCCGTGGAGGTCGTCGATCTCCAGTCGGTCGGCCTCGCCGGCATCGGGCCGGCACCCGACGGCACCCTCGTCGTCGGCGCGACGACCAGGCTGGCGGAGCTGTTCGAGAGCGGGCACGTGCCGGCGGTCGTTCGCGAGGCGGCGCGCCGGGAACGTCCGAACACGTTGCGCGCCCAGGCGACGGTGGGCGGCTGCATCGCACGCGCCGACGCCCACAGCGAGCTGCTCGCCGCCCTGCTCGTCCACAACACGGTCGTGCGCCTCGGCGGCCGCGAGGGGGCGGAGACGCTGCCGCTCGAGACGGTTCTCGCCCGCGCGCCGCTGCCGAGCCACCGCCTGATCCTGTCGATCACCCTTCGGACGAACGGCCGCGCCGCCTCGGCTCGAACGGCGCGCACGCCGGCGGACACGGCGATCGTCGCGGCCTACGCGCGGTCGACGTCCGCCGACGGCGACGTCGACGGCCCGGCACTTCGGCTCGCGCTCACCGGGGTCGCGACGACCCCGGTGGTCGTCGCCGACCTCGCCGCGGTCGAGACGCTGGATCCGCCGGGCGACTTCCTCGGCTCGCCCGAGTACCGACGATCGCTTGCCGCCATCCTGCTCGCGCGGACGGTGGAGGCCCTGTCATGACCGGCACGATCGAGGTCGGCATCATCCTCAACGGCGAACGCCGGGCGATCGCCTGCCACCCCGGCGAGCTGCTCCTCAGCGTGCTCCGCCGGCTCGGCTGCACGAGTGTGAGGTTCGGGTCGGCCACCGGCGAGACAGGCGCGGCCGCCGTGCTCGTCGACGGCCGCCTGGTGTCCTCGGACGTGATGCTCGCCGCCCAGGCGGGCGGTCACGAGATCACGACCGTCGAGTCGATGAACGTCGCGACGGGCGAGCTGCACCCGATCCAACAGGCGTTCGTCGAGGCCGGCGCGCTGCAGTCGGGCTACTCCGCCGGCGCCATGGTGCTCGCCACCAAGGCCCTCCTCGAACGCACCGACGACCCCTCGGAGACCGAGATCCGCGACGCCCTCTCGGGGATCCTCGATCGTGAGACCGGCTACGTGAAGGTGGTCGACGCCGTGAAGCGGGCGGCGGCGCTGCTCCGCCACGAGAAGACCGAACCGATGGAGCCGGTGCTCATCGATGCCCTGACCGCCGGGCCAAGCGCGGGCAACGGCGGGGTCGACCCGCGTCTCGTCGCCGACGTGTCACCCGCCGTCCCGAGGATCGTGCCGTCACCGGACGTCCCCCGCACCGCCGTGGTCGGGCGGCCCGAGCACAAGGTCGACTCGATCCGGCTGGTGAAGGGCAACCCGGCGTTCGTCGACGACATCGAACCCCGCGGCCTGCTCCACGCCAAGGTGCTCCGCAGCCCCTACGCCCACGCGCGCATCGTCGCCATCGACGACAGCCGGGCGCGTGCCCTGCCCGGCGTGCACGCCGTGATCCACCATCTCAACACGCCGAAGGTGAAGTACGCGTCGGGCGGGCAGAGCTGGCCCAACCCCAAGCCGTGGGACCAGGTGAGCTTCGACGACAAGGTGCGCCACGTCGGCGACCGGGTCGCGGCGGTCGCGGCCGACACCGTCGCCATCGCCGAGGAGGCGTGCCGGCGCATCGAGGTCACCTACGAGGTGCTCCCGGTCGTGCTCGACGAGCTGGACGCGATCGCCGGGAACGCGCCCGTCATCCACGACGAAGCCGACACGGAGGGCATCTACGACGCCGCCCGGAACATCAGCCATCACATCGAGGGCCAGACCGTCTCCGACGAGGAGATGGCCCGCGTCTTCGAGGCGGCGCCGCACGTGTTCGAGAAGACCTTCCGCGTCCGCCAGCAGCAGCAGACGCCGATCGAGCCCCACATCACCATCGGCTGGCTCGACGAGGACGAGCGCCTCGTCCTGCGCTCGTCGACGCAGGTGCCGTTCCACGTGCGCCGCATGGTCGCACCCCTGCTCGGTCTCGCGGTGAAGCAGATCAGGGTCATGAAGCCGCGCATCGGCGGTGGGTTCGGCGGCAAGCAGGAGATGCTCCTCGAGGACATCGTCGGCCACCTCGTGCTCGCCACCCGGCGACCCGTGCGGCTCGAGCTGACCCGCGAAGAGGAGTTCATCGCCTCGCGGATCCGGCACGCGCAGACGATCACCTGGCGCACCGCGACCGACGACGACGGTCACCTCCTCGCCCAGGATCTTCACGTCGTCGCCAACACCGGTCCGTACGGGACGCACGGCTTCACCGTGCAGTCGGTCACCGGCCAGCGCGGGCTGTCGGCGTACAACTGCCCGGCGAAGCGGTACACCGCCGACGTCGCCTACACGAACCGGCCGGTCGCGGGCGCGTTCCGCGGGTATGGCGCGCCGCAGGCGTTCTTCTCGCTCGAGTCGCACATGGACGACATCGCGCGTGCACTCGACATCGATCCGGTCGTCCTCCGCCAGAGGAACTGGGTGCGCACGGGTGACCGCCTCGACATCCTGCCCCGGCTCGGCGAGCGGGGCGCCACCGAGGTGGCGGCCGACGAGATCCCGCGAGTCACGAGCTGCGCGGTCGACGAGTGCGCCGCGCAGACCTTGCGGGCGATCGGCTGGGAGCGCCGCCACGACCCCGAGTGGCAACGACCCCCCGACCGGCCGCACATCCGGCGCGGCATGGGATTCGCGATGTGCATGCAAGCGACGAGCATCCCGAACCTCGACATGGGGGCGTGCTCGATCAAGATGAACGACGACGGCTCCTTCAACCTGCTGTTCGGCGCGACCGACCTCGGCACCGGCGCCGACACCGTGCTCGCCCAGATCGCGGCCGAGGTGCTCGGCGTCGCGGTCGACGACGTCATCGTCTACACGGCCGACACCGACCTCACGCCGTTCGACGTCGGCGCCTACGCCGACAGCACCACCTACATCTCCGGGATGGCCGTCAAGAAGGCCGCGACGCAGGTGCGCGAGCGCATCGTCGCCCGCGCCGCCCGACTGCTCGCCGTGCCCGACGCGACGGCGATCGACCTGCACGACCGGCGCGCCTGGGCGCCCGACGGCCGGTCGGTGTCACTCGAGGAGGTCGCGCTCAACGCCCTCCACACCGAGGACCAGGAGCAGATCATGGCGACGGCGTCGCACGTGTCGCCCGACTCGCCCCCACCGTTCGCCGCCCAGGGGGTCGAAGTAGAGGTCGACACCGGCACCGGCGAGGTGACCGTCACCAAGATGGTCATGGCCGTCGACTGCGGCGTCGCCATCAACCCGGTCACCGCGACGGGCCAGGTCGAAGGTGCGATGGTCCAGGCGCTCGGCTACGGGCTCACGGAGGAGCTCGTCCTCGACGACGACGGCCGGCCGCTCAACGCTCGCCTCGGGCCCTACTGGATCTTCCGCGCCGACGACACGCCGCCGATGGAGGTCTACCTCGTGCAGACGCTCGAGCCGACCGGTCCCTTCGGCGCCAAGTCGATCGGCGAGATCGCCATCGACGGCGTCGCGCCGGCCGTGCGCAACGCCATCCTCGACGCCACCGGCGTCGCCATCGACGAGATCCCCTTGACACCTGAACGCGTGTGGCGGGCGATGCAGACCAGGTGACCGACCTCCTCATCCGCGGCGGGATCGTGGTGGACGCGGCCGGCGCGCGCCGTGTCGACGTCCTGGTGCGTGGTGAGCGCATCGCCGCGGTCGGCGACGCGCTCGACACCGGACCGGTAACCATCGTCGATGCCGACGGCGCCTACGTGGTCCCCGGCGCGATCGACGTGCACACCCACCTGGCGTTGCCGGTCGGCGCCGTCACCTCCGCGGACGACTTCGAGTCGGGAACCACCGCGGCCGCCTGCGGCGGGACGACGTGCATCGTCGACTTCGCCGGCGCCGGCCGTGAGCCGTGGGACGCCGCGCTCGCGACGTGGCACGACCGCGCTCGTGGACGCGCCGTCATCGACTACGGCTTCCACCTCACGGTGACCGAGCTTCCTTCGGGGCTCGAGGACTCCATCGACCGGTTCCGGGCCTTCATCGAGGAGGGCGTCACGAGCGTCAAGCTCTACATGGCCTACCCCGAGCGGCTCATGGTCGACGACGAAACGCTGCGGCGCGCGCTCGAGGCGTCACGCCTGACGGGCGTGCGCGTGTGCGTCCACGCCGAGGACGGCGCGACGGTCGAGGCCCTGTCGGCTGCCGCCCTCGAGGCGGGCCGCACCGGCATCGACGCCATCCCGTCGGTGCGGCCGCCGAGCGTCGAGGCGGACGCCATCCGCCGGGCCTCAACGCTCGCGCGTGCCGCGCGCGCGTCGCTCTACGTCGTGCACCTCTCGAGCGAGGCAGGGTTGGCAGCAGTGCGCGACGCGCGGGCGGGCGGCACCGAGGTGCACGCCGAGACCTGCCCGCACTACCTGCACCTCGATCGCGCCCACCTCGACGCCGGCGAGGTCGACTTCGTGTGCGCGCCGCCACTGCGCTCCGCCCCCGACCGGGAGGCGCTCTGGCACGCGCTCGGCCGGGGCGACGTCGAGGTCCTCGCCACCGACCACTGCCCGTTCACCATGTCCGACCGCCGGCGCGGCACCACGGGCGCGGGATGGTCGACGTTCGCCGACGTACCCGGCGGTCTCGCGGGCGTCGAGACGCGGCTGGCCCTCGCCTACCAGGGAGTGCGGACGGGCCGGCTGTCGCTCGCACGCTGGGTCGACGCCACGTCGGGCGCACCGGCGCGGCTGTTCGGCCTCGACCATCGCAAGGGCTCCATACGACCGGGCGCCGACGCCGACCTCGTCGTGTTCGACCCGGACGCGACCCGGCGTCTCGATGCCACCAACCTGCACTCACGCGGCGACCACAGCCCCTACGAGGGCATCACCCTGACCGGGTGGCCCGCGATCACCTTCGCTCGCGGCCGCCGCGTGGCCGAAGCCGGTGAGCCGGCCGACGTGCGCCCGGGGTGGGGTCGCTTCGTCAGGCGGAGGCCGCTCCCGGCGTGAGCGAGGCCACGAAGCGGCGGACGAGCCGCGCCGCCACGTGGGCCCGGTACTCCGCGGTCGACCGGACGTCGGTGATCGGCTCGACCACCGCCCGGACGGCGTCCTCGACGGTGACGGCGAGCGCGCCGCCCGGAACCTGTCCCTCGCCGAGGCGCTCCACCTCGTGCAGGCGGACAGGACGGTCGGCGACGCCACCGAGCGCCAGACGCAAGCAGGCGATGGAAGGACCGTCGAGCCGGGCCGTCGCGGCGAGCGACACCTTCGCGATCGACTGGGCCGCCCGGGTGCCGACCTTGCGCCAGTGCTGCACGGTGCCGGCGAGCGGGCGAGGGACGTCGATCGTGACCAGCAGCTCGTCGGCGGCGAGGTCGACGGCGCGGTAGCCGGTGACGAACGCCTCGTACGGGACCGTTCGCGTGCCGCGGACCGACGCGACGACGACGTCGGCCTCGAGCGCGAGCAACCCGGGGAGCATGTCGCCCACCGGCGACGACGTCACGATGTTGCCCCCGATCGTGCCGCGCTCGCGGATCTGGACGGCACCGACGCCACGGGCCGCGTCGTGCAGCAACGGGAGCGAGTCGCGCAACAGACCACTCGCCACGAGCTCGCCGTAGGTGGTGCACGCGCCGATGCGGATCGACCCGGATCCGCCGGCGACGCCGTGCATCTCCCTGACCGAGAACACGTCCAGCACGCCATCCGGCGTGGTCGCACCGGGCCCCGGCGGGACCATGACGTCCGTCCCGCCCGCGAGCACGAGCCAGGTCGGATGCTCGGCTCGCAGGGCCAGCGCGTCGCCGAGCGACCGCGGGCCGGCATACGCGGTGGCGCGGGTCGCCGCGGTCGAGGAGCTCATCGGCTGCCCTCCCTGCCGGCACTCGTCGCGACGGCGTCGGCGACGGCGTCGACGATCATCTGGTAGCCGGTGCAGCGGCACAGGTTGCCGGCGAGCACCTCCCGCAGTCGCTCGCGGCTCGCGCCCGGCTCGTGCTCGAGCGCCGCCGTCGCCAGCATCGCGATGCCCGGCGTGCAGAACCCGCACTGGATGGCGCCGTGGTCGATGAGGGCGGCTTGGACCGCGCTCAACGTGCCATCAGGTGCGAGGCCCTCGACGGTCACGATCCGCCGGCCGTCGACGTGGCAGGCCGGCACGAGGCAGCTCGCGACCGCGGCCCCGTCGAGCAGCACGGTGCACGCGCCGCACTCGCCTTCCCCACACCCCTCCTTCGTGCCGACGAGCCCCAGGTCGTCTCGCAGCACGTCGAGGAGGCGGGCGAGCGGGTCGACATCGAGGTCGCGGCGGGTGCCATTGACCTCGCAATGGATCCTCACGGCCTGCCTCCCCTGAGCCGGTGGACGACCTCGGGGAGCAGAGGCAGCTCGTCGGTGACGACACCGAGCGCGTCCTCCACGGCGTTGGCCGCGGCGGCGGCCGGCCCGTCCATCGGCAGCTCTCCGATCCCCTTCGCACCCGACGGCCCGCCCCGGTACGGGACCTCGACCACGACGGATTCGATCTCGGGAGCATCGGCCGCCGTCGCGACGACCATGGTCGAGAGCGACGGCGAGACGACCGCGCCACGCGACCGGGGCACGCGCTCCCACAGCGCCCAGCCGAGCGCCTGGAGCGTCCCTCCGTGCACCTGCCCGGCCACCGCCTGCGGGTTGATCGCGCGGCCGGCGTCGATCACCTGCACGCACCGCTCGACCCGGACTTCGGACGTGTCGTCGTCGATGGCAACGTCGACGGCGGTGGCCGACCACGCGTAGGTCGGGTAGGCGTCGCCGGTGAGCGTCGCCTGATCCCAGACGGCATCGGCCGGTGGCGTGTAGCCCTCGGTGCACGAGAGCGCGGGGGCGATCGACGCTCGCGCACGGGCGACGGCGGCGACGTCGTCCACGCTCAGCCCGTGGTCGTGTGCCCAGGCCCCCAGGGCGGCACGGACACGCCGGCTCGCCGCCGCCACCACCGCCCCGCCGATCAGCGTCGTGCGCGACGCGACGGTCGGGCCGGTGTTCGGAACGACAAGCGTCGACGGCTCCGGTACGTCGACGAGTGCGAGGTCGACGCCGAGCGCGTCGGCGGCGACCTGCGCGAGCACCGTGCGCGCCCCCTGACCCATCTCGACGAGGCTCGTCAGCACGCGGAAGCTCCCGTCCGGCGCGAGGTCGACCGTGGCCTCCGGCTGGATGAACGCCTCACCGTTGCCCGAGAACCCGGCGCCGTGGAAGGCGACGGCGAAGCCCCTCCCGCGGTGTGCGGTGACCGCGGACCGCGGGCCGGTGCTCGGGGCCGACGGCGGCGCGAGGGACAGCTGGTGCTCGAGCGCGTCGAGGACCTCGAAGAGTCCTGCGCTCTCGTCGAGCACGGCGCCGGTGATCGTCGTGTCGCCCGGGCGCAGCGCGTTCGCCCGCCGGAAGGCGAGCGGATCGGCGCCGAGCGCTCGGCACATCTTGGCGACCTGCCGCTCGGCCGCGAAGATCGCCTGGGGAACCCCGAACCCGCGGAACGCCCCGCTCGGCGGATGGTTCGTGGCGACGGCCCGACCGCGCACGCGGACGTTCGGGAAGCGGTACGGCCCAGCCACGTGGAGCACGCTGCGGAGCAGGACGACGGGACTCAGCGTCACGTAGGCCCCGGCGTCGAGGATCACATCGGCGTCGACGGCGAGCAGGCGTCCGTCGCTCGTCGCCGCGAGACGGTGCCGGATCACCGACGGGTGGCGCTTCGTGGAGGCCGCGAGGTCCTCGCCGCGCTCGTAGACGAGCTTCACCGGCCGCCCGGCCTTCCGTGCCAGCAACGCGGCGTGCGCCGCCACGACCGACGGGTACTCCTCCTTGCCGCCGAACCCCCCGCCGGTCGTCGCCTGCCGCACGTCGACGGCGCGCCCGTCGAGGTCGAGCAGCGCGGCGAGGGCGCGATGGACGAAGTAGGGGCACTGCATCGAGCCGGCGACGTGCACCAGGCGGTCACCCTCGTCCCACCAGGCGAGCACACCCTGGGGCTCGAGGTACACGTGCTCGGCCGGACCGGTTCGATACGTGCCCTCGACCACCACGTCGGCCGCCGCGAACGCGGCGTCGACCTCACCCCGCTCGAGGCGGAGCTCGTGCAGCACGTTTCCACCGTCGTGCACCTCGACAGCACCGGTGAGCGCCTCCTCGACGGTGAGCACCGCCGGCCGCGGCTCGATGTCGACGAGCACGTGATCCGCGGCGACCGCGGCCCGCGCTCTCGTCTCTGCGGCGACGAGCGCGACCGGTTCGGCCACGTGGCGGACGCGCCCACCCTCCGGCACGAGGGCCGGCTGGTCGTCGGTGTCCTGCAGGATGCAGTTCCGGCCGGGGATGTCGGACGCGGTCACAACCGTGACACCCGCCCAGTCGAAGGCCGGGTCGAGCCGGATCGAGCGGAGCACCCCGTGCGGGATGGCGGCCCGCACCGTCCGCCCGAACAGCGCGCCCGGCGCCGTGAGGTCGTCGACGTACCGCGCCGCCCCGGTCACCTTGGCTCGCGCGTCCACCCGCGGCACCGACGTGCCGACGACACCGCCGGCCGGCCGGGCCGGGCGCGTCGGTGGTTCCGCGATCGTCACGCCGCGCCTCCTTGCGTCACCGTCGAGCGTCGGCCAGGTGCGGCCCGCCCTCCCAGGGTCGATGGTCACGATCGGGCCACCGTCGGGCCCGGCACCATCTGGGTGATTCGGATGGTCGAGTTGCGATTCCTAACGTTGCGCCCCTCACGTTCCGACAACTCCCAGGTCACCCCGAGTGAGAGGTCCCATGCCGTCCCGTCGCAGCTCCATCCGCCGCCTCCTGACCGTCCTCGCCGCGGGATCGACCGCGGTGGGCGCGCTCGTCGCCGCGGCCCCGCCGGGCCACGCCGACGTGGGCGGCGCCCGCTGGCAGCACGACGTCGCCGGCGCCAAGTTCCAGTGGTCGTCACCGGCGATCGGCGACGTCGGCGGCACGAGCGGTGTCACCGTCGTTGGTGGGATGAACGGCGGGGTGTACGCGTTCCGACCCGACGGGTCGGTGATGTTCGCGCCGAACGTGGGTGCACCGGTCGCGTCGAGCCCCGCCATCGGCGACGTCGACGGCACCGGCGCCAACGTGGTCGTGGTGGGCTACGGGGCCGAGACCGCCGGCCGCGGTGGCGTCGCGATCATCAACCCCGACGGCAACATCCGCTGCCGCTTCGATGCCCCGCCCCGCGTCGACGGCCTCGCCGGCGTGTTCAACTCGCCCGCCATCGGCGACGTCGACGGCGACGGCGTGAACGACATCGTGTTCGGCTCGTTCAACAACCACATCTACGCCATGCACGGCGACTGCAGCGTGTTCGCGTCGTTCGACAACATGGACACCGTCTGGTCGGCCCCCGCCCTGCGCGACGTCGACGGCGACCGCCAGCAGGAGATCTTCATCGGCGGGGATGCGACCGCCTCGAACGTCGTCGGGTCATTCAACGGCGGCGCGTTCCGGTCGCTGAAGTACGACGGTTCAGGGGTGCTGGCGCAGCGGTGGATGCGCCAGTGGTCGGAGACCTTCCAGGGGGGCGCCGCCTTCGCCACCATCAACGGCCAGCTCGCCGTCGTCACCGGCACCGGCGCGGACTTCTGCCGCAACCATGGCGGCAGCTGCGCCAACTCGCAGAAGGTGTGGGCGTTCGACCCGAACGACGGGCACGACCTCGCGGGGTGGCCACGCAACGCGACCTACCAGACGTTCCTCGGCGGCCCCGCCGTCGGCGACATCGACGGTGACGGCCTCGACGACGTGGTGATCGCGAGCACCAACTACCAGGGGGGCGGCGGCGCGGTCGACGCCTTCCTCGGCAACGGTGGCCACTGGGCCTTCCAGTCGGGCGACGAGATCCCGTCGTCGCCGGTGATCGCCGACACCAACGGCCGGGGCACCCCCGAGGTGGTCGTCGGCACCAACGGTCAGCTGTTCGTGCTGAACGGCCCGAACGGCGCGGTGCTCCAGAGCGCGATCGCGGCCGGCAACTGGGCCCACAAGTCGGCCCCGTCCGTCGGCAACCTCGGAGGCACGTGGGCGGTGGTGACCGCCGGCTTCGATCCCACGAACAACTCGGGGAAGATCGGCGCGTACGCCATCCCGGCCCCATCGACGGCACCGTCGCCGCAGTACCAGAAGAACGCCCGGCGCCTCGGGTCGGATCCGACGGACTCGGGCCCGATCCGCTGCAGCAGCGGCTACTGGCTGTCGGCGTCCGACGGCGGCATCTTCTCGTTCGGGCCGCTGGCGCCGTTCTTCGGCAGTGCCGGCGGCATCCGCCTCAACCGGCCGATCGTGGGCATGGCGTCCGCTCCGGGGCGCACCGGCTACTGGTTCGTCGCCAACGACGGCGGGATCTTCAACTACGGCGACGCCGGGTTCTACGGCTCCGCCGGCAACATCGCCCTCAACTCGCCGATCGTCGCCATGGCCGCCCGGCCGCAGGGTGACGGCTACTGGCTGGTCGCCGCCGATGGCGGCATCTTCAACTACGGCAACGCCGGCTACTTCGGGTCGATGGGCGGGTCGCCGCTCAACCAGCCGATCGTCGGCATGGCGGCGACGCCGTCGGGCGACGGCTACTGGCTCGTGGCCCGCGACGGCGGCATCTTCAACTTCGGCGACGCCGGGTTCTACGGCTCGACCGGGAACATCCGGCTCAACCAGCCGATCGTCGGGATGACGTCCTCGCCGACCGGCCACGGGTACTGGTTCGTCGCGGCCGACGGCGGCATCTTCAACTACGGCGACGCCGGCTTCTTCGGATCGACCGGCAACCTGCGCCTGAACCGCCCCGTCGTCGGGATGCGGGCCACCCCGACCGGCGGCGGGTACTGGTTCGTCGCCAACGACGGCGGCATCTTCTCCTTCGGCGATGCCGAGTTCTGCGGATCGACCGGCAACCTGCGGCTCAACCAGCCGATCGTCGGCATGGGCTGACCCTCGGAGCCGACGTTCTCGGCCGGCGCCGGCCTCAGTCCTTCGTCGCCACCTGGTTGGGGACGACGTTCATCTTCGGCTCGTAGGCCGCCACCTCGACGTCCCTCGCCTCGCCGCCCATCGTCGCCCGCAGCTCGTCACGGCACACCGTGCAGGGGCCGTAGTACCGCTCGACGACGGCGCGGCCGCACCGCGGGCAGGTGATGTCGAGAAGGTCGGACGCCATGCCCGCCATCGTCGCGCGCGACGCCCGCCGCGCCGCGAACCCCCGCGTTCTGGAGTGCCAGAGCCACGCAGCTCGTGGCCGTGGC
>DATAKR010000184.1:0-11779 GCA_036261495.1 Acidimicrobiales bacterium | reverse complement strand
GTGGGTCGTCACCATCCTCCTCGGCGCGCAGGGGGCGATCGGCGGCGCGACCGGCTACCTCGCCTGGGTGAACCTGGCGCTCGGGCTGTTCAACCTGGTGCCGGGGTTCCCACTCGACGGCGGGCGCGTGCTGCGGGCGCTCGTCTGGCGGGCGACCGGCAGCTACGCGCGGGCGACGCAGGTCGCCACGCGCCTCGGGCGCGCCGTCGGCTTCTTGTTGATCGCGCTCGGTGTGATGGCGCTCCTCGGCGGCGACGTGGGCGGGCTGTGGATCGCGGCGATCGGATGGTTCCTGACGCAGGCGGCGAGCGCGTCGTACTTCGAGCTGCAGATGCAGCGGGTGCTCCGCGGCGTCGAGGCCGGCGACGTGATGACCCGCGACCTCGTCACCGTTCCACCGGACCTGGCGCTCGACGTCGCCGTCGACCGCTACTTCCTCCGCGTCGACCACAGTGCCTTCCCGGTCGTCGGCGCCGACGGCGCCCTGCTCGGGTTGGTCCGGCTGGCCGCCGTGCGCAAGACCTCGCCCGCCGACCGCGGCGCGCTCCGCGTCGCCGACGTGATGGCACCCCTCGACCGGGTTCCCCTCGTCGGGCTCCACGAACCGCTCGACCGCGTCCTCGAACGGTTCCAGCAGGACGACGTGCATCGGGTGGTCGTCGTCGACGCCGCCGGCGCCCTCCTCGGCATGGTGACGCCGCGTGACGTCTCCCGCTTCCTCCAGCGCAGCACCGACCTCGGCCTGCGTCGGTGACCGCGCCCGGCCGTTAGCCTCGCCGCCATGGCCGACGTGCAATCGACGATCGAAGAGCTGTGGGAGCGCCGCGACGAGCTCTCGGCGGGGAACACCGACGCGGTGGCCGCCGTGCGCGAGGCGATCGACCTCCTCGACACCGGCGAGGCCCGGGTGGCCGAGGTCGTCGGCGGCGAGGTCGTCGTCCACCAGTGGCTCAAGCAGGCGATCCTCCTGCTCTTCCGCCTGTCGGCGATGGAGACGATCGAGGTCGGCCCGTTCGAGTACGCCGACAAGATCCCGCTCAAGCGCGACTACGCGGCCAAGGGCGTCCGGGTCGTGCCGGGGGCGTCGGCGCGATGGGGGTCGTTCCTCGACCGAGGCGTGATCCTGATGCCGAGCTACGTGAACATCGGCGCCCGGGTCGGTGCCAACTCCATGGTCGACACGTGGGCGACGGTGGGGTCGTGCGCCCAGATCGGCGCCAACGTCCACCTGTCCGGCGGCGTGGGCATCGGCGGGGTGCTCGAGCCGCCCCAGGCCGCGCCGGTGATCGTCGAGGACGAGTGCATGATCGGCAGCCGGTGCATGATCGTCGAGGGGGCGCGGGTGGGGGAGGGTGCCGTCGTCGGCCCGGGGACGATCCTCACGGCCACCATCCCCGTGATCGACGTCGAGACGGGCGAGGAGATCTCGCGAGGGTCGATCCCCCCGTGGTGCGTCGCGGTGTCGGGCACCCGCCCCCGCACGTTCGCCGGCGGCGAGTTCGGCATGCCGGCGGTGCTCGTGATCAAGCGCCTCGAGGCGGGCCAGCGCCACGACAAGGCCCAGCTCAACGACACGCTGCGCCAGCACGGGCTCGCGCTCGGGTGAGCGATCTCCTGGCGCGCACCGCGGCGCTCGTCGACGTCGCGTCGGTGAGCCACGCCGAGGCGGCCATGGCCGACCTCGTGGAGGCCGAGCTGCGCGCCGTTCCGTGGCTCACCGTCGACCGCGTCGGCTGCAACGTCGTCGCCCGGACGTCGCTCGGCCGGCCCCTGCGCCTCGCGCTCGCCGGCCACCTCGACACGGTGCCCGCCAACGGCAACGAGCGCGCCCACGTCGAGGGCGACACCCTGTGGGGCCTCGGGTCGGCCGACATGAAGGGCGGCCTGGCGGTCTTCCTCGAGCTGGCCCGCACGGTCGACGCCCCGGCCTGCGACGTCACCTACGTGTTCTACGAGTGCGAGGAGGTGGCCCGCGCCCACAACGGCCTGCTCCGCCTGTTCCGCGAGCGCCCGGATCTCCTCCGGGCCGATGCCGCCATCCTGGGCGAACCGACCGACGGCTCCGTCGAGGCCGGCTGCCAGGGCTCGCTCCGGATCGACATCACGCTCGCCGGCGAGAGGGCGCACAGCGCCCGGCCCTGGATGGGTCGCAACGCCATCCACCGCCTCGGTGCGGTGCTCTCGCGCGTCGCCGCGTTCGAGGAGCGCCGGCCGGTTCTCAACGGGTGCGAGTTCCGCGAGGCGCTCCAGGCCACGGCGGTGAGCGGCGGCGTGGCGGGCAACGTCGTTCCCGACCGCGCCGCGGTCACGCTCAACCACCGCTTCGCACCCGACCGCCGCGGTGACGAGGCGCTGGCCTCGGTCCGCGCCCTTCTCGGCGACACGATCGACGAGGCCGGGGGCGACACCGTCGAGCTCGTCGACCTGTCGCCCCCCGCCCCGCCCGCGCTCGACCACCCACTCCTCGGGGCGTTGGTCGAGGCCACCGGGCGGGTGCCGCGGGCAAAGCTGGGCTGGACCGACGTGGCCTTCTTCGCCGAGCAGGGCATCCCGGCCACCAACTACGGGCCGGGCGACCCGACGATCGCCCACTCGAAGGACGAGCGCGTCGACCGGGCGTCGCTCGACGCCGCGCACGCAGCGCTGCGCACGCTGCTCGAGGCCGGCGCCTGACCTTCGAGGTCAGCCCGAGAGGCGGGCGTCGAGGACGATCTCGCCGACGCCACCGAGTGCCACCGACACCGGGCAGGTCTGCTTGGCGTTCTCGGCGATCTCCTTGAACTGGGCCTCGTCGATGCCCGGAACGACCGCCTCGGTCGCCAGGTCGATCCGCTGGATGCGGAAGCCGGCCTCGGTGCGGTTGAGCTTCACCGTCGCCGTGGTCGCCACCGAGGTCGGGGTGAAGCCGGCGCGTCCGAGCGCGCCCGACAGGGCCATCGAGAAGCAGCCGGCGTGGGCCGCGGCGATCAGCTCCTCGGGGTTGGTGCCGGTGCCGTCCTCGAAGCGGCTGCTGAAGGAGTAGGGCCCCTCCCATGCGCCGCCGCCCAGGCGCATCGTGCCCTTGCCCTCCTGCAGCGAACCTTCCCAGCGTGCGTCAGCTTTGCGATCCGGCACGTCGACCTCCTCGGCGATCATCTGCGAACGGGCGGCCACCGTAGTGGGCGGCGAGGGGTGACTACCCCGGGGAGCGCCGGCGGTGCGAGCATGGAGCCGTGGCGCGCCGCTGGGGCCTGCTGACCGTCGTGCCGTTCGTGGCGCTGCTCGTCCTTCCCATCGCGCCGGCGCGCGCCGACGATGCCAACCAGAGCCAGCAGTGGGGCCTGTCGCAGATCCACGCCCCGCAGGCGTGGGCGACCGCGACCGGCGCCGGCGTGCCGATCGCCGTCGTCGACACCGGGGTCGACCGCACCCACCCTGACCTCTCGTCGAAGGTCCGGTCGGTGACGACGTGCCGCAACACGGGCGGCGATTGGCACCAGTGCTCGGGCGACGGGCAGGACACCCACGGCCACGGCACCCACGTCAGCGGCATCGCGGCGGCGGCCCGGAACGGCGCGGGCGTCGTCGGCGTGGCGCCCGACGCCGACATCTATGCCGCGGCCGTCCTGTTCAAGGACAACGATCCGACCTCACCGACCTACGGCGAGGCGGTCGGCAGCGGCGACGACATCATCGCCGGCATCCGCTGGGCGGTCGCCACCGCGCCCCGGCCCGGCGTGATCAACCTCAGCCTGGGCGAGGAGATCGCCATCGTCGGCGCGCCGGCGCCGTGGCAGGCCTCGTTCGTCGGGGCGATCGAGGAGGCATGGAAGGCGGGCTGGGTCGTGGTCGTGGCCGCCGGCAACCCGACGCTGGGTGGGGCCTCCGGCGCGAATTACCGCGGCGTCGACGCCCTCGTCGTCGGTGCGACCGGACCGTCGGGCGGCGTGGCGTCGTACTCCGGCTCCCTCGCCAACACCAAGTGGGGCATCGTGGCGCCGGGCGGCGACACCGGCGCCGTCGACGACTGCACGTCGCGACCCGCGTCCTGCGTGGTGTCGGACTGGCCCGGCGGCCGCCTCGCCTACCTGCAGGGGACATCGATGGCGACGCCCCACGCGGCCGGGCTGGCGGCGCTGCTGCTCGGGCTCGGGCTCACGAACAGCCAGGCGGTGCAGCGGATGCTGTCGACCGCCGACACGTCGGTGGCCTGCGGGGCGGGATGCTCGGGTCGGATCGATGCCGCCCGGGCCGTCGCCGGCCTGTCGCCGCCGGCCGCGGCGGCACCTGGGCCGGCGTCGCCACCCGCCGCGCCGTCGAGCGGTACGCCGCCGAGGGCGTCGTCGCCACCGCCGGGTGCCGCCGCGTCGCATCCTCCGACGGTCGCCGGCCCGATGGCGGCGCCCGAGCCGGCGGCGGGCGATCCCGCACCGGCGCCGCCGAACGCGGTGGGGAGCGAGGCGCTCGGCGCGACCGACACGACGATGCCGGCGAGCGGAGCACTGCCCGCCCCGCCGGCGCCGAGGACGATCGGCTCCCCGTCCGGAGGCGCCGAGCGTCGCCTCCCACTCGTGCCGCCGCTCGTCGCCGCCGGGCTGGTGCTCTCGATCGCGGGCCTCGCGGCCCGCCGGATCAGAGCCGGCGCAGCACCGTGACGACCTTGCCGTAGATCGTCACGTCGCTCGGGTCGAACTCCATCGGCGAGAGCCGCTCGTTGGCGGGCACGAGGACGACCTTGTGGCCCTTGCGGTTGTAGGTCTTGATCGTGGCCTCGCCACCGGGGATGCCCGCGACGACGACGTCGCCCTTCTCGGCCTCCGCCTGCTGGCGGACCACGACGAAGTCGCCGTCGAAGATGCCGGCGTCGATCATCGACTCGCCGCGCACGCGGAGCATGAACAGCTGGCCGGTGCCCGTGAAGTCCTCGGGGAGGGGGAGCACCTCCTCCACGTTCTCCTGGGCGAGCACGTCGGTGCCGGCGGCGACGTCGCCCACCAGGGGGACGTGCCGCACGGGCCGGCGGCTGATGGCCGCGCCCGAGGACGGGTCGTAGCGAACCTCGATCGCGCGGGGCTTGGTGGGATCTCGCCGGAGGTAGCCCATCTGCTGGAGCGACGCGAGGTGCGCGTGGACGGTGGACGACGAGGTGAGGCCGACCGCTTCGCCGATCTCGCGCACCGACGGGGGGTAGCCGCGCTCGCGCAACGACGTCTCGATGTAGTCGAGGATCTGGCGCTTCTTGCCACTGAGGACGGTGTCGACCACGAGGCCTCCGCTTCCTTCGAACGTGTGTTTGCGCCGAAGGTAACACGGTCGAACCCGCGGATCAAACACCCGTTCGCTTTCCTCTTGACACGAACGCCCGTTCGCTGCTTGAGTGGTGGACGAACAGAGGTTCGCTCCGCCGCACCGGCGTCGCCGGGCGGCCTCCGACGAGAGGAGGACGGATGTCCGCAACCATGCTTCCGCTCTACGCACCCGTCGCCCGGCGGTCGCCCGGGCGTCCGGCTCCCCAGGTCTACCGGCGCCGCCGCCTGGCGGCGGTCGCCATGGTCGGGGTCGTCGTGCTCGCCGGCGTCCTCGTGGTGCGTGCCCTCGGCGTCGCCCCCCTCAGCGGCGCCGGGCGGCACGCGCCCGTCGCGGTCGTGGCCGCGCCGGCGACGGGCTCCGAGACGACGGCACCCGCTGCGGCCGGCGCAGCAGGCCCCGCCGTCCACCTCGACGCACAGCCCGTCGCCGAGACGAGCTACGTCGTGCAGCCGGGCGACACGTTGTGGACCATCGCCCGACGGCTGCAGCCCGACGGCGACGTTCGTCCGGTCGTCGATCGCCTCGCCGCCCAGCTCCACGGTCATCCCCTCGACGCCGGGCAGCGGCTCGTGCTGCCGGCTGCAGGGGGAGGTGGGCGGTAGCGTCGGAGGTGTGCGGTGTCCGTCGTGCTCCGGCCTCGATGACAAGGTCGTCGACTCCCGCACGGCCGAAGACGGGGTCGCCATCCGCCGCCGGCGGGAGTGCCTGTCGTGCGGGCGCCGGTTCACCACCTACGAGCGCCTCGAAGAGGCGCCGCTCGTCGTGGTGAAGCGGTCGGGCCACCGGGCGCCGTTCGAGCGGGCCAAGGTCGTCGCCGGCGTCCGGGCTGCCGCCAAGAACCGTCCCGTCCCCGACGACGCCCTCGAGGCGCTCGGCGTCGAGATCGAAGAGACGCTCCGCCTCGAGGGGCCCGACGTCACGACCGAGCAGATCGGGCGGGCGGTCCTCGACCGCCTGCGCGCCCTCGACGAGGTCGCGTACCTGCGCTTCGTCAGCGTCTACAAGGGGTTCGAGAACCTCACGGACTTCGAACGTGAGGTCGTGCTCCTGACGCGAAGCCACGACGCGCCCTGATCCGGGTCTCGGGGCCACTCGATCGTCGCGGACCGTCGCGCCGCGCGACGACGCATCGACGGCCGATAGCGTCGGGCCGGCGCGGCCGCGTCCGGACGTGCCTCGTGTGAGCGTCATCTGTCGTCGGCGGACCATCCAGGAGAGGACCAGCAATGCGAGTCGGAGTGCTCACCGGCGGAGGCGACTGCCCCGGTCTCAACGCCGTCATCCGCGCCGTGGTCCGCAAGGGCGAGCGCGTCCACGGCGACCAGTTCGTCGGCTTCCGCGACGGCTGGAAGGGCCCCATCGACGGGCTGACGATGGAGCTCGACGTCGAACGCTGCCGCGGCATCCTGCCGCGCGGCGGCACGATCCTCGGCAGCTCTCGCACCAACCCCTACAAGGTCGAGAACGGCCCCGGCCTGGTGAAGGAGACGCTCGACCGTCTCGGCATCGACGCTCTCATCGCCATCGGCGGGGAGGACACGCTCGGGGTGGCCCGGCGGCTCCACGACGAAGAGGGCATCAACGTCGTAGGTGTCCCGAAGACGATCGACAACGACCTGTCCGAGACCGACTTCACCTTCGGGTTCTGGACGTCGGTGCAGATCGCGGTCGACGCCATCGACCGGCTGCACACCACCGCCGAGTCCCACGACCGCGTGCTCGTGTGCGAGGTGATGGGCCGTCACGCCGGGTGGATCGCGACGATGGCGGGCATCGGCGGCGGCGCGGCAGCCGTGCTGGTCCCGGAGGAGCCCTTCGACATCGACGAGGTGTGCACGCTGCTCACCGAGCGCCACCAGAAGGGCCGCTACGCCTCGATCGTCGTCGTCGCCGAGGGCGCCACGCCGAAGGAGGGCACGTTCAGCCTGCAGACGGGCGAGCTCGACGCGTTCGGCCACGTGCGCCTCGGCGGCATCGGCCAGCGCCTCGCCGAGGAGATCGAGTCGCGAACCGGGTACGAGACGCGGGTGACCGTGCTCGGGCACATCCAGCGCGGCGGCACACCGACGGCGTACGACCGGGTGCTCGCCACGCGGTTCGGCGTCGAGGCGATCGACGCCGCCCACGACGGCGACTTCGGCACCATGGTCGCCCTCCACGGCACCCAGATCGTCCGGGTGCCGCTCGCCGACGCGGTGGCCGTGCTCAAGACCATCGACCCCAAGCTGTTGGAGGTCGCCGAGGTGTTCTTCGGATGACCGACCGTGCGGTGCTCGTCACCGGCGCCAACTCCGGCATCGGTCTCGCCACCGTGCTCGAGCTCGCTCGCCGGGGGTACCGGACCATCGGCTCGGTGCGATCCGACGCGAAGGCGGCCACGGTGGCGGCCGCCGCCGCCCACGCCGGCGTCGAGGTCGAGACGGTGCTCCTCGATGTGAGCGACGCCGAGCAGTGCGAGCGGGTGGTGCCGGGCCTGCACCTGTGGGGCCTCGTCAACAACGCGGGCTACGCCCTCACCGGCGCGGTCGAGGACGTGACGGACGAAGAAGCCCACGCGCTCTTCGAGACGATGGTGTTCGCGCCCATGCGACTGGTGCGCCTGGCGCTGCCGGCCATGCGCGACCAGGGCGGCGGCCGGGTGGTCAACGTGTCGTCGATCGCCGGGCGGGCGACGGCGCCGTTCGCCGGCCACTACACCGCGGCCAAGCACGCGCTCGAGGCGTTGTCGGACGCGCTCCGGGTCGAGGTCGCCGGCGAGGGCACGCGCGTCGTGCTGGTCGAGCCCGGCGGGTTCAAGACCGGCATCTGGGACGAGTTCGAGCGCGACATCGCCAAGCGCGAGGAGCAGGGCTCGCGCTTCGTCGCCGCCTACCGGCGCACGCTCCTCATGCAGCGCCTGATCGAGCCGATCATGGGCAGCCCCGGCCAGTGCGCCAAGGTGATCGCCTCCGCCCTCGGATCGCCGCTCCCGCGGTCGCGCTACCTGGTCGGCCTCGACGCGCAGGCGATGAACGTGGCGAGCACGCTGACGCCGACGTTCGTGAAGGACCTCGTGTTCCGCGCCGGACTCGGGATCTGAGGCCCGGCGGTACGGTCGGTCGATGGCGCAGTCGTGGGAGTACGAGTTCCTCGAGGTGCAGCTCGGCAACCTCCGCTCGAAGTGGGTCCTCGTCGGTGAGGGCGTGCGCTTCGAGGGCACCATCCAGGACCTGCTGAACGCGAGGGGCGCCGAGGGCTGGGAGGTCATCACCGCCCTCCATCCCACGCCGAGCCACTGGGAGCTGGTCCTCAAGCGGCCGGTGGGTTAGACGGCCGGCGCCGCGCTACCCGCCGAGGAGCGCGACGAGGCCGTCGAACAGGTGCGGCGGCGCCGCGACCATCGTGCCGTCGGCCAGGGTGTCGACGCGAGCGCCGGCCTCGGCGGCGACGAGGCCGCCGGCGGCGGAGTCCCATGGCTGGAGGCCCCGCTCGAAGTAGGCGTCGAGGCGGCCGAGGCCGACCCAGCACAGGTCGAGGGCGGCCGCGCCGCCGCGGCGGATGTCGCGCACCGCCGGCAGCACGGCGGGTAGTCGCGCCGCCTGGCGGCGCCGCTCCCCGGCGTCGTAGGCGAACCCGGTGCCGACCAGCGCGTCCGCGAGCGCGTCGGGCCCGGCGATGCGGAGCGCTCGTCGGTTGCACCACGAACCTCTGTCGAGCGCGGCCGTGAACGTCTCGTCATGGACGGCGTCGCGGACCGCGCCGGCGACGACGCTGCCGTCGAGCTCGGCCGCCACCGACACCGCGAACACCGGGAACCCGTACAGGTAGTTGGTCGTGCCATCGAGGGGGTCGACGATCCAGCGCACGCCGGTCGTGCCCGGCCGCGCCGTGCCCTCCTCGCCGACGAGCGCGTCGTCGGGGCGGCGCTCGGCGAGCATGGCGCCGATCAGCGCCTCGCTCGCACGGTCGACCTCGGTCACCATGTCGGTGCCGCTCGACTTGGTCTCGACCGAGGTGCGGGCAAGTGGCGCTCGACTGAGGAGCAGCGCGCCGGCGGCGGTCGCGACGTCGACGGCGACAGCGAGGAGCTCGTCGAGGTCGGGGGCCGCGGGCACGGCGCCAGCGTCGCACACGCCGGCCGGCGGCCGGTTCGTGCCCGGTAGCCTCGCCCTGCCATGGCCCGCCCCGTCGACCTCCGGTCCGACACCGTGACCCGCCCCACCGACGAGATGCGCCGTGCCATGGCCGGCGCCGAGGTGGGCGACGACGCCTACGGCGAGGACCCGACGGTCCGGGCGCTGCAGGACGCCTATGCCGAGCTCGTCGGCAAGGAGGCCGCGATCTACGTGCCGTCCGGCACGATGGCGAACCAGCTGGCGCTGCGCCTGCTCGCGTCGCCCGGGCACATGGTGATCGCGGGCCGGCGCCAGCATGTCGTCGTCTACGAGAACGGCGCGGGCGCGCGCAACGCCGGCGTGCAGATCCATGCGGTGCCCGACGACGACGGCACGATCGACGCGGTCGACGTCACGTGGGCGATCGAGGCGGCCGATCATCACCACCCCCGGCCGGATCTGGTCTGCATCGAGAACACCCACATGCCGGCCGATGGGGCACCGTGGCCGCTCGAACGTCTCGACGCCGTCGCCACCGCGGCGTCGACCGCGGGGCTGCCGGTCCACATGGACGGCGCCCGGCTCTTCAACGCCGTCGTCGCGACCGGCACACCGGCACGCGACTACGCCCGCCGGGCGACCACCGTCATGTCGTGCCTGTCGAAAGGGCTCGGCGCTCCGGTCGGCTCGTTGCTGGCGGGTTCCGCCGATCTCATGGAGGCGGCGCGCGGCGAGCGCCAGCGGCTCGGGGGCGGCATGCGCCAGGCCGGCGTGATCGCCGCCGCCGGTCTCGTCGCGCTGCGCTCGATGATCGACCGCCTCGCCGACGATCACGACCGGGCCCGGCGCCTCGCCGATGCGGTCGCCGAGCGCTGGCCGGACGCCGGCTGCGATCCCGCACGCGTCCGCACCAACATCGTCACGTTCCGGCATCCCGACACCCGCGCTCTGCTCGTGCACCTCGACGCCGTAGGCGTGCTCGCGGGCACCATCGCCCCGGGTGTGGTGCGGCTCGTCACGCACCTCGACGTCGACGACGAGGGGGTCGACCGCGCCGTGGCCGCGCTGCGGGACGCGCCGTGACGGCGCCGGCCGAGCGCGTGCTCGCCGTCTACGCCCATCCCGACGACGCCGACGTGAGCTGTGGCGGCACGCTCGCGCTGTGGGCCGGCGCCGGCGCCACCGTGGAGGTCGTCGTCTGCGCGGCGGGCGACAAGGGTTCGATCGATCCCGGTGCGGACCGCGACGCGCTGGCGGCGCGACGCGCCGAAGAGGTGCACGATGCCGCGGCGGTGCTCGGCGTGGCGTCGTCGCACCTCCTCGCGATCCCCGACGGAGAGCTGGCGAACGATGCGTCGCTGCGGGAGCACCTCGTCGGCCTGGTGCGCCGCGTGCGTCCCGAGATCGTGGTGTGCCCCGACCCGACGGCGGTGTTCTTCGGCGCCGGCTACCTCAACCACCGCGACCATCGCGTGGCCGGCTGGGCGACGCTCGATGTCGCCGCGCACGAGGCCGGCAACCCGCACTACTTCCCGGATGCGGGCGCTGCTCATCGCGTCCGGGAGGTGTGGCTGTCGGGGTCGCTCGAGCCCGACACGTGGGTCGACATCGGCGAGAGCGTCGACCGGAAGGCCGAGGCGCTGCTTCGCCACGAGTCACAGCTCGGCGAGGCCGGCGAGTGGCTGCGATCCGCGGTGCGTGAGCGCGCCGAGGAGGCCGGACGCGCCGCCGGCGTCCGCTACGCCGAAGGCTTCCGGCGCCTCGTGCTCGGCTGAGCATCGCCTTCGCCGAGGAGGTCGGCCTCGTTGATCTTGCGCCACTCGCCCATGGCTCGCAGCGTGAGCACGGCGACCACGGCCACGCCGCCGGCGATCATCGCTCCGCCGACGATCGCTCCCACTCCGGACGCGACGCCGCAGCCGCCGGTGCACTGGACGTCGACCACGAAGTAGCCGATCAGCGCACCGCACAGCCCGGCTACGACGATCGCCGCGAACGCGACGGCACGCGCACGTGCCGATGGCAGCGACGAGAGCGGCCGTTCGTTGGGGCCGGGCGGAGCCACGGCTCCGGATCGTAGAGTCCCGACGTGGCGAACTCCGACTCGCCGTCGAGCGCGGCGGCGATGGCATCGGCCGCCGGCCGCTTCCTCTCCTCCCTCGACGCCGCGGCTCTGGAGATGGCGCGGGTGCCGTTCGACGACGGTGCGGCCCGGCGCGACTGGCACTACGTACCCCGGGTGCGAGGCGGGCTCGCCTTCGTCGACATGACGCCGGTGCAGCAGAAGGCGGCCTACGACCTGCTCGCGAGCGGCACGAGCCTGACCGGCTTCGCCGCGGCGGCGACGATCGTCGCGCTCGAGGACGTCCTCGACGTGATCGAGGGGGGCCGCGGCG
>DATAKR010000162.1:0-1697 GCA_036261495.1 Acidimicrobiales bacterium | reverse complement strand
TCGACTACCCGGCCGACTACGGCGACGAGCTCACCCAGAAGCTCATCGACGCGAAGGTCGACGTCACTGCCAAGGAGCAGAAGGACAACGTCTGGCTCTCGGTGCTCGTCAACCTCCTGCCGATCGTGCTGATCGTCGGGCTCTTCCTCTTCCTCATCAACCAGATGCAGGGCGGCGGGAGCCGGGTGATGCAGTTCGGCAAGGCCCGCGCCAAGCAGGTGTCGAAGGACCAGCCCAAGGTCACCTTCGCCGACGTGGCGGGGGCCGACGAAGCCGTCGCCGAGCTCCAGGAGATCAAGGACTTCCTCGAGGCGCCGGCGCGGTTCCAGGCCATGGGCGCCAAGATCCCCAAGGGCGTGCTCCTCTACGGCCCTCCCGGCACCGGCAAGACGCTGCTCGCCCGCGCCGTCGCCGGCGAGGCCGGCGTGCCGTTCTTCTCGATCTCCGGCTCCGACTTCGTCGAGATGTTCGTCGGGGTGGGGGCGAGCCGGGTGCGAGACCTCTTCGAGCAGGCGAAGACGGCGGCGCCGGCGATCATCTTCGTCGACGAGATCGACGCCGTCGGACGCCACCGCGGCGCCGGGCTCGGCGGTGGTCACGACGAGCGTGAGCAGACGCTCAACCAGCTGCTCGTCGAGATGGACGGCTTCGACCAGAAGACGGGCGTGATCCTCATCGCGTCGACCAACCGGCCCGACATCCTCGACCCGGCGCTCCTCCGGCCCGGCCGCTTCGACCGCCAGATCGTCGTCGACCGCCCCGACCTCGAGGGCCGCAAGGCGATCCTCGCGGTGCACGCGCGCAACAAGCCCCTCGGCGACGACGTGAAGCTCGACGTCCTCGCCCGCCGCACGCCGGGGTTCACCGGCGCCGACCTCGCCAACACCCTCAACGAGGCGGCGCTGCTCGCCGCCCGCTCCAACGACAAGCTCGTCGAGATGCGCCACATGGAGGACGCCATCGACCGCGTGATCGGCGGCCCCGAGCGCAAGACCCGGGTCATGTCGGAGCGCGAGAAGCGGGTGATCGCCTACCACGAGGGTGGCCACGCCCTGGTGGGCCACGTGCTGCCCAACGCCGATCCGATCCACAAGGTCTCGATCGTCGCCCGCGGTCGCGCCCTCGGGTGGACGCTCGCCCTCCCGATCGAGGACAAGTACCTCATCACCCGTTCGGAGCTGCGCGACGAGCTCGCCATGCTGCTCGGCGGGCGCACGGCCGAGGAGCTGATCTTCGCCGATCCCACCACCGGCGCCCAGAACGACATCGAGAAGGCGACCGCGATCGCCCGGGCGATGGTCACCGAGTACGGCATGAGCGAAGACCTCGGCCCCCAGCAGCTCGGCCAGAAGCAGGGCGAGGTGTTCCTCGGTCGCGATTACGGCCACCAGGCCAACTACTCCGACGAAGTCGCGTCGAAGATCGACGCCGAGGTGCGCAGCCTCATCGACAACGCCCACGCCGAGGCCCGGGCGATCCTCGAGACCCACAAGGAGGTGCTCGACCGCCTGGCCACCGCGCTCGTCGAGAAGGAGACCCTCGACACGCCGGAGCTGGCCGAGCTCATGGGCCATCTCGCGCCGTGGCCCGGTCGCCACAACGTCGTCGACGTCGACGACGTGCGCCGCAAGCGCGCTCCTCGCGTGCGCACCCCGCGCTCGGCCGAGCCGGTCGCCGACGAGACGCCGGCGGCACCC
>DATAKR010000145.1:0-2071 GCA_036261495.1 Acidimicrobiales bacterium | reverse complement strand
AGGCCCGTCGGCGTCCCGACGACACCGCCGCACCCGCCGCCCGTGAGGGCCAGCGGCGTCCGACCCCGGGTGGCATGCCCCGGCCGGGCGGCCTGTCCGGCGTCCCGCGCCCCAACCCGGCCATGATGCCGAAGCAGCAGTCGAGCCAGATCGGTGCCCCCGCCCGCGGCGGGCGTCCCGGTGGTGGCCCCGGTCGCGGTCGTCCCGGTGCGGGTCCCCGCACGGGTGGCGGCCCCGGTGGTGGCGTCGGCGCACCCGTCGGCGGCGGCCGTGGCGGCCGTGGCGGGTCGGGCACCCAGGGCGCCTTCGGGCGTCCCGGTGGTGCCGGCCGTCGGGGACGCAAGTCCAAGAAGCAGCGTCGCCAGGAATTCGACCAGATGCAGGCGCCGCTCATCGGCGGCGTGCGCGTCCGCAAGGGTGACGGCGAGACCGTCCGGCTGCGCCGGGGTTCCTCGCTCACCGACCTGGCCGAGAAGATCGGCGTCGAGGCGGCGTCGCTCGTGCAGGTGCTGTTCAACCTGGGCGAGATGGTCACCGCCACCCAGTCGGTCACCGACGAGACCCTCGAGGTGCTCGGCGCGGAGCTGAACTACAACATCCAGGTCGTCTCGCCCGAGGACGAGGACCGCGAACTGCTCGAGAGCTTCGACGTCGACTTCGGCGAAGACCTCGGCGGCGACGAGGACCTCGCCCCGCGTCCGCCGGTGGTCACCGTCATGGGTCACGTCGACCACGGCAAGACGAAGCTGCTCGACGCGCTCCGCCACACGAACGTGGTGGCGGGCGAGGCCGGCGGCATCACCCAGGCCATCGGCGCGTACCAGGTCGAGACCGAGGTCGACGACCAGCCCCGCGCCATCACCATGATCGACACCCCTGGTCACGAGGCGTTCACCGCCATGCGTGCCCGCGGGGCGAAGTCGACCGACATCGCGGTGCTCGTGGTGGCGGCCGACGACGGTGTGATGCCGCAGACGATCGAGGCGCTCAACCACGCCAAGGCGGCCGACGTGCCGGTCGTGGTTGCGGTCAACAAGATCGACAAGCCGGCGGCGGATCCCACCAAGGTCCGCGGCCAGCTCATGGAGTTCGGCCTGGTCCCCGAGGAGTACGGCGGCGACACGATGTTCGTCGACGTCTCGGCGATCACCCACGTCGGCCTCGACAACCTGCTCGAGGCGATCGTGCTCACGGCGGACGCCGCGCTCGACCTGCGCGCCAACCCCGACATGCCCGCCCAGGGCGTGGCGATCGAGGCGCACCTCGACAAGGGTCGCGGCCCGGTGGCCACGGTGCTCATCCACCGCGGCACCCTGCACGTCGGCGACTCGATCGTCGCCGGGTCCGCGCACGACCGTGTCCGAGCGCTGGTCAACGACCTCGGCGAGAACGTCGACGAGGCTCCGCCGTCGATGCCCGTGCAGGTGCTCGGCCTGACCTCCGTGCCCGGCGCCGGCGACAACTTCCTCGTCGTCGACGACGACCGCACGGCGCGTCAGATCGCCGACAAGCGGGCGGCGCGCATGCGTGCGGCCCAGCAGGCGAAGAGCTCGCGTCGCCGCACGCTCGACGAGCTGTTCGAGCAGATGACCCGGGGCGAGACCTCCGAGTTGCTGCTCATCCTCAAGGGCGACGGCGCCGGTTCGGTCGAGGCCCTCGAGGACGCGCTGTCGAAGATCGACGTCGGCGACGAGGTGTCGCTGCGGGTCATCGACCGTGGTGTCGGTGCCATCACCGAGACGAACGTGTCGCTCGCCGCGGCGTCCAAGGCGGTCATCATCGGGTTCAACGTGCGGCCCACCCCGCACGCCGCCCAGATGGCCGACCGGGAGAACGTCGACATCCGCTACTACTCGGTCATCTACGACGCGATCGACGAGATCGAGGCCGCCCTCAAGGGCATGCTCAAGCCCATCTACGAGGAGCGTTCCAGCGGTACGGCGGAGATCCGCGAGATCTTCCGCTCGTCGAAGATCGGCAACATCGCGGGCTGCATGGTGCTCCACGGGACCATCCGGCGCAACGCGTCGGCCCGGCTCGTGCGCGACGGCGTGGTGGTCACCCAGACCAC
>DATAKR010000124.1:0-16807 GCA_036261495.1 Acidimicrobiales bacterium | reverse complement strand
CGGCTCGAAGCGACCGGAAGACGTCGCGCACCTCGCGCGTCGTCTGATCGTGTGCCGTCAGATCTCGCGCCGTCACCTCGCGGTCAGCCCGGCGCGACGTGCGCGCCGCCTCGAGCCCGGCCCGGGCCGCCTGGCGCGCCGCCTCCCGCGCCACCCGGCCTACCTCCCGAGCGGTGTCGCGTGTCACCCGGGCGGCATCGTCGCCGATCCAGTCGAGGGCGTCGGCATCACGCACCTCGCGAGCGCGCCGCTCCTCCCGGCGGACATCGCGGACGGCGTCCTTCAGCTCGCGGCGGATGTCACGCACCGACGCGCGAACCTCATCACGCACCTCGCGCGCCATCTCCCGCGCCGATTGCGCGGCCCGGGCCGCCACCGCGTCGACCTCGTCGCGGCGAGCATCGAGCTCGGCTCGGCCGGCGTCGGTGAGGCGGTACACCTTGCGGCCGTCGATGATGTCGTGGGCGACGAAGCCGTCGTCCTCGAGCGCGGCGAGCCGGGGGTAGATCGTTCCGGCGGACGGCGTGTACATGCCCATGAAGCGATCCTCGAGCATGCGCATCAGCTCGTAGCCGTAGTGCGGCCCATCCTCGAGGAGGAGCAGCAGGTACAGCCGCAACGCACCGTGCTCGAAGACCGGGCTCACCGCTCGACCAGATCGCTCGTCGACGCCCGGCGCAGCAGCGCGAAGTCGCCGGAGGTCGTCCGCACCGCCAGCCGCCGGCTGCCGTCGCCAACCCGGCCGCGAAGGTGGCGCCGGCCGCGGTCCTCGCCCACGAGCGGGAACGCGCTGTCGAGCCGGCCGCTCACGGTCGTCACGTCGAGCTCGACCCCGCGGCCGTCGGGTACCCGCAGGGCGATGTCGCCGGAGACCGACGTCAAGGATCCGTCGGGTACGGCGTCGAGGTCGAAGGTCAGGTCGCCCGACACCGTCCTCGCGGTGAGGCGGTCGAGCAACCCCCCGGCGACGGTGAGCGCGCCCGAGACGGCGTTGGCGGTCAACGTGCCGTCGAGCCGCTGCGCCTCCACCTGCCCGGAGACGGTTCGGATCGAGAGGTCGCCGCGGAGGCCTGTCAGCGTCTGGGTGCCCGACACCGTCGAGGTCTCGACCCGGCCGGCGACCCCACCGAGCACCACGTCGGCGCTCACGGTCGCCACCGACACGGCCTCTACGTCGGGAACGGTCACGGCCACGGTGCACGTCGCCCGGGCGCCACCCACCAGGCCGAGGATCGGCCGCGGCGTCGGCTGCTCGACGACGAGGATCCCGTCGGTCAGCTCGACCTCGAGCGGCTCACCTTCGACCACCTCGCCTTCGACACGGACCGGCCCGGGCGCCACGGTGATCGACGCGTCGCCGCCGATGATCCGGATCCGAACCTCCCGGACCTGCCCCAGCTCGAGGTCGATGCGGTCCCCCGTCCATTGCGCCATCCTGGCCCCCTTCCGAACTCACGATATATCGCGAGCCCCGGCGCCGTCGACGAGTCATCCGTCACGCCGCGGGGCAGACTCCGCCCGTGTCCGCGCCCGAACCCGACCCGACCGTGCCGCTCTCGCCGGTCGACGCGCTGCGTCGCATCGCGTTCCTGCTCGAGCGCGGCCGCGAGCCGACCTATCGCATCCGCGCCTTCCGCACGGCCGCCGCGACGATCGCCGCCCTTGACGATGACGACCTCGCCGATCGGGCGGCGAAGGGCCGGCTTCGCGAGCTGACGGGCATCGGCGAGGTCACCGAGCGGGTGATCGTGGAGGCCCTGGCCGGATCCCGCCCGGAGTACCTCCGCCGGCTCGAGGACGAGCACCACGAGCCGCTCGTCGCCGGCGGTGAGGGGATCCGCGCCGCGCTCCGGGGTGACTGCCACACGCACTCCGACTGGTCCGACGGCGGCAGCCCGATCGAGGAGATGGCACGCACGGCCCGCGGCCTCGGCCACGACTACATCGTGCTGACCGACCATTCGGGGCGCCTCACCGTCGCGAGGGGCCTCGACCGCGATCGGCTCCTGCGCCAGCTCGAGGTCGTCGCCGACGTCAACGAACGGCTGGCCCCGTTCCGCATCCTGACCGGGATGGAGGTCGACATCCTCGAGGACGGCTCGCTCGACATGGGCGACGAGATCCTCTCGCGCCTCGATGTCGTCGTCGGCAGCGTCCACAGCAAGCTGCGAATGGAGGAACGCGCGATGACAGCCCGCATGGTCGCCGCCGTCGCCAACCCCAACCTCGACATCCTCGGTCACTGCACGGGCCGCATCGTCGTCGGCCGGGGCCGCCCGGAGTCGGCGTTCGACGCCGAGCTGGTCTTCGCGGCGTGCGCCCGGTTCGACAAGGCCGTCGAGATCAACTGCCGACCGGAGCGCCTCGATCCACCCCGCCGGCTGCTGTCGCTCGCCCTCGAGATGGGCTGCCGCGTCAGCATCGACACGGACGCGCACGCCCCGGGGCAGCTCGAGTGGCTCCCCTACGGCTGCGCCAGGGCCGAGGACGCCGGCGTGACCACCGACCGGATCGTCAACGCCGCGGGCGCGGACGAGCTCGTCGGCTGGGCCCGCACCCACGGCTGACACAGCTGGGCCGATCGCCGGGGTGAGGGTTGACGGACCGCCCTCCGGGGAACACGAACGTCGTCAACGAAGCGGGCGGCTGGCGCCCCGACAGGAGGTGTTCCGGGTGGGCATCGGTGTAAGCGTGTTCCTCATCGCGGTGGGTGCGATCCTCGCGTTCGCCGTCAACTTCCATGCGAACGGGATCGACATCAACACCGTCGGCGTGATCCTCATGATCGTCGGGTTCATCGGCCTCTTCGCGTCGTTCCTCTTCTGGAACTCGATGGGCTTCGGCTCGAGCTACCGGCGAACGGTCGTGCACGACGTCGACGACCCGGTGGTCGATCGCCGCGTCCGCACCCGGCGCGTGGTGCGCGAGGACGAGATCGTCTGACCCGTCGGGTCGCAAGGATTCCCCGCGCGGAAGCGACACCGTCGCGGCCCGCGGGGAGGGTGTGAGGGCCCGGCTCCGCCAAGAGCCGGGCCTTGCTCGCGGACCCGAGCGGTGGCGACGAGCGGTGGCGACGAGCGCCGGTCAGTCGGCGCCGCGCCGGCCGAGGGCGCGGTCGGTGTCCTCGACGTGCTGGTTGAGCATCACCCGGGTCGCGTCGATGCCGGCCGCGAGCGCGGTGACCCGCTCGGCGAGCACCTCGTACTCGCGGTGGAACGCCTCGGTCACACGCGCGACCGCACCGTCGAGGTCGCGGTCGCCGCGGCGTTCGTCGGCCACCAGACGCATCTCCCGGATGTCGGCCGCGACGGCGCCGAGCCGACGATCGAGACCGGCCATGTCGGGCCTCGCCGACCCGAGCGCCTCCAGCTCGGATCGCACCCCCGCGAGCGCAGCCTCGACTCGCATGGCGCGTGCGTCGAGCTGGTCGAGCCGGCTGCCGACGGGCTCGAGTCGCGCCGCCACCCGGTCAGCGGCGGCCTCGCTCACCGCGTCGGGGAGCCCCGCCAGCCCCCTCGTCATGTCGCGTACGGCGCGGGCGAGCTCCTCGACGCTTCGCTCGTCGCGGTCGAGCTGGCCGGCGAGCGCGTCGATGGCGGCCCGGCTTTCGTCGCCGCGGTCGGCGACGGCGCGAAGCAGCGCCGACATCCGTTCCTCCAGGAGAGCGATGACCCGCGCCGTGCCCGTACCTCCCGCCACCGTCGCGGTGATCTCTTCGACGCGAGCGAGCAGCTCCTCACCGGACGCATCGGACAGCGTCGACAGCGATGCGGTGCGTCCGGCCAGCTCCGACGACAGCCGCCCGAGTCCCTCGTCGATCACGGCCCGCATGGCGGCGACGTCGGCACTGCCCTCGCCTCGCGACCGCAGGGCAGCCTCGACGGTGGCCAGCCGCTCGATCACTGGCGCAACCCCGGCGCGCACCGCCACCGCCGGATCCGGAACATCGACCTCGCGTACGACCTGCTCGATGGCGGCGAGCCGGTCGGTGAGGGTGCTGCCGACCTCCTCGACCACCGCCGTGATCTCGCCGGAGCGGTCGGGGGCCGGCGCGGCCAGCCGGGCCTCGATGGCGACGAGGCGGTCGTCGAGCGGGCGGACGGCCGAGGCGAGGTCGGCGGTGGCGGGACCCCGCTCGGCGATGGCGAGCTCGATGCGACCGAGCCGGTCGCGCAGCCCCTCGAGCGCGCCCTCCACCTCGGCGGCGACGGCGGCCGCGGTCGGCGCCGGCGGCGGCACTGGGAGGCCGGCGACCTGCTGTTCGAGCGCGTCCACCCGGGCGTCGATCCGCGCCAGCGCCTCTTCGACCCGGGCGGCCACCGCCGGCGCCAGCCGCGCCGCGATCATGTCGGCGTCCGGCATCTCCGCGGCCACGCGGTCGGTGTGGGCGGCGAGGCGCTCGATCAGCGCGTCGACGTCGACGGGGGGCGCCACGACCGGCGGTTCGGCCGCATCCCCCTTCTCGGTGATCGCCCGCTCGATGTCGTCGAGCCGGTCCGCGACGGCGTCGAGGGCTTCTGAGAGCGAGCCGAGCATCCCCCGCAGCAACGTGGTCGCGCCGTCGGCCCCCGCCTGCCGAGCCCTCTGCTCGATCGCCTCCACGAGATCGGCGACGTTGCTCGGAACGGGAGCGCCCACCGGGACGGCGTCGGTCATGACGAAACCCTACTGAGGGCCGCGGCCGCTTCCGTCGACCGCCGCCACCAGCTCCGCGCCGCGCTCGCGGAGGTCGTCGACCGCGGCCGCCGTGGTCGCCGCGTCGACGCCGGCGGACAGGTCGAGGAGGACCCGGACGGCGAAGCCCTGCGCGAGCGCATCGCGCGCGGTGGCCGCGACGCAGTAGTCGGTGGCGAGGCCGGCAACGTCGACCGAGTCGATGTCGCGCCTGCGCAGCCAGTCGCCGAGGAGAACGCCGGCCGCGTCGGCCGCCTCGAACGCCGAGTACGCGGCGGCGTACGCGCCCTTGTCGAAGACGGCGTCGAGGTGAACCGCGGCGAGGGAGGGGTGGAGTTCCGCCTCGGCCGTGCCGGCGACACAATGGCGGGGCCAGCTGTCGACGAAGTCGGGCGGGTTGCCGAAGTGGGCGCCCGGATCGACGTGGTAGTCGCGGCTCGCGACGACCGCCGCGTACTCGCCGCCGCGGGCCGCGAGATGGCCCGCGATGCGCCCGGCGACGTCGTGGCCGCCTTCAACGGCGAGGCTGCCGCCCTCGCAGAACCCCGGCTGCACGTCGACGGCGATGAACGCCCGACGGTCGGTCACGGAGTCGCCTCTTGGATCTCGACGGTCAGCAAGGGTGCGCCGGGCGACAGCGATCGCGCCGCGGCGGGCAGCGATCGCCGGGCGTCGATGTGGGCATCGCGTGATGCGTCGAGCACCGGCACGGCGACGCGCTCGCCGGCGCGCACGTAGGCGCGCTGGAGCGCCACCGCGTCTTCCGGCCGGCCGGCAACCGGGCCGGTCGCTGCGACCTCGCGCACGATCTGGCCCGAGTCGTCGAGCACCCGCCACGCGGTCTTGCGCCCGCCGTGGGTCGACTTGCCCTGCGACCGCTTCGCGACGGCCCGGTTCTCGGCCTCCACGAGCTTGTACACGAATCCGACCGTGGGGGCGCCCGACCCGATCACGACCTCGGTGCCCACGCCGAAGCCGTCGACAGGGAGGTCCCGCAGCCCTTCGATCCGCTCTTCGTCGAGGTCGCCCGTGACGATGATGCGAGTCGCCGTGGCACCGAGCTCGTCGAGCAGGGCTCGGGCCGCGGGAACTTCGTGCTCGAGCACCCCGGAGTCGATGCGGATCGCACCGGGTGTCCCTCCGGCAGCCTCGACCGCGTGCCGGATGCCGGTGGCGATGTCGTAGGTGTCGACGAGGAAGGTCGACGCGGAGCCCATCGCCTCGGCCTGGGCTTTGAAGGCGGACAGCTCGTCGGGATGGCTCAGCACGAAGGCATGCGCGACGGTGCCCATCACCGGGATGCCGTAGCGGCGTCCGGCCTCGAGGTTCGACGTCGAGGTGAACCCGGCAAGGTACGCGGCGCGGGCCGCATCCGGCGCTGCCAGCTCGTGCGTGCGGCGGCCGCCCATCTCGATGAGGGACGCGCCGCGAGCGGCCTCGCTCATTCGCGCCGCCGCCGACGCGACCGCCGAGTCGTGGTTCAGCACCGACAGCACGAGAGTCTCGAGCACGACGGCTTCGGCGAAGCACGCCTCGACGGTGAGCACCGGCGACCCGGGGAAGTACAGCTCGCCTTCGGCGTAGCCGTCGATGCTGCCGCCGAAGCGGTAGCGCTCGAGGTACCCGAGGGTGTCGTCCGACAGGATCCGGAGGCTGTCGAGGAAGGCCAGCTGGTCGGGCCCGAAGCGGAACGCCTCGACGGAATCGACGAGCCTGCCCGTACCGGCGACGACGCCGAACCTTCGACCCGGCGGAAGACGCCGGGCGAACACCTCGAACACCGCCCGATCGTCGGCGACACCCGATCGCAGCGCGGCGTCGACCATCGTCAGCTCGTAGAGGTCGGTCAGCAGCGCCGTCGTCGCCACGGCTACCAGTGGACCTCGTGGCAGCCCTCGTGGGTGTCAGGCTCCACCTGCAGCGTGGCGTGCACCACGCGATAGCGGTCACGCAGCACGTCGCGGGCCTGGTCGAGGACCGCGTGGGAGTCCGTCCCCACGCCGACCATCAGGTGCGCGGAGGCGACCTCCATCTCCGACGTCAGCGTCCACAGGTGGAGGTCGTGGACATCGACGACACCGGGCAGCGCGGCCAGATCGGCTCGGATCGCCTCCACGTCGACGCCGGCGGGCGCCGCCTGCACCAGCACGCGAAGTGCCTGCCCGGCGAGCCGAAGCGTTCTGGGGATCACCGCCAGCCCGATCAGCACGCCGACGATCGCGTCGATCGGCCGCCATCCGAAGAGGAGGAGCACGACGGCGGCGACGAGGACGCCGACCGACCCGAGGGCGTCGGCCGCGACCTCGAGGTAGGCGGCACGGACGTTCAGGCTCTCGCTCGCACCCTCCCTGAGCAGCGCGAACGAGGCGAGGTTCACCGCGAGACCTACGACGGCGACGACGAGCATCGGTACGTCGAGCACCTCGGGCGACCGCCCGAGCCGGCGGACAGCCTCGACGATGACGTACAGCGCGACGCCGACCAGCAGCACCGCGTTGGTGAGTGCGGCAAGGATCTCCAACCGGTACAACCCGAACGTGCGGCCCCGCGCCGTGCCCGCCCTTCCCGCGACGTGGATGGCTCCCAGCGCCATGCCCAGCCCGACGACGTCGGTCAGCATGTGCGCGGCATCCGACAGCAGGGCGAGCGAGTTCGTCAGGTAGCCGGCGACCGCCTCGACCACGAAGAAGGCGGCGACGAGGCCGAACGTGACCGCGAGACGCGACGCGTGGCGAGCTCCGGCGCGATCGCCGGCGCCGGCCGGCGACGTGTCAGCGTCGCGGCCAGGCGGACCGCGCCGTTCCCCGTGGGAGTGCGCCACGGGTTCCAGCATGCCCGGCGCGACGGGGACACCGCGCCGATGGGGGATCGGCGCGGATCCGCGCCGATCAGCCGGTGAGCTCAGCCGCCGGCGGACTTCCGCTCCCGCGCCCGCTTGCTCCGCTCCAGCAGGTGCGCCGGGATCTTGCTGGCGGCACCCGACGCCGCCGCGCCGTCGCCGGCGCTCTCGGACGCAGCCGCCTCGGCGACGGGCGCCTGCTCGACCTGCGGACGAGCCGCCTCCTCGGCGCGGCGGCGCTGGAAGTCCTCCCAGTCCTTGGCCCGCACCAGCTTCGACTCGGTGATCGATCCCAGCCAGCGGCCGCCCTCGAACTCCACCCAGTAGCGGAACCACGTGACGCCGTCGGCGACCTTCACCCGACCCGGGGTGCCCTCCGGCACGCCGCGATCGTCGGTGTTGAGGATCACCCGTTCACCCAGCTTGAACGGCTTGTCGAGGTCGGTGGCGGCCATCATCGTCCCGGTGTCGGCGTCACGGTCGGGCGAAGGCTAGTGGGTGGGCGCTGAGGGACTCGAACCCCCGACCACTGCCTTGTAAGGGCAGCGCTCTACCAGCTGAGCTAAGCGCCCGGGTCGAAGCGACCCAGGCTACAGCGGGTCCCCGTGCGGCCCTCCATCGCAGGACCATCGGCCCTTCCCATGCGCCCCCCGTCGGGCGTAGCGTTCCCGCGCGGCGCGAGGGGGTGTGAGCGATGGGCGAGCGTGAGACGGAGCACGGCACGACGACCTCGCTCGAGGTCATCGATCTGCGGGGCCGGGTGCAGGGTCTGCGGTCCGGCAGCGACGACGACCGACAGCGGGTCGAGACCGTGCGCGAGTCGAACCACTGGGAGGACGAGTTCGTGGTGGAGTGGGCCGTAGGCCCGCGCCGTTCGTCCTGACGGGGCGCCTCCAGAACGAGCTTCTCGCGAGTTGGGGGTGGCCTGGCCGCCCGTTCTCGCGAAAAGCGCAACGACGCCCCGGGCGGCACGAGCCATCCGGGGCGTCGACGCGTCCGCGGTGCGCATCAGGCCGACTGCGCCATCTGCGGGTTCTTCGGGGGACGTCCCCTCTTTCGCTTCTGGGCGAGGATCTTCCCGTTGAGGAAGAGCTGGCCGCCCCACACACCCCACGGCTCCCGCCGCGTCATCGCGCCATCGAGGCACGTCTCCTGCAGCGGGCACAGCTGGCAGATCTGCTTGGCTCGTGCGATGTCGTCGATCTGCTCGCTGAAGAACAGGGCCGTCATCGTCCCCGCTCCGTCACGACATCGGGCCAGCGACCAGTCGACCGCCGGCTCCTCCTCCTCGGTTGTCTGGATGTTGCACTCGGCGAGCATCTCGCCCTCCCCCTTCTCCCTTTGTCCGGGGTACTTCCGCTGACGTCGAAATTCGGGCAAACAAAAAGACCGCCGGGATGTCCCGGCGGCCTTTGGGCCTGTCTGGAGGCTGGAAGGGGTTGGTCTAGCCAACCCCGCCTCCTCGACCCATCGGCCGCAGGGTGCCGTTGGACACACGGGTCCCGTAGAAGCCGGTGATGACATCCACGAGGAGGTGCCCATGAGGCATCTGCTTGGCGGCGGCGCACGGACGCGGACGCGCGGCGACGCCGGCGATGCCCTGCGGCATTGCGGCGTTCCAACCGACGTTGCTCACCCGTGATCCTCCCGATGACGTGCCGACGAAAGTCCCCGGCCCTGGTATCCGAGCACGGGAGCCTTCCGGCGTCAATTGTTTTTTCCGTCGGTGACCGGCACCGCACCGACGGCGCCCGCCCGGCGCTCGAGGAGGTCGTGCAGGAGCTCCGGCGTGGCGCCCGCGACCGGCGTGCGACGATCGCCGTGACCGAGCACGACCAGGTCACGCTCGAGGGCATCGGCCGTCGCCGCGCCGGCCTCGAGGCAGACGAGCACACCGCCCAGGTAGTCCCAGGGGCCGTGGGCATCGACGCTGCAGTCGACGTAGCCGTCGACGATGCCGGCCGCCACCGCGCAGAGGTCGAGCGCGGCCGCGCCGAGGGCACGGTACTGGCGCCATCCGAGGTGGCGCGGCGGGAAGCCCGACAGCGCGACCACCGACTCCTCGACGCGCGTCCGCGCGGAGGGCCGGATGCGAACGCCGTCACGCCACGCCCCGCCGCCGCGGATGGCCGAGTAGCGCTCTCCGCCGGCCTGGTTGACGACGAGCGCCACGCGAGGTCCGTGGCGGTCGACGGCACACAGGCTCGTCGCGAACCACGGGATGCCCCGGGAGGCGTTGGTGGAGCCGTCGACGGGGTCGAGCACGACGACGACGTCGCGATCCCCGGCGTGCACGCCGGACTCCTCGCTCACCACACCCAGCCCGGCGGCGTCGAGCACGGCGAGGGCCGCCTCGTCGGCCGCCAGATCGGTGTGGTACTGCCCGGAGCGCGTGCCGGCGAGGCCCCAATCGTCGAGGCGGTCGAGCGCGGTGCGCACCGCCGCCGCGGCGTCGCCGAGCACGCTCAGAAGGGCCTCGTCGTCCATCGCCGCATCCTTCCTCGTGCCCGGTCCCGGCGACGCTAGCGTCCGAGCGCGATGGCGATCCGCGAGGCGACGGCCGACGATCTCGCCGAGATCCTGTCGCTGATCCGGGAGCTCGCCGACTACGAGGAGATGGCGGACGACGTGGTGTTCGACGCGGCCGAGGTCGGACAACACCTCTTCGGCGATCGTCCGGCGGCATCGGTGCTGCTCGCCGTCGACGACGACACGGGGGCGGTCGCCGGGTTCGCGCTGTGGTTCCGAACGTTCTCGACCTTCCTCGGGCGACCCGGCATCTGGCTCGAGGACCTCTTCGTGCGACCCGCGTTCCGCCATCGCGGCCACGGCCTCGCGCTGCTCCAGCGCCTGCGCACCATCACCGACGGGCGCGTGGAGTGGGCCGTGCTCGACTGGAACGAGCCGGCGATCCGCTTCTACGGCGCGCTCGGCGCACAGCCGGTCGAGGGCTGGACGCAGTACCGCTGGGCCCCGGACTGACGCCGGACGGCCGCCCTCGGAGAGGTGCCGGCCCGCCAGTATCGTTTGGGACGAGATGGCCGTCATCGACACCGCCGGCTACGTCGCCGAGCTGAAGGATCACGCCGCCGATCACGGCTTCCACGTCCACGACGAACGCCACTTCGTCGAGACCTACTCGCTGCGTCAGTCGTGGGAGGTCGACCTCCACCCCGAAGAGGGATGCGGAGGCCCCCTCGACCTCCACCTCGCGCTCGATGTCGACCCGCGCGTCCTGCTCGCCTTCGAGGACGTGGTGATGGGCCTGCCCGAGGACGAGGACCCACCGGACGAGTTCCACTTCCCGCTCACGTTCACCTGGGCGTTGCCTCCCCTCCCCCATGGGCCCGACCTGCTGCAGCTCGCCCTCGACCTCGCCGGCATCGGTGGCGTCGACCTGCCCCTCGAGGTGTCGGGCATCGACGCGTTCCCCTCGGCGACCGACGCGCCGGAGCGACGGCTGACGATCGTCGCCAACCAGCAGGTGTCCCTCGCGCGGGTGCTCGGCGGCGAAGAGCTGTTGTGTGACGTGTTCGATCGCTGCCTCGCCGTCAGCCAGTACCTGCTCGACCACGCCTCGCGCTGGCTCGACGAAGGCTGACGCGCCTTCTTAACGCGCGTTTCGGTCGGCGCGGCGCGGGTATACGCATCTCACCGGCGGGCGAACCCAGGACACGGGAGACCGAGATGCCGCCGCTGTTCACGTCCTCCGGAGGACTCCTCGACGCCGCCAAGCAGGCCGCGCTCGACGCCGTCGCCGGGTACGCGGCGATCAACGCCTACACCATCGGTGTCGCGGTGCAGGCCGCGGCGTCGGTCCTGCGCCAGGACGCCTACGTCGCCCCGGTCGAGGCCCGGGCTCGCGACGCCTGGGACGTCGAGTCGAGAGAGGTCACCCCGCGCGTGCGCGCCCTCGAGGGCATCGCCTCCGCCGCGAGGGCCCTCCCCCACGACCACGTCGAGGGATGCAAGCTCTGCGACGCCCTCGCCGCCCTCGAGCAGGCGAGCTGACGGCCGGGGCGACACCCCGGCTCCTCGTCGACGGCTGAGGGTGCGCGCCCTCGAAACCCCGGGACCGGTACCGTTCCGCCCCGGACCTGGGGAGGGACGATGCGATCCCAGTGGATCTCACGCACGAGTGCGCGCCTCCGGCGCCGCCCGACATGGGTACGGGGAGCGTCGTTGCTCGCCACCGCGGCACTCACGGCCGCGCTGCTGCCGTTCGTCGCGCCAGGCGCCGCCGAGCCGGCGGCAGCGACGACGGCGTCGCCGCCCCCGCCCTACGGCTACTGGCTGGCCGCGAGCGACGGCGGCGTCTTCACGTTCGGCGCGGTCCCCTACGCGGGGTCGACGGGCGGCCAGCGCCTGAATCAACCGATCGTCGGCATGGCCGGCACCCCGAGCGGCCGGGGGTACTGGCTCGTCGCCCGCGACGGCGGCATCTTCGCCTTCGGCGACGCCGGCTACTACGGCAGCACCGGCAACATCCACCTCAACCAGCCCATCGTCGGGATGGCCCGCACCCCGAGCGGCGGCGGGTACTGGCTCGTCGCCCGCGACGGCGGGATCTTCGCCTTCGGCGACGCCGGCTACTACGGCAGCACCGGCGACATCCGCCTCAACCAACCCGTCGTCGGCATGGCCTCGACCGCATCCGGGAACGGCTACTGGCTGGTCGCGAGCGACGGCGGCGTCTTCGCCTTCGGCGACGCCGGCTACCACGGCAGCACCGGCGACATCCGCCTCAACCAGCCCATCGTCGGCATGGCCGCCACTCCCGACGGTCTCGGCTACTGGATGACGGCGAGCGACGGCGGCATCTTCGCCTTCGGCGACGCCGGCTACCACGGCAGCACCGGCGACATCCGGCTCAACCGGCCGATCGTGGCGATGGCGGCGAATGGGACGGGCGGGGGGTACTGGCTCGTCGCCACCGACGGCGGCATCTTCGCCTTCGGCGACGCTCCTTTCCGCGGTTCGACGGGGAACATCCGGCTCAACCAGCCGATCGTCGCCATGGCTGCGGCACCGAGCACCGATCCGTATCCGCCCGGCGCGACCGGTTACGACATCTCCTGGCCGCAGTGCGGCGGGGCTTACCCGTCGCCGGGGGCGTTCGCGATCATCGGCGTCAACGGCGGCAAGCCGTTCGAAGCCAACCCGTGCTTCGGCTCCGAGGCCGCATGGGCGGGCGCGTCGCCGTCGGTCTACCTCAACACCAGCATGCCGACCGACGGCCGCGGCGACACCGGGCCGGCGGGCACGTGCACCGCCGGCGACAACCTGTGCCGGTCGTACAACTGGGGTTGGAACGCGGTCGACTACGCCGTGGGCCGGGTCGACGCGGCCGGCGTGGTGCCCGCCATGTGGTGGCTCGACGTCGAGACCAAGAACAGCTGGCAGGACGCCACGGGGAGATACGACACGGCTGCCAACAGCCGAGTCGTGATCGGCATGGTCGACAACCTCAACAGCCGGGGGTTGCTCGCCGGTGTGTACTCGACCGGCTACCAGTGGGGACTCATCACCGGCGGCTTGACCCTCGGGCTGCCGATCTGGGTCGCCGGCTCGACGCCGACGAACCCGGCGGCCGGTTGCGACCCGGCGAAGTGGTTCGCCGGCGGCACCGCGTGGCTCACCCAGCACGTCGAGACGTTCGACACCGACTACGCCTGTCCGGTCACCTGACCGCTCGGGGAGTGCAGACGCAGCCAATACGCTGACGAGCCATGGCCGGGGACGTGGCGCGGTGCCTCTCGGTGGTGATGCCGTGCTTCAACGAGGAGCGAACGCTGAAGCACGCGGTCGATCGCGTGCTCGACTCGCCCTGGGTCGGCGAGCTGATCATCGTCGACGACGGCTCGACCGACGGGAGTCTCGAGCAAGCCGACGCGGCCGCCCGCGCCGACGACCGGGTCAAGGTGCTCACGCAGGGACGCAACCAAGGAAAGGGGGCCGCGTTGCGCCGTGGGTTCGCGTCGTCGACGTTGCCCTACGTGATCGTCCAGGACGCCGACCTCGAATACGACCCCGCCGACTTCGACGTCATGCTCCCACCGCTCGTCGACGGCCGCGCCGACGTCGTGTTCGGGTCGCGGTTCCTCACCGGTGAACCGCACCGGGTGCTCTACTTCTGGCACTCGCTCGGCAACCGCGTGCTGACCGGCCTGTCGAACATGCTCACCGATCTCAACCTCACCGACATGGAGACCTGTTACAAGGCGTTCCGGCGGGAGGTCGTCGACGGTCTCGATCTGCGCGAGGACCGCTTCGGGATCGAGCCCGAGATCACCGCCAAGGTCGCGCGGGACCACCGCTGGCGGGTGTACGAGGTCGGCATCAGCTACAGCGGCCGCACCTACGCGGACGGCAAGAAGATCGGCTGGCGTGACGGCTTCATGGCCGTGCGCTGCATCATCCGCTATTCGCCCCTGCTCCACCGCGCCGGGCGCGGCCGCAGCGGGCTGACGGGCTGACGGGCTGACGGGCGAGGTCAGGTCGCCGCGCCGGGATGGACGGACCGCGCATCCGGACCGGCGGGCACCGGCGGTGGCGGCGAACCGGCTCGCCACGCGTCCCACGGCACGTTCCAGTCGGCCATCCCCGCGTCCCAGAGGTCGGGGCCGACGCCGGAGTTGATGATGTCGACGACGTCGCCGCGTCGGCTGAAGTCGTAGAACCACTGGGCCTCGTCGTTGCTCAGGTTCACACAACCGTGCGAGACGTTCCGAACCCCTTGGTCACCGACCGACCAGGGTGCGGCGTGCACGAACGCGCCGCCGTTCGAGATCCGCACATCCCAGTAGACCTTCTCGTAGTACCCGTCGGGCGAGTCGCGCGGGATCCCCACCGTCGCCGAGTCCATCGTGACGACCTGTGACTTCTCGAGCGCGATGTGGATCCCACCCTTGGTCGGGTACTTGTCGCGCCCCGCGCTCATGGGAACGGTCTTCACGACCGCACCGTTCGACGTCACCGTGAAGGTGTGCGCGGCGATGTCGGCGGTGCTGACGTGGGCGTCGCCGATGCGGAACGTCGACGTGTGCGAACCCTCGCCCCACAGGCCACCGCCGGCGTCGACACCGTCGAGCGCCACGGTGGCGGTCACCGCCGTGCCGGCGGGCCAGTAGGTCGGCGGGCGCCAGTGCACCTCGTGAGGGCTCATCCAGTGCCACGCGCCGTCGACGGGCGGCGTCGCTGACACGGTCAGGCGCGACGCGACAGCGGCGCGTGCGTCCGGCGGCACGTCCTGGTTGAACGTCACGATCACGGGCATCCCGACGCCGACGGTGGTGTCGTCGCCCGGAGTGATCGTCCCGTGCAGGTGGCGGGGGGCGTCGGCCGCCTTCACCGCGCGGTTCACCGAGGTGGTGCGGCCGGCGGCGTCAAGGACCTTCACCTGCACCTCGTAGGTGGCGGTGGGCACGAGGGTGTCGATGGTCGCCCAGTGCGAACCGTCGCCGCGAAGGCCGATCAACCGGTGGCCGTCGCGCCGCACGGCCGGCACCCCGGCGATCGTCCCGTTGTCGACCTCGATGCGCAGGGGCCGGTCCCACGGCACGACACCCGCCACGTCGTCGGCGACGCGCACGGTTGGTGCCACGACGCCGACCGACCCCGTGGGCGACGCGCCCGCGGGAGTCGATCCGTCGCGCGACACGACGACGGCAGCGGTCGCCCCCGCGCCCGCGACGACGAGCGCGGCCACCAGGACGCCGATCGCCGTCTTCCGTCCGCCGGGTATGTGGGGAAGCTTCATTGGTCCTGCCGGCGTGGGCCGGCGCGCTCCGAAGATGTTCGAGTGGTTCCGGGTAGCGAAAGTGTACGGGGCCTTCTCGGGATAGAACACCGCGTCGCACCGATTCCGGATGCGACCGGTTCGGACGTGGCCGAATCCGGACGCGACCACCTGACATCACTCGGAGCGATCCCGCCCATACCCTCGGACCCCGTGGTCTCCCCCCGGTCCTCGCATCCGTCGCGCCCTGCCCTGCGCACACGTCGTCTCCTCCTCGCGACCGCAGGCATCGTCCTCGTCGCCTCGCTCGCGTCGTGCAGCTCGTCAAGTTCCGGTTCGTCGCGGTCGGCGGGCGCCTCGGCGTCGACGACCACGACCGCGCCGAAGCCGACCGAGTCGACACCGCCCACCACCACCGCCGCGGGTGGCTTCGATCCCAACCCCTCCAACGTCTACGCCGCGACCGCGCCGGGCAACCTCTCGGAGGCGGTCGCCGGCGTACCGACCCGGGTGTACGTACCGAACAGCATGTCGGGGACGGTGTCGGTGATCGATCCGGCGACCTTCTCGGTCATCGACACCTTCAAGACCGGTCCCACGCCTCAGCACGTCGTGCCGTCGTACGACCTGAAGACGCTGTGGGTCAACAACAACGGCGGGAGCCTCACCGAGATCGACCCGAAGACCGCCAAGCCGGTCAAGACGTTCCCCGTCTCGGACCCGTACAACATGTACTTCACGCCCGACGGCTCCTCGGCGATCATCGTGGCCGAGAAGCGCCAGGAGCTCGATTTCCGCGACCCGCACACGCTCGCGCTGCAGAAGTCGGTCAAGGTCGACTGCAAGGGCGTGAACCACCTCGACTACTCCGCCGACGGCAGCTACTTCATCGCCTCGTGTGAGTTCGGCGGCGCGATCATCAAGTTCGACGTCGCGACGTCGAAGGTCGTCGGCAAGCTCGATCTCAGCAAGCCAGGATCCATGCCGCAGGACGTCCGTCTCGCGTCCGACGGGTCGGTGTTCTTCGTCGCGGACATGGCGAGCGGCGGCGTGTACCTCATCGACGGACCGAGCTTCAAGGAGACTGGGTTCGTGCAAACCGGCGTCGGCGCGCACGGCCTCTACCCGAGCCGCGATGGCAAGAGCTTCTTCGTGATCAACCGTGGCTCGCCGATGGCGTCCGGTGCGCCCCGCGGCCCCGGCAGCATCTCGGTCATGGACGTCGCCACCCGCTCGATCACCGCGAACTGGCCGATCTCCGGTGGGGGGAGCCCCGACATGGGCAACCTGTCGGCCGACGGGAAGCAGCTGTGGCTGGGCGGCCGGTTCGACAACGAGGTCTACTGCGTCGACACCACCGACGGGAAGCTCCTCGCTCGCATCCCGGTGGGCAAGGGGCCGCACGGGTTGACGATCTGGCCGCAGCCGGGGCGGTTCTCGCTGGGACACACCGGCAACATGCGATAGGCGGAGCGAGGCCACTTCGCGTCGTAGGCCCGGTGGGGATCGAACCCACGACCCAGGGATTATGAGTCCCCTGCTCTGACCACTGAGCT
>DATAKR010000121.1:0-10588 GCA_036261495.1 Acidimicrobiales bacterium | reverse complement strand
GCGCCCGCGGCGACCAGGCCCGTCCAGCGCGCCACCCGCCTCGAGGTCATCGGCGGTCGGAGATCAGGATCGAGACGAGCAACGCGACGCCGCCGGCCGCGGCGATGAGGAAGCACACGATGGCGAGGGCGGGGTACCCGAAGAGCCGGGCGTCGGTGTCGACCCGCATCAGCATGGCGGCGCCGATGATGAGGGCGGCCAGCACCGTCGCCATGGCGACTCGGTTGGCGACCTTCTGGAGCCCCCGCATCAGCTCGTGCTCGTCGAAGCCGCGCAGGTTGAGGCGGACCTCCCCGTCGGCGACGGTGTCGAGCACCCGGTTCACCCGCGATGGCAGCTTCTCGACGAAGTCGCGGGCCTCCAGCGCGGCGGCGACCACACTGCCGGGCGACACGAGGTCGGCCAGGCGGTGCTGCAGGATGCGCGCCGCCTCGTCGCGGAGGGCCTGGTTCGGATCGAACTCGGGGGCCAGGAGCCGCGCCACCTCGTCGAGGTTGAGCAGCGCCTTCCCGAGCATCGAGAGCTCGGGCGGCGGCCGCAGCCCGTCGGCGGCGGCGATGCGCGACAGCTCGGCCACGACACGCCCGGCGGCGAGCTCGCCGACGGTGACCTCGAGGTTCTCGGTGACGAGCGTGGCGACGTCGTGCTCGAACGCCTCGCGGTCGTAGTCGTCGAGATGGGTGCACATCTCCTCGGCGACCCGCGCCGCGTCTTCACCGCGACCCTCGCTCACGGCGAGGAGGAGCTTCACCAGGTACTCGCGCACCGTCGGCGTGAGGCGGGCGACCATGCCGAGGTCGAGGAGGGCGAGGCGGCCGTCATCGGTGATCTGCACGTTGCCCGGATGGGGATCGGCGTGGAAGAAGCCGTCGACGAGGATCTGCTTGATGTAGGCCCGGAACAGCTCGCGGCCGAGGCCTTCGCCGTCGAGCTCCATGCGGCCCAGGGGACCGATGTCGCTCACCTTCCGGCCGCGGATCAGGTCCATCGTGAGCACCCGGTCGGTGGAGTAGTCGTCGACGGGTTGCGGGACGACGATGCGGTCGAACTCGGCGAGGTTCTCGCCGAGAACCCGGAGGTTGCGCGCCTCGCGGCGGTAGTCGAGCTCCGCGAGCATCGCCTTCTGGAACTCCTCGACCATCGACTCGAACCCGAGCCGGTGACCGACGTCGGTGCGACGGTCGGCCAGGCCCGCCACCTCCCGGAGGGAGTCGAGGTCGACGTGGATCTGGCGCCGGATGTCGGGGCGCTGGACCTTGACGGCCACCTCTCGACCGCTGCGGAGCACGGCTCGGTGCACCTGACCCAGCGAGGCGGCGGCGAGCGGCGCGGGATCGAACTCGCGGAACGCCGTCGACAGGCGGACACCTAGCTCCTCCTCGACGATGGTCTTCACCTCGTCGAACGGCACCTCCTCGACACGGTCCTGCAGGCGGGCGAGCGCCTCCAGGTACCGCGGCGGCAGGAGGTCGGCGCGTGTCGACAGGAGCTGACCGAGCTTGATGAAGGTGGGCCCCATCGACTCGAGCTCGCGGACGAGCTGCTCGGGGGACTCGTCGGCGCCGTCATCGGCCGCGTCCACGTCGTCGCGCGCCTCCCACTCGCCGTCGAGGTCGAGGGTGTTCGACGCCGCGTGGTCGCGGACCTCGCCGACCAGCCCCGTCCTCGCCGCGGTGACGAGCAGGCGGGCGATCGACGCGTAGCGACGGACGTGTTCAGGACGAACGGATATCCCCACGGCTGAACGGTGTACCCCCGGCCTCGGCGCGGAAACCCGGCGGTGGGGATCCCGTCGCGGTCAGCCGTGCGGCCACTTCCAGTCGCGCACCTCGGGCATGTCCTCGCCGTGCTCGCGCGTGTAGAGGCGGTGCATCGTCCGCTTGTCGACCATGAGCTGGCGGACCTCGGCGGCGCGCGATCCGAGCGAGGGTGTGCGGTCGATGACGTCCATCACGAGGTGGAACCGGTCCATGTCGTTCATCACGACCATGTCGAAGGGCGTCGTCGTCGTGCCCTCCTCCTTGTAGCCGCGCACGTGGAGGTTGTGGTGGCCGTTGCGCCGGTAGGTGAGCCGGTGGATGAGCCACGGATAGCCGTGGTAGGCGAAGACGATCGGCTTGTCGGTGGTGAAGATCGTGTCGAAGAGGTGGTCGCTCATGCCGTGCGGGTGCTCGCTCTCCGGCTGGAGCCGCATGAGGTCGACCACGTTGACGACCCGGACCTTGAGGTCGGGGAGGTGCTGGCGGAGCAGGTCGGTGGCGGCGAGCGTCTCGAGCGTCGGGACGTCGCCGGCGCAGGCCAGCACCACGTCGGGCTCGCCGCCGGCGTCGTTGCTGGCCCAGGTCCAAACGCCGGCGCCGCGAGTGCAGTGGAGGACCGCCTCCTCCATGCTCAGCCAGTTGAGCTCGGGCTGCTTGCCCGACACGATCACGTTCACGTAGTTGCGGCTGCGGAGGCAGTGGTCGGCCACCGACAGGAGGCAGTTCGCATCGGGCGGCAGGTACACACGGACGACTTCGGGCTTCTTGTTCACGACGTGGTCGATGAACCCGGGATCCTGGTGGGAGAAGCCGTTGTGGTCCTGGCGCCACACGTGGGACGTGAGCAGGTAGTTGAACGAGGACACGCTGCGGCGCCATTCGAGCCGGCGCGAGGTCTCGAGCCACTTGGCGAACTGGTTGAACATCGAGTCGACGATGTGGGTGAAGGCTTCGTAGCACGAGAACAGGCCGTGCCGGCCGGTGAGGAGGTAGCCCTCCATCCAGCCCTGGCACGTGTGCTCCGAGAGGATCTCCATCACACGACCGTCGTGGCTGAGGTGCTCGTCGACGGGAAGCGTCTCGGCCTGCCACGCCTTCTGGGTCACCTCGTACACGGCCTGCAGGCGGTTCGACTCCGTCTCGTCGGGGCCGACGATGCGGAAGTTGCGGTAGGGCTCGTTGAGCCGCATCACGTCACGCAGCATGTCGCCGAGCAGGAACGTCGGCTGCGAGGTCGTCGAGCCGTGGTCTTTGACCTCGACGCCGTAGTCGCGGAAGTCGGGGAGCACGAGGTCGCGGAGCAGGAGGCCGCCGTTCGCATGCGGGTTGGCGCCCATCCGCCGGTTGCCCACGGGCATCCAGTCGGTGAGCTCGGCGCGGGGGCGGCCGGCGTCATCGAACAGCTCGTCGGGGCCGTAGCTGCACATCCACTCGCGCAGCTCCTCGAGGTGCTCCGGCTTCTCGCGCACGTCGGCCAGCGGCACTTGATGGGCGCGCCAGGTGCCCTCGACCTGCTTCCCGTCGACGATGTCAGGACCGGTCCAACCCTTCGGGGTGCGGAGCACGATCATCGGCCAGTGGGCCCGACTCCGGTCGCCGTCGACCCGCGCGCGCGCCTGGATTGCGGCGATGTCGTCGAGGACGGCGTCGAGGGTGGCCGCGAGCTGCTGGTGGACCGCCGAGGGGTCGTCGCCGGCGACGAGGTACGGCGTCCAGCCGTAGCCGCGCAGGAGCGCGTCGAGCTCGTCGTCGCCGATGCGGGCGAGGATCGTCGGGTTCGCGATCTTCCAGCCGTTGAGGTGGAGGATCGGCAGCACCGCGCCGTCGCCCACGGGGTCGAGGAACTTGTTGCCGTGCCACGACGTGGCGAGCGGCCCCGTCTCCGCCTCGCCGTCACCGATGACGCACGCGACGATCAGGTCGGGGTTGTCGAACGCGGCGCCGAACGCATGGCTGAGCGAGTAGCCGAGCTCGCCGCCTTCGTTGATCGAGCCCGGCGTCTCCGCCGCCGTGTGGCTCGGGACACCTCCGGGGAACGAGAACTGCCGGAACAGCTGCTCCATGCCCGCGCCGTCGCGCGGGATCGTCGGGTACACCTCGGAGTACGTGCCCTCGAGCCACGTGTTGGCGATGAGCCCGGGGCCGCCATGGCCGGGGCCGGTGATGTAGATCATGTCGAGGTCGCGGCGGGCGATCTGGCGGCTGAGGTGGGCGTAGAGGATGTTGAGCCCCGGCACCGTGCCGAAGTGGCCGAGCAGGCGCGGCTTCACGTGGTCGACCGTGAGGGGCTCGCGCAGGAGGGGGTTGGTGAGCAGGTAGATCTGTCCGACCGAGAGGTAGTTCGCCGCGCGCCAGTAGCGGTCGATCGCTTCGAGCTCCGCGTCGGAGAGCGGCGCGGCTTCGACGGTCTGCATGGGCACCTCCAGGAGTCATGTGCATCCTGCCCCTGCGCGGCGACGACCGCTCGTCAGCGGCGTCGCCCTTCGAAGGCGTACACGTGCCGTGCGACGTCGGCGATCGCCGCGAACGCAGCGCGATCAGGAGGTGCGGCGCACACCGGCCGATCCTCGTCACCACGATCGAACCTACCGAGCGGCCGGGGCGCAGACCGCGTACCGTCACCCGCGATGGGCATCGCCGACGAGCTGCGCGGCCACTCCGACTACGTCGCCCAGCGGACGCTAGCGAGGCTGGAGGGGCTGACCGACGACGAGCTGCGGTGGCAACCGGTGCCCGGCGCGTGGACCATCCGACAGCTGCGCGACGGGCGCGTCGTCATCGACAACTGCTACCGGCCCGTGGGCGCTCCTGCGGTCACGTCGATCGCCTGGCGCCTCGCGCACCTCACCGACGTGTACGGCAGCCCACGCAACGCACGATGGCTCCGGCGAACAGCCCAGACCGCGTCCGAGTCGTGGAGCGCATGGCGCATCGCCGGCTCCGCCGACGCGTCGGTCGCCCAGCTGACCGACGCCATGGCCTCGTTCGACGCGCTCCTCGCGTCCGCCGACGACGACCTGCTGTGGGAGCGAATCGGATCCATCGGCGGGCCCTTCGCCGACTCGACGCTCGCCGCGTTCGTGCTGCACCAGATCGACGAGGCGACCCATCACGGCGCCGAGGTGGGGATCCTTCGCGACCTGTATTGCGACCGCTCGCGATCGCTCGGCGACGAGCCCGAGGTGACGGCCGGGTCGTTGCGACGCGAGAAAGATGGCGTCGCGCGCGCCGCGGACCTCGGGCGGTGGGACATCGTCGAGGAGCTGGTCGACGCGGGCTCGGATGTGAACGCCACGTCGACCGGCCGGACGGCGCTGCACCAGGCGGCGGCGATCGGCGACCTCCAGCTCGTGCGGCTGCTCGTCGACCACGGCGCCGAGGTGTCCCCCCTCGACCCCGACTTCCGGAGCACGGCCGAGGCCTGGGCGCGCCAGTTCGGTCAGCTCCACGTCGCCGAGTACTTGGCGCAGGTCGGGGGCGACGAGACCCGCCGCGGCCTCTGAGGTCGGTGCCGTCAGCGCCCGGGGGCCACAACGGACCGCGGGTACCGCGCGCCGAGGTCGCCGACGACCTCGAAGAACTCCTCGACGGTGTCGCGCAGGATGTCGGCGACCGGGCGCACGGCGTCGATGCGGCCGGCGACCTGGCCCGACAGGGCGATGCTCGCCTCCATGTCGCCGCCGAAGTAGAGCGCGCCCGAGGTGCCGAACTCGGCGAGGCTGACCGACTCCTCGCGCTCGAGCCGCGTCGTGCGTCCGGTGCGCAGGGCGCGCAGCCCGGGCTTCGAGAAGCGGTTGAGGAACACCGTGTCGGTCTCGGCGGCGTCGACGATCGCCTGCTTCCAGTTGGCGTGAACCGGCGACTCCTCCGCCGAGACCATCCGCGTGCCCATCTGGATCCCCTCGGCGCCGAGCGCGAAGGCGGCGGCCATCGTGCGGCCGTCGAGCATCCCGCCGGCGGCGATGATCGGCACGTCGACCTTCGACCGGACGAGCGGGAGCAGCACCATCGAGGCGACATCTTGCGGGTTCTTGAACCCGCCGCCCTCGCCCCCTTCGACGATGAGCCCGTCGACGCCGGCGGCGACGGCCTTGAGCGCGCCCTTCAGGGTCGGCACGACGTGGAAGACGGTCAGTCCGGCGGCCTTGAGCTGGGCGGTGTACTTGGTCGGGTCACCCGCCGACGTGGTCACGAACTTCACGCCCTGATCGATCACGAACTGCGCGATCGCGGGGTCGCGGACGAACGCCTGGGCGATGTTCACACCGAAGGGCTTGTCGGTGAGATCGCGCATCTTGCGGATCTCATCCTTCACGATGTCGAGCTCGCCGGACGACGTCTCGATGATGCCGAGACCGCCGGCGTTCGAGACGGCCGACGCCAGCCGGCTGCGTGCGATCCACCCCATCGGCGCCTGGACGATCGGGTACTCGACGCCGAGCAGCTCGGTGACGCGGTTGGAGATCGGCGAGGTCATGTCCGGCATCGTGCCACCCCAAAGGAGTCGCGGCGTCGGCTACGACTCCGAAGGGCCGGCGAGTCGAGGGACGGCGAACCTGAGGGCGCCGGCGTCGCGTGCCTGCCGGATCCGGTCGGCGACCTCGGCCGGCGTCTCGGAGCCGACGCTCAGCGTGTGGCGAGGGGCCACCCCGGCGCGCGCGAACTCCTCATGCATCTTCCGCGTCGCCGCCTCGTCCCGGAAGCCGTGGTCACGCCGCGTCATCACTCGACCCAGGCACGTCTCGAGGGTTGGCATGAGGACGACGTAGTCGAGCTCGGCCAGGCCGGTGCCGGCGCCGAAGGTGGGAAGGAACCAGGGCCCGACGACGCCGTCGTACACGGTGAAGAACCCGCCGCTCGCGAACCGGCCGGTGGCCGCGGCCGCCGCCGTGACGACCACGGTGTTCTGCTGGTGCGACTCGGGAAGCCACGGCGGGATCGCGTCGCGCGCGAGGAAGGCGAAGAACTGATCCCCCTCCACCAGCGCGCTCGGCCCCGTCTCCTCTGCGAGCAGCTTCGAGACCGTCGACTTCCCCGACCCGGGAGGACCGGTGACCACCAGGAGCGACCCCATGGCAGAAGTGTCGCGTGGGGACCCGAAGACCGCCCGCCACACGGGACGGTCAGCCGAGCAGGCGGGCCGCGATCTCCCGGCGGGCGGCGCGCTGGCGCTCCGGCGTCACGCCCTCGGCGAGCGCCCGCTTCCACGCGTCACTCCCCTCCCGCGCCTGCACCGAGATCAAGTTGCGCACCTCGTACTGCTTCAGCGGGTGGGCGAAGAGGAACCCCTGGCCGTAGGTGCAGCCGAGCGCCTTCAGCATGGCGTGCTGCTCGGGCATCTCGATCCCCTCGGCGAGCGTGGCCAGCCGGAAGGTGTCGCCGAGGCGGAGCACCGACCGCACGAGCCCGGGGCCCTCCTGCGTCGCCAGCGCGTGCACGAACGACTTGTCGATCTTGAGGATGTCGAGTGGGAACCGGCGGAGGTAGCTGAGCGAGGAGTAGCCGGTCCCGAAGTCGTCGAGCGCGAGTCGCACGCCGAGCGCCTTCATCGCCTGCATCGTCTCGATGGCGTTGTCGATGTCGTCCATGAGGATCGTCTCGGTGAGCTCGAGCACGACGGTCCAGGGCTCGACGCCGGCGTCGTGCACCAGCGTCGCGATCTCGTCGACCATGCCCGGCTCCTGGAACTGCCGGCCCGACAGGTTGATCGTCACCGACACCGGGCGCTCGCCGGGCAGCTGCTGGCGCTGGAACTCGACGAGCGCGGCCACCGCCTCCTCCATCACCCACCGCCCGAGCGGGATGATCGTGCCGGTGCTCTCCGCCAGCGGGATGAACTCGGATGGCGCCACCAGACCTCGCGTCCGGTGGCGCCACCGGACGAGCGCCTCGACGCCGATGATCCGCTGCGTCTTCAGGTCGACCAGCGGCTGGTAGCGCATGGCGAACTCGCCCCGGCTGACGGCGAACCGCAGCTCCGACGCGAGGGTGAGGCGGTCACGCATCTCGGCGTGCATGTCGGGATGGAACGTCGCCATCTGCGACTTGCCCTTGCCCTTGGCGATGTACATGGCCACGTCGGCGTTGCGAAGGAGCTCCTCGGCGTCACCGGTCGACCCGTCGGCCACGGCAACACCGATGCTGGCGGGGGCGAAGAGCTCGTGACCGGCGATGAGCACCGGCATCTTCAGCAGCTCCCGAAGACGCGAGGCCACGACGTCGGGAGCCGCGTCGCCCCGGGCGTCGTCGAGCAGCACGGCGAACTCGTCGCCACCGAGCCGCGCGACCGTGTCGCCGGGCCGGACCGCCTGGACGAGCCGGCGGCTGACGTTCACCAGCAGCTCGTCACCGGCGCCATGGCCGAAGGCGTCGTTGACCGCCTTGAAGTCGTCGAGGTCGACGAGCATCAGCGCCACCCGCCGCTGGTCGCGCCGGGCCCGGGCCATCGCCAGCGCGACGCGGTCACGTAGGAGCACCCGGTTCGCGAGCCCCGTCAGCGGGTCGTGCAGAGCTTCGCGGATCAGCTGCGCCTCGAGCGCCTTGCGCTCCGTGACGTCGCGGGTGTTGAGCACGACGGCGCCCACGCTCGGTTCGTGGAGCATGCTCCGGAACACCGTCTCGCACACCAACCACTCGCCCGCACTGTTGCGGACCCGGAACTCGCCCGACACGAGCAGCTCGGGCGAGGCGATCGCCTGGCGGAACAGCTCCTGGGCCGCGCTGACGTCGTCGGCGTGGAGGAGCTCCCAGAGGGCGTGGCCCTGGAAGTCGACCGGCTCGTAGCCGAGGATCCGCTCGACGGATGGCGTCTGGAACAGGATCATGCCGTCCTCGTCGAGGATGGTGATCACGTCCGACGACGCCTGCACGAGCGACCGGAACCTCACCTCGCTCTTCTGCAGCTCGGCGGTGCGCGCCTGCACCTCCGCCTCGAGCGACCGGGCGTGGGACTCGCCCTCGAGGATGGCGATCAGCTGCCGTCCGACCACCACCAGCACGAGGGCGATGCCCACCATCCCCACCAGGGGCCCGACGTACTCGCCACCCGAGAGCATCGACCCGGAGACGACCACGGCCGCCAGGCCCAGGATCGCGAGCGCGGTCCGTCGCGCGTGCCCCGTCGCCGTTCGGTGACCCATGCGACCGTTGTCGGATCCGGCGGCGCTGCCCTTGACCGCGCGGGCCGCAATGACACCGACGAGGGTTGACACCCGTGGTTCGCCGGGTACGCGACATCCCCATGAAGCCCGAGACCGCACCCGGTGCCGCTGTCGACGCCACCGCCGGCCGCGTGGCGTCACTCGCGTTCGGGGCCCTCTCCGCCCTTCGCGGCCGGCGCGTCTTCCATCCGAAGGGCGTGGCGCGGCTGGCCACGTTCGACACGACCGACTTCGCCGCCCGCGGCCGCTGGGGCGCGGCGCTCCTCGACGAGGCCGCCCGCCGGCGTGCCGTCGTCCGGGTGTCGCGTGGCATCGGCCTTCCCGAACCGCTCCCCGATGTCCTCGGCGTCGCGATCCGTGTCGAGGACGCCCCCGGCGGTGTCGACCACGACATCTTGATGGTGACCGCGGCCGGGCGCGCGCCGCTCGTGCGGCGGCTGCTCGTGCCGGCCCTCCGCCCCGTCGCCCGCCCGTACTCCACGCTGACGCCGTATCAGACCGGTACCGGCCTGCACATCCTGCTCGGCGCGCACATCGCGTCGCCCGATCGGATCGTGGTCGAGGCCGCTCGGATCGGCGGCCCCTGGGAACCGGTCGCGACCGTCGACCTCGGCGCCGCGCTGACCGAGGACGCGGCGCGCGACCTCGAGCTGAACCCCTTCCACTCGACCGCCGACCTCCGGCCGGTCGGGATCGTGAACGCCCTGCGCCACCGCGCCTATCACGGCAGCCAGGTGGGGCGCGCACTCGTGCGGCGGTAGCGCCCGGGCTCAGCCGCCCGCCGGCGGGTCGACCGCCGGCGCGGCCGCCGACGTCGCCAGCGCGACCGCATCGTCGATCGACATCGCGGCGCCCTGCGCCATCGCCTCACCGAGGCGCTCGGCACCGAGTGCCTGGCCCACCGCGACGAGGACGGCCTCGTGGTCGGCTCGCCGGACGGGCGGGATCGGCGCCCGGATCTCCTCGCGCAGGGCGGCGGCGGTCCCGATCAGCTGGGCGGCCGACTCGTCGTCACCGAGGTCGTGGAGCACGGCGGCCACCTCGTCGAGGCACGCCGCGGTGCCGAGCCGGCGACCGAGCGAGGGCCGGAGCGCGATCGACCGCGCGAGCAGGGTCATCGCCTCGGCCGTGTCGCCCCGGAGGCGCGCGAGCGTGCCGAGGCCCTGCACGGGCCCCCACAGCAGGCGCTTCCACCCGGTCTTCTGGGCGAGCTCGAGGCTCTGCTCGTAGAGCCGCTGCGCGAACGCCAGATCGCCGCGGCAGCGGGCGACGTCGCCGAGCTCGTGCAGCGCCGCGGCCCGCTGAGCCTCGTCGCCGTTCGCCGCGGTGATCTCGTCGACCTCGCGCAGCAGCGGCTCGGCCTCGTCGAGGTCGCCGAGGAGGAAGGCCGCCTGGCCGGCGAGCGTGGCGACCCGCGACACGGCCACCTGGTCGCCGAGCCGCCGCCATGCGGCGAGCGCCTTCGAGAGGTGGGTGCGAGCGTCGTCGAGCAGCCCCGCCGACGACATCAGCTCGCCCATCGTCGTGTGGAAGCGGGCGACGGCATCGCGCACGCCGAGCGACTTCCACAGCGAGAGGGCCTCCTGCGACATCGACGTCGCCGCGGCGGCGTCGCCGTCGACGCCGGCGACCGCCGCGAGCACGGCGAGGTGCTCTGCGATGGCCTGG
>DATAKR010000118.1:0-28070 GCA_036261495.1 Acidimicrobiales bacterium | reverse complement strand
TCGATCGACGCCAGACGACTCACCCGGGCGCGCCTCCTCGGAGCCGCGTCGCGAAGACCATCGACTCCGTACTACCGCAGAACGAGCCGTGACGCCCGCTGCGCCGCCGACGGCGAGCGCGGAGAATTGACCGGCCGTGCGGCGTCAGCACCGCCGGCGGCGTGAGCGGGCCGTCAGACCGTCAGCAGGTCGCGGGCGCCGGTGTCGCTCGAGGGGTGGCGCAGCTTCGACATCGCCCGCGCCTCGATCTGGCGGATGCGCTCCCTGGTGAGGTTGAAGTGCTCCCCGACCTCCTCGAGGGTCCGCGGTTCGCCGCGGTCGAGACCGAAGCGGAGGCGCAGGATCTCGCGCTCGCGCTCGTCGAGCGGGCTGAGGAGCCGGGAGATCTCGTCGGGAAGCAGGGCCGTGGCCGCGACCTCGAACGGCGAGTCGGCGGCTCGATCCTCGACGACGTCACCGAGCTCGGCGTCGCCGTCCTCGCGGAGCGGCTCCGACAACGAGAGCGGCTCCGACGCGAAGCGCAACGCCTCGCTGACCTTGTCTTCGGGCATCTCGAGCTCGGCCGACAGCTCGGCGTGGGTGGCCGGCCGCCCGAACTTGAGCTCGAGACGCGCCCGAGCCTTCTGGACCCGAGCCAGCGTGTCGCCGGCGTGGACCGGCAGGCGGATCGTCCGTCCGGTGTTGGCGATGCCGCGGGTGATCGCCTGGCGGATCCACCACGTGGCGTAGGTCGAGAACTTGAAGCCCTTCCGCCAGTCGAACTTCTCGACCGCGTGCATCAGGCCGAGGTTGCCCTCCTGGATCAGGTCGAGCAGCGGCAACCCCGACGCCTGGTACTTCTTCGCGATCGACACCACCAGTCGCAGGTTCGACTGGACGAACGTCCGCTCGGCGTCGTCGCCCGAGTGCACGACCCGGCGCAGCTCACGCTTGCGCGCCGGTGACAGCTCCTTGCCCCCCTTGTCGAGGTCGGCACGGGCCGCGTGGCCCGCTTCGATCGCCTGAGCGAGCCGAACCTCATCGTCCTTGGTGAGCAGTGGGTACTGCCCGATGTCGGTGAGGTAGAGCCGGACAAGGTCTTCTTCGTCCCGCTCTACGCGCTCCTTGGGCACCAGCTGGATCCCTTCTGCCGTGGGCCGACGCTCCCGACCGTTGCAGCCCCCCCGTGGGCGTTCCTTGTTCTGGAAGTCCGTCTGCCGTAGACCATACGCATCCGGTCAAGCCCCTCCGACCTGGCGCGGGTCACTGCTTCGATGATCGGGCGTCGGGGCCGGCACCTGAGACGACATGGGCGGCGTTGTGGCGGTTCCGCCCAGGTGTTCGACGGCATTCGCCGCGAATCCTCGCAGAACGGCGGAAAGGTCTCGGTCATCCGAGGCGCGGACTAGCGTCGCCGGCCGTGGACGAGCCCGAGATCACGCTGGTCACCATGCGGTTCGACGCCAAGGACGCGAGCAAGCTGCTCGCGGTGCTGTCGAAGTACGTGGTCGTCTCCCGCCAGAAGCAGGGCTGCCGCAACATCGACCTGTGCGCGTCGGTGGCGGCGCCCAACCGGTTCGTCCTCATCGAGAAGTGGGAGAGCCCGGAGCTGCAGCGCGCCCACTTCGACTCACCGGAGATGGTCGAGATGGCCGAGGCCGCGGTGCCGCTGCTCGACGCGCCGCCCGACATCGACCTTCTCGAAGGCCTCTCCGCCCACGACCTCATCTGACGGCCTCGCCCTGCCGGCGGGCCCCTGCGGAGCGGTCAGGCCGGCTGGATGACCCGCGCCGTCTCCTCGCAGGCGGCGGCGACGTCGGCCCACGTGGGCTCGTCGGACGCCCAGAGGCGGTCGAAGACCTGGTCGGCGGTGTCGGTGAAGCCGTGGCGGTTGCGGAAGGCGTAGCGCCGGCGGGGCTCCTGGGCGTCGTAGCCCAGGGCGGAGAGCCGCCCCATCGCGGTGGTGTCCCATGCCACGACCTGCGGGAGCGTGAGCTGATCCTCGGCCGGCGCGTCGGCGAACCGACCGGAACGGCGGTCGAGCACGCGCAGGAGCAACCGACCGATGGAGGTGGCCGACGCCCGTTCGCCGAGGTGGCGCGGCGTCTGGGAGTCCTCCAGGGCCCCGCCCTCGACGAACAGCTTCACCGGCGACTCGAGAGAGTCGATGCGGGTGCGCGCGAGCGGCGTCTTCTCGTCGATGTCGATCTCGATGACCTCGTCGGCGCCGAAACCGAGCTGGTCGGCGAGGGTGGACGCGATCTCGGCGATCCGGCCAGCGTCGTACATGACGAACGTGAACTGCTGCGGCGTGACGCTGACGGTGGCCATGCCGGCTACGCGCTCGCCGCTTCCGCGTTGAAGCGGGCGGTGGCCTCCTCGAGCGCCTGCTTCGACAGCTCGGCGATCTCGTCGATCTCACCCGAGTCGAAGCCGGCGAGCTCGCGGAACCGGCGGGCGAGCTTCACCGGGCTGCTCTCGTCGTCGCCGCGGAAGCCGCCGCCGGAGAACAGCTTGTCGACGACGCGCTGGAACTCGAGGGCCCGCTGGCGCCGCTCCGGGTCGTTCTCGGTGACGCGCTTCAGCCAGTCGGAGCCCATCTTCACGTGGGTCACCTCGTCGGCGAGCATCCAGTCCTCGCAGAACTCGAGCACCGGGTCACCCGAGGTGTCGCCGAACTCCTTCATGGTGTTGAACACGTCGATGGCGAGACCCTCGAGCGCCCGGTTCACCCCGGTGAGCCGCAGGATCGGATCGGGGTTGCACGCGGCCTCGAAGAGGAAGGCCGACTCGGCGAACTCGCCGATCTCGGTGCCCATGTGGTCGGACAGCTTGACGCTGATCTCGCAGTGCCTCGCCTCGTCCCAGCACTGACGGGCCATGTCGAGCTTCATCGCGAACGGGACGTCGTCCTGGCCGGCGCCGGTCTCGAAGTCCCAGCAGGTGCGGCCGGCACCCTCGAGCGCCTGGATCTCGCCCACGAAGATGCCGTGCATGAGCGCCCGCGCCCGGTCGGGGGCGTCGGGGTGCTCGGGCGAGAACTCGGTGCGGCGCTTCTTGCCCTCGCTCTGCCCGACGCGGCCTTCGACCGCTTCCCGCATGCGCGGGGTCATCCGGCGGTCGAGGAAGCGCTCCTGGACCTCGACCCGCTTGAACCGGCCGTCGCGGGCCAGATCGTCGGACCTCATCAGCTTCTTCATGCCGTGGCCTCCTGCAGCCGGGACTCGACCGGACCGATGCTTCCGGGGCCGGCGATGCCGCCGGCGCGGATCATGAGCGTCTCGAGACGCGCCTGGTGATCGGCGGCCCGCCGCACCTCGTCGTCGGTCTCGAGCAGCGACTGGATGAGCATCTCGCCGTCGCGCCAGTCGTCGTACTCGTCGGCGAGGGCGAAGCGCAGCGAGCGCATGGTGGGCGCGTCGGTGATCGTCGACGTGTTGTTGAGGTGGTAGGTGTACGCCGCGATCTTGTGCGGGATCAGCACGCGGTACACACCCACGAGCTTCTCGATCGTCAGCTCGGGCGCCTCGGGCTCGGTCATGGCGTCGACGAAGGCCACCAGCTCGTCGTTCGCGGGCTGCGTGAGCCGGTCGGGGTTCATCTCCCGCAGCTCCGGCAGCCGCTTGTGCCACAGCTCGGCGTGCCACGCGTGGTGGTAGCAGTGGGTGCCGAGGCGCATCTTGACGTCGAGCTCGGGCACGGTGGCGACCCAGCCGCCCAGCGCCTCGAACAGCTTCATCTCGATCCACTTGTAGTTGCCGACTCGTCGAGCCGACTCCTCGACGGAGAACGAGCCGGGCAGCTCCCGGCGGTCCCAGGGCGCGAACGGGGCGCGCGGCTTCTTCGGGTCTGCCATGGGGGCAGTCTCTCGGAACTTGACCGGCTGGTCAAGGAGTTCCCTCCATTCTGCAGGCACTGGCGCGGCCTGGACCCGCGCCAGTGCCTGCAGAACGAGGGGGTGGGGTCAGCCGAGGTAGTGGTTGGTGATCGGCACCCGGCGATCGCGGCCGAACGCCTTCGGCGTCACCCGCACCCCGACCGGCGCCTGCCGGCGCTTCCACTCCGCGATGTCGATCATGCGGACGATGCGCCTGACGAGGGCCTCGTCGTGGCCGAGCTCGATGAGCTCGCCGGCGGTCAAGTCCTGCTCGACGTAGCCCTGCACGATCGGGTCGAGCACGTCGTAGGGCGGCAGCGAGTCGGTGTCGCGCTGGTCGGGGCGGAGCTCGGCCGACGGCGGCTTGGTGATCACCGACTCCGGGATCACCTCCCGGCCGACCGACGCGTTGCGCCACACCGCCAGCTCGTACACGAGCGTCTTCGGCACGTCCTTGATGACCGCGAACCCGCCGGCCATGTCGACGCCGTACACCGTCGTGTAGCCCACCGCGAGCTCGCTCTTGTTGCCGCAGATCAGCACGAGCCACGACCGGAACTTGTTGGCGAGCGCCATCAGGAGGGCGGCCCTGATCCGACCCTGGAGGTTCTCCTCGGTGATGTCGGGCTGGGTGCCCTCGAACGAGGGCGCGAGCATCTCGATCATGGCGGCGAACGCCGGCTCGATGGCGATGGTCCGCAGCTCCACGCCCAGGTTGGCGCACAGCTTCTCGGCGTCGGTGATGGAGCCCTCCGTCGAGTAGCGGGAGGGCAGGGCGACGCAGTGCACGCGTTCGGGGCCGACGGCGTCGGCCGCGATCGTCGTCACGAGCGACGAGTCGATCCCTCCCGACAACCCGAGGACGACGTCGGTGAAGCCGTTCTTCTCGACGTAGTCGCGCGTGCCGACGACCAGGGCCCGGTAGATCTCGGCGCAGCACTCGAGGGGCGGCTCGACCATCGGCTCGCGGAGGTCGCAGTCGGTCTCGGGCTCGGTGGTGATCGTGACGCGCGGCAGCTCGACGGCCGGCTCCCGCCCACGCGGGTCGAGCAGGCGCTTGCGGAAGTTGGGACGAACCTCGAGGTCGACGATCATCACGGTCTCCTCGAACTGGGGACCGCGTGCGACGAGGTGGCCGCTCGAGTCGAAGATCATCGAGCACCCGTCGAAGACGAGCTCGTCCTGACCGCCGACCAGGTTGACGTACACCAGCCCGCACGAGGCGTCGGTGGCCCGCGTCGCCAGCATCTTCTCCCGCTCGGCGAGACGGCCGGCGTAGTAGGGCGAGGCGTTGAGGTTGAGGACGAGCTCGGCGCCGCCGGCGGCCTGCTCGCTCATCGGGCCGGTCGGGCTCCAGATGTCCTCGCAGATCGACACGCCCATCCGCACGCCGGCGACGTCGTAGAGGCGCAGTGCCTCGTTGCCGGGGGTGAAGTAGCGCTCCTCGTCGAACACGGCGTAGTTCGGGAGGAGGCGCTTGCGATAGACGCCCTGCACCTCGCCGAACGCGCAGACCGCGGCCGCGTTGTGGAGGTCGATGCCGGCGTCGACGAACCCGATCACGGCGACGCACCGCGTCGTCTCGCTCGCGAGGCGCTGCAGCACCTCCTCGTTCGCCTTGACGAACCCCGGCTTGAGGAGGAGGTCCTCGGGCGGGTAGCCCGTCACCGCGAGCTCCGGGAACACGGCGACGTCAGCGCCGGCCGCCTCCGCCTCGCGCAACGCGTCGAGGATCTTCGAGGCGTTTCCGTCGAGGTCGCCGACGGTCGCGTTGAGCTGGCAGGCGGCGATGCGGAGCCGGGGCATGGTCAGATCCTTCCCGCGACGGCACCCTCGATGCGACTGCCGGTCGCGCACAGCAGGTCCTCGCGACCGCGTGGGCCGACGATCTGCAGGCTCGCCGGCACCCGCCCGCCGGTGGGAACCGGGAGCGAGAGCGCGGGGGTGCCACTCACGTTGAACGGGGCGGTGAGCGCGTTGAGCACGATGCGCAGCGGGTCGTCGAGCGGTGGGGGCGGGCCCGACAGGGTCGGCAGGACGAGCACCTCGACGCGGCGGAACGCGGCGTCGAGCTCCTCCTGCCAGGTGCGCTGCACCCGGCGAGCCGCCGCCGCCTCGGCGTCACCGATCGACGCGCCCCGCTCGATGCGCTCCGCCACCCCCGGGCTGATGCCGTCGCGGTGGTCGAGGAGGTGCCGGTCGGCCTCCCACGCCTCGCGGGTGATGATCGACACGAACGCCTCGTACGCACCGTGCCACCCGGCGAGCGGGAGTTCGACCACCTCGACCTCGGCGGCCGCGAGGGCGCGGTCGACGGCGGCGTCGACGAGCGGATCGACACTCACGCCGTAGGGACGCACCCGGCCGACGATCGACGCGGGTGCGGTGCCGGCGGCATCGAAGGACGGGTCGAGCAGCGCCATTCCCCGCGCGGCCGCGGCCACATCAGGCGCCAGGGGGCCGACCGTGTCGAGCGCTGCCGACAGCGGCCACACGCCGGCGAGGGGGATCCGGCCCCAGGTGGTCTTCAGCCCGACCACACCGCAGCAGGCCGCGGGGATGCGGACGGACCCGCCGGTGTCGGTGCCGAGCGCCACGTCGGCCTCACCGGTCGCGACGGCGACCGCCGATCCGCTCGACGACCCGCCGGGCACGAGCGCGGCGTCGAGGGGGTTGACGGGGGTGCCGAACCACGGGTTGATGCCGCTCGTGCCGAAGCACAGCTCGTGGAGGTTGGCCTTCCCGACGAGGCGAGCGCCCGCAGCACGGAAGCCCACGAGGCAGGCGGCGTCGCTGGCTGCCGGCCCCGCTCCGGCCGCCACCGCCGGACAGCCGGCCGTCGTGCGAACACCCTCGACGTCGATCGCGTCCTTCACGGCGACGCGCAGACCCGAGCCGTAGGTGTCGAGGCGCTCGATCCACGTCGCCATCGTCGGGAGGTTAGAACGACGCCGTGGACCGGCTCCGCGACGTGATCGAACGCTCCGCCGCGCCGGCCGCCGTCGAGGTGGCGCTGACCCGACTCGAAGAGACGTACCCGGGCTTCGCCGAGCGGATGGAGGACGACGGGCGCTTCCGCGCCGCGGTCGTCGCCGTCACGGCCGCCAGCCGTTCGTTGACGCGGCACCTGCTCACCGATCGGGCCGCGCTCGACGTCGTGGCCGACCTCGACCACCGGCCGCACGCCGAGGCGGCCGATGCCGAGGGGCTTCTGGGGTGGAAGCGCCGCGAGCTGCTCCGGATCGCAGCGCGCGATCTGCTCGGTCTCGACGACCTCGTCGCCGTCGGCGCCGCCCTCGCCGCCCTCGGCGACGACGTGCTCACGACCGCCCGCCGACTCGCGGGCCCCGCCGCGGCGGGCCTCGTCGTCGTCGGGATGGGGAAGCTCGGGGCTCGCGAGCTCAACTACGCAAGCGACATCGACGTGCTCTTCGTCGGCGAGGGCGACGCCCGGCCCGTCATGGAGGTGGCGAGGTCGTGCTTCCGCGTCGACGCCAACCTCCGCCCGGAGGGACGCGACGGGGCTCTCGTGCGCTCGCTCGCCGCCTACGAGGCGTACTGGGACCGATGGGCCCAGGCATGGGAGTTCCAGGCCCTGCTCAAGGCCCGGCCCGTCGACGGCCCCGACGATCTCGCTCGCGACTTCGCGCGCGCCGCGGCCGAGCGGGTCTGGGGCCGGCCCTTCGGCGCCGAGGACATCCGCGAGGTGCGGGGCATGAAGGCCCGCGCGGAGCAGCAGGTGGCCCGCCGCGGGCTGAGCGACCGCGAGGTGAAGCTCGGCCCCGGCGGCATCCGCGACATCGAGTTCGCGGTGCAGCTGCTGCAGCTCGTGCACGGCCGCCACGACCTCGCCCTGCGCGTTCCCGCGACCCTGCCCGCACTCGGCGAGCTGGCCGGCGCCGGCTACGTCGACCCCGACGACGGGCGGGCCCTCGCCGAGGCCTACCGCTTCCTCCGGGCGACCGAGCACCGGCTGCAGCTCGTCGACGAGCAGCAGGTGCACGCGCTTCCGACCGACGCGGTGGCGCGCGAGCGGCTGGCCCGCACGCTCGGGTTCCGCGATGCGCCCGAGCGGACCGCACTCGGTCAGCTCGACGACGCACTCCGGCGGTCGCGGGGAGAGGCGCGGGCGATCCACGAGCGCTTGTACTTCCGGCCACTGCTCGAGGCCTTCGCCGGGGCGCCCGGGGCCATGACCGAGGCTGCCGCGGACGCCCGTCTCGCGGCCTTCGGGTTCGCCGACGCCGACCGCACCCGGCAGGCGCTCCGCGAGCTCACGAGGGGGCTCACCCGCTCGTCGCGCCTGATGCAGCAGCTGCTGCCGCTGCTCCTCCAGTGGCTCGCCGACGCGCCCGATCCCGACCTCGGGCTCCTCGGTCTGCGGAGCCTCGTGTCGGGTGCGCACCGGGGGCCGCGCGTCGTGGAGGCGTTCCGCGAGTCACCCGAGCTCGCTCGCCGACTGTGCCTGCTGCTCGGCACCAGCCGGCTGCTGCAACGAGGCCTCGAGCAGCAGCCGGAGCTCCTCCGCATGGTCGGCGACGACGACGCGCTGCGCAGCCGCACGGCCGACGAGCTGCTCGACCGAGTGCGATCGAGCCTCGACTGGCGGGGCTCGGCCGACGACCGACGCGCCGCGCTCCGCCGTCTCGTCGAGACGGAGCGGCTCCGCACCGCGGCCGCCGACGTCCTCGGGCTCGCCGACACGCGCACCACCGGCGCGGCGCTCACCCGGCTGGCCGAGGCAGTGCTCGACGCTGCCCTCGACGTCGTCGGCGGCGACGTGCCGCTCGCCATCATCGGGATGGGCCGCTTCGGTGGCGGTGAGCTGTCGTACGCGAGCGACCTCGACGTCCTCGTCGTCCACGGCGCGACCGATCCCGGCGCGATCGCGGCGGCGGAGGCGGCGACCGAGGACCTGCTCCGCTTCGTCAACGGCACCACCCCGGCGGTGCGGCTCTTCGAGATCGACGCCGCGCTGCGACCGGAGGGGCGGCAGGGCGCGCTGGCGCGGAGCCTCGACAGCTACGCCGCCTACTACGCGCGCTGGGCCCAGACGTGGGAGCGGCAGGCCCTCGTGCGCGCCCGGACCGTCGCCGGCGACCAGGCGCTCGGCGCCCGGTTCCTCGACACCATCGCCTCGTTCGTGTGGGCGCCGCTCGGCGACGACGAGGTGCGCGAGATCCGCCGCATGAAGGCCCGGATCGAGCGGGAGCGCATCCCGGCGGGCGACGACCCCCAGTTCCACCTCAAGCTGGGGCGCGGCTCCCTCTCCGACATCGAGTGGACGGTGCAGCTCCTGCAGCTCCGCCACGGGGTGCGGGCTCCCTCGACCGACGCCGCCATCACCGCCCTCCACGAGGCGGCGATCCTCACGACCGATGACGCCCAGGTCCTTCGGGAGTCCTACCGGTTCTGCGAGCGCACACGGAACCGCTGGTTCCTCGTCAAGGGGTCGCCCGGTGATTCCTTGCCCCAGCAGGCGACCCAGCTGGCCCGGTTGGCGCGCAGCCTCGACGTGCGGCCGTCCGACCTGCGCGAGCAGTACCGCCGGGTGACGCGGCGCGCCCGCGCCGTTGTCGAGCGGCTCTTCTACGGACACGATCCGGCGAGGTGATTGGATGGGCACCGTGACCAACGCGACCGCGGCCGGCGCGGCCGGCGCCGTCATCCGCACCGAGGGGCTGACCAAGATTTATCCCGGCGGCCTCACCGCGGTCGACCACCTCGACCTCACCGTCGAGCGAGGGGAGATCTTCGGGCTCCTCGGTCCGAACGGCGCCGGCAAGACGACGACGGTCGGGATGCTCACCACCCGCGTGCTGCCGACGAGCGGCGCCGCGAGCGTGGGCGGGGTGGATGTGATCGCCGAGCCGGCGCGCGCCAAGCAGGTCATCGGCGTGGTGCCCCAGACCAACACCCTCGACCGCAGCCTCGACGTCCGCGAGAACCTCGAATGGCACGGCCGGTACTTCGGGATGAGCGCCCGGGCGGCCCGGCAGGCCGCCGACCGGCTGCTCGAGCAGTTCCGCCTCGCCGACCGGGCCACGGCCGACACCCTCGCACTGTCGGGTGGCATGGCCCAGCGGCTCATGGTCGCCCGGGCGATCCTCCACCGTCCGCAAGTGCTCTTCCTCGACGAGCCCACCGCCGGCCTCGACCCTCAGAGCCGGCTGGCGCTGTGGGAGATCCTCGGCGAGCTGCACGCCGACGGGCAGACCATCCTCCTCACCACCCACTACATGGAGGAGGCCGACCAGCTGTGCGAGCGGGTGGCGATCATGGACCACGGCCACATCCTCGCCCTCGACACCCCGGCCGGCTTGAAGCGCTCGGTCGGGGCCGACACCGTCGTGCGCGTCACGGCCGCCGGTGACCTCGAGGCCCTGGCCGACCTCTTGAAGTCGAAGATCGACGGGGCCACGGGCGCCCAGGTCGGCGACGGCCTCGTCCGCCTCTACCTCCGCGGCGCGCAGGGCGCGCTGCCGAAGGTGATCTCCGCCGCCGACGCCGCCGGGTTCACCGTCCACGACCTGTCGGTCACCGAACCGACCCTCGAGACGGTGTTCATCTCCTTGACCGGGAAGGACCTTCGCGACTGATGAGTGTCGAATCGATCGCGCCGGGCGGAGCGTCGCACGAGCTCGTCCAGCTGCGCCCGGCCGGGCGGGCGTCGCTCGACGCGTTCATCGCCCTGCTCGCCCGTGACGTCTACGTGATCCGCAAGACGTTCAGCATGTTCCTGCTCCGCACCGTCATGCAGCCGCTGCTCACGGTCTTCGTGTTCACCTACGTGTTCCCGAAGGTCGGTCAGGGCATCGGCGGCCGGCAGGGCGAGGCGGCGTTCTCCACGCTGTTCCTGCCCGGCGCCATCGCGACGGCGTGCATCTTCCAGGGGATCCAAGCCGTCGCCCTGCCCCTGGTGCAGGAGTTCGGCTACACCCGGGAGATCGACGATCGCGTGCTCGCGCCGCTACCGGTGTGGGGCGTCGCGCTCGGAAAGATCGCGTCGGGGGCGGTGCAGGCGGTCCTCGCCGGCGTCGTGGTGTTCCCGCTCGCGAAGTTCATCCCGGCCACTCCCGTTCGCCTCGATTTCAACTGGCCGCTGCTGCTCACCATCGGGCCGCTCGTGTGCTTCACGGGTGCCGCGCTGGGCTTGGCCATCGGCACCCGCGCCGACACCCGCCAGGTGCCGCTGATCTTCAGCGTGATCGTGGTGCCGATGACGTTCCTCGGCGCGACCTACTACCCGTGGGCCCGGCTGACGCCGATCGCCTGGCTCAAGTACCTCGTCCTCGTGAACCCGCTCGTCTACATGAGCGAGGGGCTGCGGGCATCGCTCACGGGGATCCCGCACATGTCGCTGCTCGCGATCTACGTCGCCCTGGTCGGGTTCGGCGCCGTGCTCGCGTATCTCGGCATCTCCGGCTTCCGCAAGCGCGTGATCAGCTGACCGGCCTGTAGCGCTCGAGCAGCTCGTCGACGCTCGCCGGCACCGGGCGTTGCGCCAGCATGCGGCTGCCGAGCACCGGCACCAGGATCACCGCTCCGGCCAGCGGCGCCAGCAGCAGAACGAGCCCGGCGACGACTGCCATCGCCCGGGTCGCACCCAGGAAGGTGTCGCGCGGCGTGGTCAGTGCCGCGCGGGCCAGCCCGAGGAACGTGGTGACGAAGACGAGGACGAGGATCACCGGCGCCGCCATGTCGACTTGGATCGGCACGCCGGCGTCCGATCCTCACCCTTTCGTCAACGGAAGGCGACGGCGATGTCGGGGCCCCGGCGGAGCGTGTGCCCGCCGTCGATGCCGAGGCACTGGCCCGTCACCCACGACGACTCGGGGCCCGCGAGGAAGCGGACCCCGGCGGCGATGTCGTCGACGGTGCCGAGCCGCCGCAGCGGCATCTGGTCGAGGTAGTCGCCGACGATCGCCTCGCTGGCGGTCAGACCAGTCGAGAGATCGGTCGGCACCAGACCGGGCCGCACCGCGTTCACGCGAACGCCGGCGGCGCCGAGCTCGTCGGCGGCGTTGCGCACCAGGGCCTCGAGGCCCGCCTTCGACACGACGTAGGGCGTCATCAGCCGGTGGGTGAGTGGCGCCGCGATCGACGAGATGGCGACGATGGCGCCGCCGCCCGACGCGGCGAGGGCGGCGCCCGCGTGCTTGATCGTGAGGAACGCGCCGGTGAGGTTGACGTCGAGGACGCGCTGCCACTGGGCGACGTCGGTGGCCACGAGGGGGCCGGCCGTCCCGGTGCCGGCGCCCGCCACGGCGATGTGCAGCCCGCCGTCGGTCGCGGCCGCCTCCACCGCCCGCCGGACGTCGTCCTCGCGCGCCACGTCGCACACCGCGGTCCGCACATCACCCGCGCCCGCTTCGTTGGTGAGCGCGTCGGCCGCGGCGCGCAGTCGGTCCTCGCTCCGACCGGCGAGCGTGACCGTGGCGCCGTCGCGGCGGAGCCACCGGGCGCAGGCCAGGCCGATGCCGCTTCCGCCGCCGGTGACCAGCGCCGCCATCCCGGCGAGCGGGCCGTCGCTCACGTGGCCTCCTCGGCCGCGGCGCCCCCGAGCACGCCGTCGGCGGCCAGGGCGGCGATGCGATCGCCGCTGACGCCGAGCTCGGCGAGGACCTCGACGGTGTGCTCCCCGCACTCGGGCGCCGGCCCCCGGATCGCCGCCTCCGACGCCGAGAACGAGAACGGGGCGTTGAGCGTCTCGAACCGCCCGACGACGGGATGCTCGATCTCGCCGTACATGCCCATGGCTCGCGCCTGGGGGTCGTCGACGAGGTCCGGCAGCTCGGCCACCTTCGCCCAGATGATCCCGGTGCGATCGAGCCGCGGCGCCCAGTGGTCGAACGGCGCGGAGGCGAAGAGCTCGTCGAGCAGCCCGATGATCTCCTTCGAGTTGCGGAACCGGTCGACGGGCGTGCGGAAGCGCTCGTCGTCGGCCAGGTCGGGCCGGTCGAGCGCCTCGCAGAACCGGCCCCACGCGTTCTGGTCGAACGTCGACAGGTTGATCCACGTGCCGTCGCCGCACCGGTAGCGGGTGTTCATGGGGCTGATCGCTTCGTTGCGGGCCCGCTTGGTCGGCTGCGTCCGGTCGACGAGCGCGGCCGCCATGTCGCAGCCGATCGTCCACGCCGCCGTTCGCAGGAGGGCGGTCTCGACCACCTGGCCTTCGCCGGTGCGGTCGCGCACGCGGAGCGCGGCGAGGATCCCCGACAGCAGCGCGAGGCCGGTGGCGTGGTCGCCCTGGCCCGGACGGAACGCCGGCGGCGGCTCCCCCGGCTCGCCGACGAGGCTCATGATCGCGCCGCGACCGAAGAAGGCGGTGAGGTCGAACGCGATGCGGTCGGCATCGGGGCCCGTGCTCCCCTGGCCCGTGACGAGCGCGTAGACGACTCGCGGGTTCATGGCGTGCACCTGGTCGGGGCCGAGGCCGTACCTCTCGAGACGGCGGGGCAGCAGGTTGGTGATCACGACATCGGCCTTCGCCGCCAGCTCGCGCACCAGCTCGGCACCGCGGTCGTCGTTGAGATCGACGGCGATCGACCGCTTCCCGCGGTTGTCGAGGTGGAACGGGAAGTCGGTCCGGGGCGCGCCCTCGGGCAGGGCCGGTTGGCGGAGACGGTTGCGCATCGAGTCGCCGCCGAGGGGTTCGACCTTGATCACGTCGGCGCCCATGTCGGCCATGAGCGCGCCGGCGCACGGTGCCGCCACCCAGTTCGCGACCTCGAGCACGGTGATGTCGTCCAGCGGTGCAGCCAACGTCCCCCCCGGGAGTGATGTGGGCCGCCAGCGTTGCACGCGGCGGTGGCCGCCGTGCACCTCGCGGGTACCGTCCCGCCATGACGGCCACCCTTGCCGGCGCCGGAACCTCCTCGGCCTCGGCCGCCGAGCGCGACGCCGAGCGCGCCTCCCAGCTCCGCACGATGAAGCGGCGGGCCACGGCGCTGCTCGTCGTGGTGGCGGCGGCGTTCGTGGCGGTCACGGTGCTCGCCGACGGCCGGGGCGGCTGGGGCTACGTCCAGGCCGCGCTCGAAGGGTCGATGGTCGGTGGGCTCGCCGACTGGTTCGCAGTGACCGCCCTCTTCCGGCATCCCCTCGGTGTGCCGATCCCCCACACCGCCGTCATCCGAGAGCGGAAGGACCAGTTCGGCGAGACGCTCGGGTCGTTCGTCCAGCAGAACTTCCTCGCCCCCGACGTGCTGGCCGACCGGGTGCGCGGCGCCAACGTCACCGAACGGGCCGCGGCGTGGATGTGCGACGGCGATCATGCGACGCAGCTGGCCCGGCACGCGAGCGAGGTCCTCGTCGGCCTCGCCGACGTGGTGCGCGACGAGGACGTTCACCGCATCCTCGACGAGGAGCTGCACCGGGCCCTCGAGCGCCTGCCGGTGGCACCGCTCGCCGGCCGCGCGCTGCGAATGCTGACCGCGCAGGGCCGCCACCAGGAGCTCCTCGACGCCGGCCTTCGTGCCGCGGAACGGTTCCTCGTCGACAACCACGACGACCTGCGCCTCCGGTTCGGCGAGCAATCGCCGTGGTGGCTCCCGGACGCGGCCCAGGACCGGATCTTCGAGCGCCTGCTCGACGGGTTCACCTCGCTGCTCCGCTCGGTGAACGACGACCCCACGCACTCGATGCGCCGCCAGTTCGACGAGCGCGTCGACGCGCTCATCGGGCGCCTGGAGACGTCGGCGGAGATGCGTGACCGGGGCACTGAGCTCACGAGAGAGCTGCTCGAGAACCCCGAGCTGCGCCGGTGGTCGGCGACCGTCTGGACCGATGTGAAGGTGTCGTTGCGGCAGCAGGCCGCCGATCCGGAATCGACGCTGCGCCTCCGTCTGGCCGACACCGCCCGGGCGGCCGGAGAGCGGTTGCACACCGACCTCGCGCTGCGGGCGCGGGCCGACGAGCTGGTCGAGCGTGCCGTGCGGTTCCTGGCTGACCACTTCCACGACGAGATCTCCGGTCTCGTGTCGGGAACGATCGCCCGCTGGGACGCCGAGGAGACGTCCGACAAGCTCGAGCTGCTCCTCGGACGCGACCTCCAGTTCATCCGCATCAACGGCACCGTGGTCGGCGCCCTGGCGGGTGTCGCGATCCACGGGCTCGCCGTGGCCCTCCACTGAACGGCTACGTGCGGGTGCGGGCCTCGCATCCGCCGTACTGCAGCCACTCGCTGAACGCCTCGCAGTTCCCGTCGAGCCGGTAGGTCACCGACGCGACCGTCGGGAACTGGAACACCGTCGCGTCGAGCTGATCGAGCAGCAGCTTCGACCCGGCGCTGGTGCTCGCGTTGGGAATCGCCGTGGGCAGCGCGGCGTCGAGGTCGACGACGGCCGCGACGTTGGTGATCGTCACGCCGTCGAGCAAACCCGCGGTTGCCGTCCCGAACCACGAACCGAGCCCGGCGTTCCGCTCCGCAACCGTCGGCCCGGCGAGCAGCTGCTCGAGCGACGCGCGGAGGAGGCCAGCCGTCGCCGGCACGAGGCGGTACACGGGAACCGGCGGCGCCTCGGTGCCGCACGAGTAGAAGACGGTCACGACCATCTGGTCCGCGCCCGGCGCCGGCGCCGGCGCTCGGTAGCCCTGGCACAGCGACGCCGGCGTGGGAGCGGTCGCGGCGCCGAACCCGACACGCACGACCGACGCCTCCCACACGTCGCCGTTCGCCATCGAGTGGGTGAGCAGCACGACGGCGCCGTACGCCGCGTGCGGCGTGGAGAACTCGAGGTAGCCGTCGAACGGACCCATCTCGCCGTTCGCCCCGCCCATCACCCAGTGCTGACCGAGAGGCACGCGGTTGCCGTCCTCGCGCACCTGGGTCTGCACGTTGGCCTCGAAGGCCGTGCTCGTGCCGGTGAGGTGGACCGGCGACGCGATCGCCGCGAGGGGCTGGGGTTCGCTGACGCGGATGCCGTCCGTCGCCGAGCCGAGCACCCACCAGGTGCCGTCGGCCCCAAGCTGGCGGACGAGCACCGTGGTCGCGGGACCGGGGAGTCCGTTCTCACCGACCGGACGCACCGGCACTTCGCCGGAGCGGCTGTCGCCCTGCTGGAACTCACCGACGAGCGGGGCGCGGAAGCCGACGAAGTCGACCGCGAAGCTGCGCGCCGCGGCGACGGGATCCTCGAAGCGGGTCGAGCCGGCAGCGTCCGGCCACACCGCCGCGTGGTAGTCGCCGGCGGCGGGCGACGGCGCGGTCGTCGACGGCTGGGGCGCGGTCGTCGACGGCACCGTCGCCGTCGTCGAGGTCGGCGGCTCGGCCGCCGGCGTCGCCCGGTCGCTGCGGCCGGGGCGGACTAGCGCGATCGACACACCCACCACGGCAACGAGCGCGAGGGCGATCGCGATGGCGCGGCCACGGGTGAGGAGGCGATCACCACCGGGCACGTGCTCGACGTACGGTGGCTCGGGGTGACGATCAGAGGTGCGCATCGACCACCTCCACATGGCGATCCATCACAAGTCTCCCCCCTCGTCCGCCTCGCTGCGCAGGGCCGATCGCCCCAACCGACGCCGTTCGGCCCGCTCAGTGCCCGCACGACGCCGAGCACCAGGTCGTGACGCGGGTCGTCGGACCCGGCGCCCCCGGGGTCGCTCCGGTCGACGGTGCCGGCGGCGGGTCCGGTGGCGGCGGGAAGTCGACCACCGGTTGCCCCTGGAGGCGATCCGCCATGAACTGGCGCCAGATGCGAGCGGGGAAGCCGCCACCGACCACATCCGACCCGCCGATCCGGGGCATCGGCTTCTCGCCCGACGCGTCGCCCATCCACACCACCGTGGCCAGCTGGGGCGTGTAGCCGGCGAACCACGCGTCGGTCGAGTGCTCCGCGGTTCCGGTCTTGCCCGCGGCCGGACGGTCGAGCGTGGCGGCGGTGCCGGTGCCGCTCCCGATCACACCCTCGAGCACGGCCGTCGCCTCACGCACGACCGCCGGATCGACCACGCGCTGGCCCGGGTCGTGGCGGGCCTCGACGACCTGGCCTCCGGCGCGTTCCACCCGGTCGACGAGGTGAACCGGATGCCGGACGCCGTCGGCGGCGAGGGTGGCGTAGCCCGCGGCGAGCTCGAGCGGCGTGACCGCCGCGGTGCCGAGCGTGATCGCCGGAACCGCCGGGAGATCCGACGAGATGCCGACCCGGTGGGCGACGTCGACGACCTTCTCGGGGCCGACGGCGTGGGCGAGGCGCGCGTAGGCACAGTTGACGGAGTGGGCGGTGGCATCGGCGAGGGTGATCTGCCCGAACGCCTCACCCTCGTAGTTGTCGGGCATCCACGGGTTGGGCGAGCCACCGGGGTTCGGGATCGGACACGGCGACGACCCGTCGATCATCTCGTCGGCGCGGTGTCCGGCTTCGAGGGCGGCGAGCAACGTGAAGGTCTTGAACGTGGAGCCCGGCTGCCGCCGGCCCACCAGCGCCGGGTTGAATCCGCCGGTGGGCACGTCGCGTCCGCCGACGAGGGCCCGGACCGCACCGGTGCCCGGCTCGATGGCGACGAGCGCAGCACCGAGCGGCGGCGGCACGCCCTTCGTCCCGTTGTCGAGCGCCGCCTGGGCGGCGGTCTGGGCCGCGGGGTCGACGGTCGTGTGGATGCGGAGCCCGCCCCGGTCGAGCGCGCGCTGGCGCTCGGCCACGGTGGCGCCGAGCTTCGGATCGGCGAGCAGCGTCTGGACGACGGCGTCGGTGGCCTGATCGTGCACCGCCGGCGGCGGCGTGGTGCCGCTGGGGAGGGGCGCGGCCTCCGCCGCGGCGGCGTCGCCCGGTGCGAGATGCCGGCGGGCGACCATGCCGTCGAGCACCTCCTTGCGTCGTGCCTTCGCCCGGTCCGGGTGCTTCACCGGGTCGTCACCGTCAGGGCTGTGGATGAGGCCGGCGAGGAGCGCCGACTGGGGCACGTCGAGGTCGGCGGCGGTCGTGCCGAAGTAGGTCTCGGCCGCGGCCTCGACGCCGTACGCGCCCTCGCCGAAGTACACGGTGTTGAGGTAGCGCTCGAGCACGGCCCGCTTGCCGACCTTGGCTTCGAGCCGCTGGGCGAGCACGGCCTCCTTCAGCTTCCTCCGCAGGCTGCGCTCGGGTGAGAGCAGGGTGATCTTCACCAGCTGCTGGGTGATCGTCGACCCGCCCTGGTGCACCGCGCCGGCTCGGGCGTTGCCGACAGCGGCGCGGAGCATGGCGCGGACATCGACCCCGCCGTGATGCCAGAAGCGGTCGTCCTCGGTGTCGATCACCGCTTGCACCGCGATCGGGCTGATCCGGCCAAGGGTTACCGGGGCGCGGTTCTGCCCACCGTGGAGCACCGCCAGCACGCTGCCATCGGCGGCGTAGACGATCGACCGTTGCGCGAGGGGCGGCAGGGTCACGTCGCCGCCGCTCACGCCGACGAGTGCCGACGCCGGCGACCCGAGGACCGATGCCGGGTCGACGCGGGTCATCCCTACCGGCAGCAGCAAACAGATCACGGTGGCGACGGCGAGAAGGCGCGGCGAGCGGCCGCCGAGGGGGAGGTGCGATCCACCGTCGACCGCCGACAGCTCGCCGGGCGCGAGCCAGACCGCGTCCCGGGCCACCTCGAGGGCGGTGGCGCCACGCTTCGCTCGCCGGCGGTCCCGGCAGGCCCGGCCCCGCCGGCGGGCCGCCGCGCCGGCACGCCAGGCGCCGCGGACCGCGCATCGTGCCGCCGCGACGGTCGCCCGATCAGCGGCCACCGAGAACCGCGCGGCGGCGCGTCCGCTCGCCCACGCGGCCCGACGGAGGTGCGGCCATCCGGCGCGCCCGACGCGCGCGGAGAAGAGGGCGATGCCTACGCACCACAGCCACGTCGTCTGCACCATCCAGACCGCGACGGTGCGAGCGGTCCACACCCGTGGCTCCGGGTCGAACCGCACCGTGACGTCGTCGAGTGCGCCGGCCCGGGGCGAGGCGTCGGGTGACCGGGAGCGGGTGGGAGCGGGCAAGACGATTGGATGGCATCGGTGGACGCGGCGGCGATGCCGGCGGACCGCGGTTCACCCTGACCCCGAGGCCCCGTCGGCAAACTCGCCGGGCCGCGGCCACCTCGAGGCGGGCGGCGCCGAGAGCGCGTCCGTCCGCGGATCTCTCCCCGTTTCTCCACCACTCTGCGTGGTTAGAACTACCGCGGCATGGCGGTGAACAGCGGCGGTCCTGTGACGTTGGCGATAGTGGCTGCACGAGTGGGCGATGCCGTCCGGCTTGCGGCCAACGTCGACGCCGTCGGGGGGTGCTCGGTCGTCGCCGTGACGAGCGCAGTGAACCCGGCACGTGCGGCCGCCGCGGACCTCATCGTGATCGACGTCGGCGACCTCGACCACGGCCTCTCACAGATCCGGGCCGCGGCCTCCGCCGGCTTCCTCGTCATCGCCGTGTCGGCGGTCGCCGACCCGCTGACCCTGCTCGCCGTCCTCGAGGCCGGCGCCCACCAGTACGTGAGCGAGGACGACGACCTCACGGCCGCCGTCCTCGCGACCACCACCGCGGCCGCGGCGGCCTGACCGGCGCGGCGCCGGCGCGGCGCGAGAAAAGGAAACGGGCCGCCCGGCGGGAGAGCGGCCCGTTTCAACGCTGACCGGCGGAGGCGGGATTCCGCCGGTCGGCGCAGCCGCCACCCTATCCGGGCCATCCCGTCCCCAAACCGTCATGTTTCCGACACGTGCGTTCCGGGCAAACCGCGCGTACCCAGCTCGAGGTGGACGCCATGGAACCGGCCGACGACATCGACACCACCGAGCTTCTCCGCCGCAGCAACGAGCTCGTCCGCGAGTCACGGCGCTTGCTCGACGAGCTCGACACCATCGTGGCGCCGGAGCCCACCAACGACCACGACGACACCGGGCGAGATCTTCCAACGACCTGAGCCGCGCCCGACGGTCCCTCCGACTCGGCCCGGCGCCGCGGCACGCACGGACGCGGCAGGATCGAGGGATGTCGCAGCTGCTGCGGGTGCAGAACTTCTTCGTGTCGATGGACGGGTTCGGCGCGGGCGAAGGCCAGAGCCTCGATGCGCCCTTCGGACATGCCGCTCCCCCGGGCGGCAGCGTCGTCCGCCTCCCGGTCGACCTGGCCTCGTGGGCGTTCGCCACCGCGAGCTGGCCGAACCGCACCGAGCCCGGCGGATCGCGAGGGCTCGACGACTACTTCACGCGCGACTTCAGTCACAACATCGGGGCCGAGATCATGGGCCGCAACAAGTTCGGTCCGCAACGGGGCCCGTGGGAGAACCTCGATTGGAGGGGGTGGTGGGGAGACAGCCCGCCCTTCCACACTCCGGTGTTCGTCCTGACCCACCATCAACGACCGAGCTTCACGCTGGCCGACACGACGTTCCACTTCGTCGAGGCGACGCCCGAGGAGGCGTTGCGGCAGGCCAAGGCCGCCGCCGCGGGGCTCGACGTTCGGCTCGGCGGCGGCGCGGCCACGATCCGCGAGTTCCTCGAGGCGGACCTCGTCGACACCATGCACGTCGCGGTCGCACCGATCGAGATCGGCCGGGGGGAGCGACTCTGGGCGTCGCACGAGGATCTCCTCGACCGGTTCCACCTCGAGTCCGTCCCCAGCGCCAGCGGCGTCACGCACCTCCTCTTCTGGCGGCGATGACGCACCCCGGTGGTCCTGACGCGCGGTGCTCGCGCGTGAGCATCACCTCCTCGCCGCCGGCGGAGTACGAACCCGCGCGCGACCGGCACGTCTGGGTCACCGACGGTGACGCTCTGCCGTTCGCGCTGGTCAGCGCCGTCGCCGTCTTCGCGCTCTTCGAGCGCATGGGTGCCCATGACGGGACCATCGATGACGGCCTCGTTCGGGAGATGGCTCGCCTCCTGTGGCGTGGGATCACCGCGCGATGACCATGAGCTGGGTCGAGGCATTCGGCCGCGCCGACGAGGTCGATGGCACGCTGCGTTGGGGGATCGTGGCCGACGGCCCGACCGGACCCGTTCCCGCGCTGCTGCACGCACCGTCAGCGGCCGCGCCGATGCCGGTCGTTCTGCTCGGCCACGGCGGCGGCGGCGCGAAGGACGACGCGGGCTGGCAGGCCGTTGCTCGTTTCCTCGCGGTCGAAGTTCCCGCCGCCGTCCTGTGCATCGACGGCCCGTTCCAGGGTGAGCGCTCGCCCCGCGACGGACCCGACCGCGATCGGCGGATACGGCGCGCCCTCGCCGACCCGGCGACCGCGACGAACCTCGCGGGTGATTGGCGGGCGGCCCTCGATCGGCTCGCGGGCGTGCGCGACCTCCGCGATGGTGACCTCGGCTACTTCGGGTACTCCATGGGCACGATGCTCGGCGTGCCCGTGTGCGCAGACCTCCCGGTTCGCGCGGCCGTCTTCGCCGCAGGAGGGGTGTTCGGCGACGACGTCATGCGTTTCGTCGATGAGCCTGACCCCGCACTGGCCGAGATCGAAGCCCAACAGTTCCGGACGAGGAGCGCGCTGGTCCTCGAGGCCGCAGCGAGGCTGGCCGATGTCGACGTGCTCCAGCTCTGCATGAGCCGCGACGACGTGTTCCCGATGACCGGAGCCCTGGAGCTGTTCGCCGCCTTCCCGGGCCCGAAGCGCCTCGTGGCGTGGGACGGTCGGCACATCGAGATGCCGCACGAAGCCCTGGACCTCGCCGCCTGGTTCCTGCGTAGAACGCTCAACGGGCACGGCTCGAACCTGAGCCGTACGATCGGCGCCTTCTAGGGAGCGAGGCCCGTCCCCCTTGGAGGCACCGAACGTTCCGGCCGACACGACCACGCGTCCGTGCTCATCGATGCCGGCGAGTCGGTGCGGTCGCCGAGCACCTCGGCCACGCCGACCCGGGGTTCCCGCGCCACCGTTGCGCGCATCTAGAGGACAAAGGCGCAGGTCAGAGCGCTTTGTGCCTAGATGTCGTAGTAGAGCATGAACTCCCACGGGTGCGGCCGGAGGCGCACCTCGTCGATCTCGTTGAGTCGCTTGAACGTGATCCACGTCTCGATGAGGTCGTCGGTGAACACCCCGCCGGCCTTCAGGAAGTCCTGGTCGCCCTCGAGGGCGCGCAGCGCCTCGTCGAGTGACGCCGGCACCTGCGGCACCTGCGCCAGCTCCTCGGGAGGAAGGTCGTAGAGGTCCTTGTCGACCGGGTCGGGCGGCTCGATCCGGTTCTGGATGCCGTCGAGCCCGGCCATGAGCATGGCGGCGAAGGCGAGGTACGGGTTGCAGCTCGGGTCGGGGCAACGGAACTCGAGGCGCTTGGCCTTGGGGCTCTTGGAGTAGAGCGGGATCCGCACCGACGCCGAACGGTTCCGCTGGCTGTAGACGAGGTTCACCGGCGCCTCGTAACCCGGTACGAGCCGCTTGTAGGAGTTCGTCGTCGGCGCCGCGAAGGCGAGCACCGCCGGCGCATGCGTGAGCAACCCGCCGATGTACCAACGCCCGAGGTCGGACAGGCCCGCGTAGCCGGCTTCGTCGTAGAACAGCGGTTCGCCGCCCTTCCACAGCGACTGGTGGGTGTGCATGCCCGAGCCGTTGTCCTGGAACAGGGGCTTTGGCATGAACGTGGCCGAGAAGCCGTTGGCGCGCGCCACGCTCTTCACCACGTACTTGAACAGCATCACCGTGTCGGCCATCGACAGCAGCGTGTCGAACCGGATGTCGATCTCGGCCTGGCCCGCCGTGGCCACCTCGTGGTGCTGCAGCTCGACCTCCACGCCGAGCTGCTCGAGCACGAGCGCCATCTCCGAGCGCAGGTCCTGGAAGTGATCCATGGGCGGCACCGGGAAGTAGCCCTGCTTGTAGCGCGGCTTGTAGCCGAGGTTGGGGCTCTCGTCGCGGCCCGTGTTCCACGTGCCCTCGATCGAGTCGACCTGGTAGAAGGCCGACCGCGAGTCCTGCGAGAACCGCACGTCGTCGAAGATGAAGAACTCCGCTTCGGGCCCGATGTAGATCGTGTCGGCGATGCCCGTCGTCTGCAGGTAGTCCTCGGCCTTCTTGGCGACGTAGCGAGGATCCCTCGAGTACGCCTCCCCCGTGAGCGGGTCGCGCACCCAGCAGTTGAGGTTGAGCGTGCGGTGCTGCCGGAACGGGTCGACGTAGGCGGTGTTGGGATCGGGCACGAGGATCATGTCGGATTCCTGGATCTCCTGGAACCCTCGGATCGACGAGCCGTCGAACCCGTAGCCTTCGTCGAACGCGTCCTCGGTCAGCTGGCGCACGGGCACCGAGAAGTGCTGCATGAGGCCGGGCAGATCGCAGAACCGGAAGTCGACGACCTCGACGCCCTCGTCCTGGGCGAGGCGGAGGACGTCACTGGGAGAGCGCTCCTGCACGTGGGGCTCCTTGGTCCGAGACGGTCGCGAGGACATTAACGGCCTCGACGCGCGCCGGGCGGAGGAACCAGGCGAAGCCCACTTCCTCCGCCCGGCGCGGACGAGCGAATGTTCGGCGGCTACTGCGGCTTCAGCGCGCTGCAGACGGTGTTGGTGATGAGGCGGGCGACCACGTAGGGGTCGCAGTTGGCGTTGGGTCGCCGGTCCTCGATGTAGCCCTTCTTGTCCTTCTCGACCTGCCACGGGATGCGGACCGAGGCGCCGCGATCGGACACGCCGTAGGAGAACTCGTTCCACGGCGCGGTCTCGTGCAGGCCGGTGAGGCGGTGCTCGATGCCGAAGCCGTAGTTGTGGACGTGCTCCTCCCAGTTCTTCCCGAGGGCCTCGCAGGCACCGACGATGGCGTCGTAGTCCTCGCGCATCGCCTTGGTCGAGAAGTTGGTGTGGGCGCCGGCGCCGTTCCAGTCGCCACGGACGGGCTTGGGGTCGAGCGTGACCGAGATGTCGAACTCCTCGCCGAGGCGGTGCAGCAGCCAGCGGGCGATCCACAGCTCGTCGCCGACCTGGAGCGGCGGCAGCGGGCCGACCTGGAACTCCCACTGGCCGGGCATGACCTCGGCGTTGATCCCGGAGAGCGACAGCCCAGCCTCGAGGCAGGCGTCGAGGTGGGCCTCGACGAGGTCACGGCCGTAGATGTCGTCCTGGCCCACACCGCAGTAGTAGGGGCCCTGCGGCCGGGGATAGCCACCATGCTCCGGGAAGCCCAGCGGCCGCGTGCCCCGGAAGAGCGTGTACTCCTGCTCGATCCCGAAGATGGGCTCCTGGGTGGCGTACTTCTCGGCGATCGGCGCCAGCTTCGCCCGGGTGTTGGTCTCGTGCGGTGTCATGTCGGTGTTGAGCACCTCGCACATCACGAGGACGTGGGCGCCCCCCCGGATGGGGTCGGGGCAGGTGAACACCGGCTTCAGCACGCGGTCGGAGGCGTGGCCCTTGGCCTGGTTGGTGCTCGATCCGTCGAAGCCCCAGATCGGGGGCTCCTGGCCCGGCGCGAGGATCTTCGTCTTCGAACGGAGCAGCTGGGTCGGCTCGGAGCCGTCGATCCAGATGTACTCGGCCTTGATCGTCATGGCGACGAAGGTACAGAGGGGGGTGTTTCCCGACCGTTCCCGTTGTGTGAACGCTCTGTGAACGGCGTGCCCAACGGCCGATCCTCCTGCGACACTCGCTCCATGGAGCGCCACCAGGACTACGTGCTGCGAACGGTCGAGGAGCGCGGGATCCGCTACATCCAGCTCTGGTTCACCGATGTCCTCGGCATCCGCCGCGGGTTCTCGATCACGCCGGCAGAGCTCGAGAACGCGCTCGACGAGGGCATGACCTTCGACGGCTCGGCGATCGACGGTTTCAGCCGGGTGCAGGAGTCCGACGTGCTCGCCCGGCCCGACGCGAAGACGTTCCAGATCCTGCCCTGGCGCTCCCAGGGCGTCCCGGTGGCCCGCATGTTCTGCGACATCGTGAACCTCGACGGCACCCCGTTCGCCGGCGATCCCCGACAGGTGTTGCGGCGCCAGCTCGAGCGCGCCCACAACGCCGGGTTCTCGTTCTTCGCCGCGCCGGAGGTCGAGTTCTTCTACTTCGCGTCCGGCGACCCCACCGCGCCTCTGACCCCGCTCGACCAGGGCTCGTACTTCGAGATGACCGTGAACGACATCGGCAGCGAGCTGCGCCGCCACACCGTGCTCACCCTGGAGGACATGGGGATCCCGGTCGAGTACAGCCAGCACGAGGACGCCCCGAGCCAGCACGAGATCGACCTGCGCTACACCGATGCCCTCTCGATGGCCGACACCTTGATGACCGTGCGCATGGTGATCAAGGAGATGGCCCAGGAGCGCGGCGTGCACGCGAGCTTCATGCCGAAGCCCGTGTTCGGCGAGCAGGGCTCCGGTCTGCACACCCACTTCTCGCTGTTCGAAGGCGATGCCAACGCCTTTCACGACGCGAGCGACGAGTACGGCCTCTCGTCGGTGGCCAAGGGCTTCATCGCCGGTCTGCTGGCCCACGCCCGTGAGATCACGGCCGTCACCAACCAGTGGGTCAACTCCTACAAGCGACTCGTCGTGGGATACGAGGCGCCGGTCTACGTGAGCTGGGCCCGCAACAACCGTTCGGCGATCGTCAACGTGCCCCACTCGAAGAAGGGCCGAACCGACTCGACGCGCATCGAGTACCGGGCGCCCGATCCCGCCTGCAACCCCTACCTGACCTTCGCCGTCGTGCTCGCCGCCGGTCTCCGCGGCATCGAGAAGGGCTACAGCCTTCCGGCCGAGACGGCCGCCAACGTGTTCGAGATGACGCCGGAGGAGCGCATGGCCGACGGCATCGACTCGCTGCCGTCGAGCCTCGGCGAGGCGATCGACGAGATGGAGCGGTCGGAGCTCGTCGCCGACGCGCTCGGTGAGCACGTCTTCGAATGGTTCATCCGCAACAAGCGCGACGAATGGTCCTCTTACCGCACCCAGGTCACGCCGTTCGAGCTCGACCGGTACTTTCCCACGCTGTAGGGCTCGTCATGGAACCCCTCCTGCTCTTCCCGGATCCGCCGCCGCCGGAGCTCGCCCAGGCCCTCGACCTGTCGGGCTACCCCTGGAAGTCGGCGGCGACACCCGAAGACGCGGCGCGCATCGAACCGGACGAGGGCTGGGCCGGCGCCATCGTGTGCGCCGACCGCGACCCCGAAGGTGCCTTCGCGCTGGCCCGCGCCCTGCGGCGGCGCGACCTTCCCCTCGAGCCCATGTTGCTGCTCGTGTCGGGCACGCAGCTCGGCGATCTCGAGCTGCGAGACGACCTCTTCGACGACTTCTGCCTCTCGCCCTTCCACCCCCGCGAGCTCGAGGCCCGGCTCAAGCACCTGTTCTGGCGTACCGGTACCGGCACCCGCCCCGAGCTCGTCGAGTACGGGCCGCTCGTGCTCAACCTCGAGACGTACCAGGCCGCGATCGGGGGCCGGCCGCTCGACCTCACCTACATGGAGTACGAGCTGCTCAAGTTCCTCGCCCAGAACCCCGGCAAGGTGTTCACGCGCGAAGTGCTGCTCTCCCGGGTGTGGGGCTACGAGTACTACGGCGGGGCCCGCACCGTCGACGTCCACATCCGGCGCCTTCGCGCCAAGCTCGGCGAGGAACAGGCGAACCTGATCCAGACCGTCCGGTCAGTGGGCTACCGGTTCGGCCAGCCGCGCTGGAGCCTGTAGCCCCGAGCGGCGGCGATCAGTAGTTGAGGTCGATGAGCTCGCTGCCCTCGTGGGTGGCGTCGGCATTGTCCTTGAGCAACCAGCCCACCACGCCCGACAGCACGCCACCGGTGATGAGGAACAGCGTCGGCAGGGCGAGCAGGACGACGACGATGATGGCGGCTCCGATCACGTCGTCATCTTCCCCCGACGAACGCCCACGCCTCAATTTCGACGAGTGCACCGAGGGGCAACCCGCCGACCGCGAACGCCGAGCGGGCCGGGCGGGCGTCACCGAGTGCCTCGAGGTACGGCTCGTTCATCGCCGGCCAGTCGTCGATCGAGGCGAGGAACACGGTGGTCTTCACCACATCGGCGAGTGACGCCCCCTCGTTCTCGAGGAGGGCGGCGAGGTTCGCCATCGCCTGCCGCGTCTGGCCGACGATGCCACCCTCGACGAGGGCACCGTCGTTCATGCCGAGCTGGCCCGAGCACACGAGCCAGTCGCCGGCGCGGACGATGGGCGAGTAGGGGCCGACGGGCTTGGGCCGGCTCGGCGTGTCGCTCACGTGTAGCTCCCTCGATCGGTGGGCCAGTCCTGCGGTAGACCCCGATCCAACCACGCGGCGGCGGCCACTGCGGCGAACACCGCATCTGACCCGTTCACCGGCGGCGCGCTCGACGGCTCGATCTCCACATCGATCCGAGGCGTGTCCTTGGCGCGAAGGATGCCGAACGAGCGGATCGTGAGGTCGTGGACGGCGCCCGAGGCGTCGACCCCGATGCCCTCCGACCGGACCCAGCCGAGCGCCATGTGGGCGGCGCCGATGCAGTAGGACCGGAGCACCGTCTCATCGAGCGGCTCGCCGCACGACACGCGCACCACGATGCTGCCATCGCTCGAGATCGAGGCGGTCGCGCTGGCGCCGTCGGGCGAGGTCACCGTGGCCCGGCCCGACACGGCCGCGAGCAGCACGGCCGCCTCCGCCCAGCCCGCGGCGCGCACATCCGTCGATGTGGGCGGCCCCGCGACGTCGACCTCCTCGACCTCGAGCCCGGGCGCGACGAGGCGGATGGCGTCGGTGATCCCAGGCGTCCGCACCACGCGCATCGCGCCGGTGCCATCGGTGCGGACGCCGGCAGCGACGGGCGGGCGCTTGACCCCCATGCGGACGACGTCCTCGCGAGCGAGCACCACCCGCACCGGCCGTCCGTGCTCGTGGGCCAGCCGCCGGGCGACCTCACCGACCACGGCATGTCGCTTGCCGCCGAACGCGCCACCGTTCGCCAGCGGCGTGTAGGGCTCGCCCCCGGGTTCGCACCACGACGCGTCGGGCTCCAGGTAGCCGGGCTCGACCCACGTCGTTCGCAACCTCACGTCCCAGTCGCCGTCGGGCACGGCCAGCGGATGGGTGAGCGCCGCCGTCGATCGGCGACCCTGCACCTTCCCCGCGCGCCGGCGCGCCTCGGTCAGCGTCTCGGCGACGACCCACTCGCCGGCCGGCGATCGGACCGCCACGAGCGCATCGACCGGCGCGGTGTCGTCGGCGAACCCACCGGCGCCGAGCGCGATGTCGCGCCCGACCGCCTGGGGCGTGCCGCCCTCGATCGCCGCCCGCCGCGCGGCGGCGTCGAGGTCGCGCGCCGGCCGGTCGTCATCTCCGCCGTCGGG